>PNKB01000255.1 GCA_013997645.1 Cyanobacteria bacterium PR.3.49
AGGCCAAGACCATGAATACACAACAATGCAGCAATTGGTTTTTCATTTGGATTCACCCAAGAACGGCATGGCGCAGCTTGCTTGATAGCGCTGCCGGCTCCCGGTTGAGCATATAGAAGAGAAGTGGGATCGCTCGAATATGGCGGCAACGACCCATTCTGCTGCGTATTTTGCTGCTGCTGAATGGTCTGGCTCATATTTTGAATTACTTTCTTTTGCGCACCTTCCATCAGCTTCTGACCAGCCATTTGCAGAAAAGACGGTGCAGGCGCAGGTGAAGAATTTTGCGCCGAAGCGGAAGGCTCCCAATACCCCATGAGCATTGAGCAGGCTGTGATTCCCACGAAAATGTTTTTGCCGACGTGTCTGTTCATATTCACACTCTGGTAAGGGCTCACTTAAGGAAGGCCCAGTTTATCAAAAACACTTGAATATGAGCCTGAGCAAAGAATTCTATTAGAATAGAGCCATGTGTTATTTCGTCCTATCGATTTTCCCCAAAAGCGCAGATTGGCTTCATCTGCAGGAGATCTGCTCCTCAAAAAAAGTCCAGTTAAGGACTGTTTCGAATGCATCAATATCAGCCCAGTTGAGGGATGTTCAGATGGCATTGATTACGATAAACAACGAACACTGTCACTGCAATTCCGCAATTGGAAGACTAAGCAAATCTGCTGCAGATTCTTCCTTCGACCTTGCAAGAGAAAAGCAAAAATTGAAAAGAAAGGGTTGGAGCGACAACAAGATCGAAAGATCACTTTCAGAAAAACTGGCGGCGCATGGTCGTTACGAAGAGAAGAACTCCTTGGCAGACGCTGCCGAAATCGAGAAGTGGATTGAAGTTTTCAGCGCGATTGCCAAAGAGTTACCTAGTCAAGAAATTTCCTTGCTTATGCATGTTTATTCCGGTGATATTGAACACGAACGAATTTCCATCAAAGCAAGACATCCCCTTGCCGCGGATGTTTGCAGGTCCGGAGCACTTCTGTCTATCGTCGCAGACGAACTCTACTCTTTGAGATTCTAGACCGTCTTGCCTGACTACTTCAGCAAGACCTTGTGCAGATCGGTCTTTTCATTGAGGATATTTTCCCAGATGTCACCGACTTGTGCCAAACGCGCAGGCACATTGCGAATATCGAAGTCGGTCGGATAAATATCGTCCAATTCATCCCAGGAGATGGGAAGTGAAACATTGCCGGCATTTGTAGCCCGCACTGAATATGGTGCCGAAAGAGTTTTGTGGCGAGCATTCATATTAAAGTCGAAGAACACCTTCCCGGTGCGCTTCTTCACTGCCCATTCCACAGTTACATCAGCAGGACGCATCTTCGCGACATGCGAAGCAATAGTGCCGATTAACTGTCGCACCGCATCATTATCAACGTTGCGAATAATTGGAATATAAATATGCAAACCTGTTTTTCCTGAGGTTTTCAAAAACGCATTCAGCCCTAGATTGTCCAGCATCTCCTTAAGCAAATGCGCGAGCTGCCTGGTTTTGGCGAAGCCCTTCTTATGCAATTCAGGTTCTGCATTTGCCGCTTCTTTTCCACTGTACAAATAGGGATCGAGATCCAGCACCATAAAGTCCGGAAAGTTCAGAATTGAGCTTTCTATATTTTTTACGGAGCCAGTAAGCTTCTTCGACAATTTGGCGCCGTCCGGCTCAGCATCGATTCTTCCGTGGACGGAATGTAGTTCAAGTGACGCCACCTGCCCGCACCATATCAACGTAGCAAGATTATTGCAGAGCAGATATTCTTCGTCTTTATCAGCGTGCTCGGAAAAATATTCGACCGTCTCTACGAATTCCGGCAATCCCTGCGACCAGTGTTTCTGAAAAAATTTCTGACCATCCGTGCCATTTGGATAGCGGATTAGAGTGAAGGGTCGACCGTGGATTTGCCGCAGAAGTGGCTCGGAGGCTTGAATCAAGTAGTTAATATAGTCGCGCTTGGTAGCTGGTGGTGTGCCGCGTTTGCCGGGAAAGAGCACCTTGTTCAAACTGGAAAGTTTGATAACGCTGCCTTCCACTTCCAGCTCCATATCATCTTCATCGTTGTCTAGTTCATCTAGTAAAGCAGAACGAAGCTCACCGGCTCTGTCCTCTTTCTTCGATTTCTTTTTTCGATTAATCGACACGACTTTTGCCGGCTTGGCTGGTTTGGAGGAAGTCTTCTTAGCAGTCTGACCCACTGATGATACCTCTGAAATGGGAATTACGACATCCGGCTTGCTGCCGTCGGGTAATCTGTTTGCGCGTACTTGCAGAAAGACCGGCAATTGCAATGATTTATCCATTGTCCATTCTGCATACTTGATCTCAACGATCATGACTGGTGCCACCCAGGCAGCGATGGATTTTGCCATCGGTCTTACGTTAAATGGACATTCGCTCGTCTTATGCGGTTCCATAAGTTTGAATAACTTTTGTCTGGTAATTTCATTAAAGCCTGAGCCGACTGAGCCGGCATAGACAATTTGTCCATCGTCACTGTAGACGCCCAGTATCAGCGCGCCAAAAGAATCGGTGCGCGCATCTTTTGCTTCGGTGTAACCGAATACGAGAAACTCCGTAGTCCGTGTTGCCACTAACTTCAACCAGGCATCCGTTCGCTCACCAGGAAAGTATTTACTGTCTGCCTTTTTGGCTATCACTCCATCGAGCCCATCGGCAAGACACGCCAGAAAGGCTCGATTGCCATCGCGCCCGAGGTCTTCAACACGTCTTACATCGCCGGTTTCAACAAAATGTTTTTCAAGCAACGCGCGTCTTTGTAAAAGAGTCTTTTCCAGTGTGCTTTTATTGTGAAAAGACAAAAGATCGAATACATAAAAACGAATAGGTGTATCACAAGAAGATTCATGGATACCTGACGCCTTCTGCAATAGCTGAAATGATGCACGGCCTTTTTCATCGACGGCGATTATTTCACCGTCGACTATCATGTCCTCGTTTCCTGCCAGCGCTTTGACAATTTGAGGATAACGCTTAGTAAGGTCGAGCCCTTTGCGGGAGAAGAGTTTTGCTTGGCCATTCTCGACATAAGCAATCGCACGAATACCATCTAGTTTTGGCTCGAAGACCCACCCGTCTTTGGAGAATGGCTCCTCAGCCGGCGATGCGAGCATTGGCTGAATTGGCACAAAAATTTTGGCACCGGGCTCGGTGCGCTCAGATGCTCGGCGGGATTTTCTCGGTTTTTTCAACATTACTCATATGCCTTGACCCGAAACCTGCTAATGCCCACCTCAATTAGCTTTGGATTGGACGCCCTTACATGCGCGGAGTTCCACCCACCAAAATCGTTCAAAAAAAACAAATGGGGAACTACATGCAGACTCCCCCGTCACACCTGTGAGTTTCCAGGAGATTTCAAAATGCCTCGAGCAATGTGGAGCGGCGTTATCGGGTTTGGAATGGTCAGCATTCCCATTAAGTTGTACGCCGCCACTGAAAATCGCAATGTCTCATTCCACCAGTTGCACAGCGTTTGCCAGACACGCATCAAAGAAGTGCGCTGGTGCCAGACCTGCGACCGCGAAGTGCCGTGGGAAGAGGTGCAAAAGGGCTTTGAATACACCAAGGGCGAGTACGTAATGCTCGACGAGGATGACCTCAAGAAGCTGCCTCTGCCAAGCAAGGACACGATCGACGTTTCATCTTTCTGCGCTACCGAGGCGGTCGATCCTATTTATTTTGAAAAACACTATTATCTAGAGCCGGAAAAAACGGGCAAAAGACCTTTTGACTTGTTTGTTAAAGCACTTATCGAAAAGGGCATGCTGGGCATTGCCAGCATTACTTTGCGCACGAAGGAACGACTGTGCGTGCTGCGCCCTGTAGGGTCGCATCTGGTCATGTCGACATTGTTGTATCCGGACGAATTGCGCATCGATCCATCGGAAGAACTGCCGGAGCCTCGTGTGACAAAGCAAGAATTGGCCATGGCTACCAACTTGATTGATTTGCTTTCGGAGGATTTCGAGCCAAGCAAATACGAAGATCGCTATCGCAGTGCGTTGATGGAAATGATCGATGCCAAACTAGAGGGACAACCTGTCAAGAGAGAGAAGCACAAAGCCGCACAGGGCGAGGTAGTGGACCTTTTGGAAGCTCTGAGAAACAGTGTAAGCTCCGCAAAAGGCGGCTCGAAAAAGGCAAAAGAAAAAACAGAAGGAGATGAGAAGGTCGTCTCGATAAAAGAGAGAGCGTCGAAGGCGGCGCCCGAAAAGAAAAAAACTGCGAAAACTGCAGCCAAAAGGCAAAAAACAGCCAGCATCGGAAGACTGGCAAAATCCAGGCCAGCAAAGAAAGTTCGCAAGTCGACCAGCAAAGCAAAAACTAAACAGCGCTCAGCCTAAGGGTTTGCTCGCATCAATTTGGGAACTTTTTTCTTGCATCATTGTCTTCTAGTTAACTAACGGAGTCGTGAAATGCATATGATCATCCGAAAGATAGCATTAGCGGTCGCATCGGCCATGGTCTTGTCTCTTGCCACTGAAATCATCAAGATGCTGGAGAAAAAACTCGGCAATCAAGATAGTAATCATGGCGAGGGCTCAAGAGTCAAGGCAGCCTGAGATACGCTAGAAGGCGGTCCGTGAACTTAACCGGACAACCAAGACCGCAGGGGTCAGAGTCAATGCTCGACCTCTGCGGTCGTTTTTATATTCAATTTCCTCAAGCGTTATAACGCGGTAGCATAAATTCGCGCAGGAACTTTCTATCTTTCGTCTGGTCCCCCACATGTTGTATTTGGTGCCGGTCGAGGGCTAGAGAAAAATGAGCGATACCACGATCAAGAAAATCGACTCGAAATTTTCACCGAAGGGTGAAATGGGTCAGAAATATTTAGCATGTGGCAAACATGTTTCTATGCGCATCTGGGAAGACGAGCCTGCCACCAACGGCAACGGCAAAACTGAAAGCAAAAGAGATTACGAAACGGTCGGGTACGTTTTAAGCGGACGTGCAAAATTGCATTGCGAAGGGCAAACTATTGTTCTGGAGCCGGGTAATTCGTGGGTGGTGCCGGCAGGCGCCGCTCATAAGTATGAAATACTGGAAACGTTCAGCGCAGTTGAAGCCACCTCTCCGCCGGCAGAAGTGCACGGACGAGATTCATCCGGTTCGGATTGCAACGAAAAAGAATTGGGCGAAATTACGCTCAATTTCCAGGCTGGACCTTAGCAGGCTCAGTAGACTCAGGCGG
Organism: Cyanobacteria bacterium PR.3.49; assembly: GCA_013997645.1. GTDB lineage: Bacteria > Cyanobacteriota > Vampirovibrionia > Obscuribacterales > Obscuribacteraceae > QKMZ01. The sequence continues at coordinate 5,220 of PNKB01000255.1, forward strand.
TTTGGCAGCATCAGGTTGCTTTGGCGCAATTGATTGCTTTGCTGCATCTTGCTGCTTGCGCGTCTCCCTTTCTGTATGTTTCTTCAAATCTTCAGGTGAGACGACTGGCACATTCGTCTCGATCTTCGCATCGAGAGACAAAGCCTTAGCCTTGAACGCCTGCGCCTGCGCATCGTTTTTCTGAGCCCTGGCAATAAAGTAGCGAAGATAGAAGACTTCGGCATCTTCTGAGCCAAGCTTTGCACCTTGCTCCAAAAGCGTCTTGGCCTCATCGATTCTGTTCATCGCCAAGGCCGCTCTTGCCTTGAGCAGCAAAGATTCACGCGTCGGCAGCGACACTCTTTCCAAGATTTGGTATGCCTGCGGAATCAGAGTCGGCATTCGACTGCCCAGATAGGCCTCGGCGAGCGGCTCCAAATACTGCTGACTGCGCGGATCTTGAATGATTCCTTGCTGCAATTCGTAAATCGCCGGCAAGAAATTTTTCTCGTGCAACAATTGCATTCCAGCCAGATAATGAAGTTGTGCGCTTTCTCCGAGCACTAAACGTGCTTCTTCGACCAGTTCTTTCACACGGGCGTAATCACCCTGACGCACCAGAGCGTCGGCCACCTGAGCCTGACTTTGTGCAACAACCACAGGCGAAGCTTTATGCTCTTTAGCCAACTTCAATGCCAACTCGAACTCTTTGAACGCTTCTGCCTCATTGAGCTCAGTTTGGTGAATGCGACCAAGCGTGAGGTGCGCGATGGACAGGTTGGGATCCAGTTTGAGCGCTTCTTCAACTTCTTTTCTAGCTTCCGGCACTTTCTTCTCGAGCAATGCCTGTGCTGCAAGTTTGGCGTGAGCTCGAGCGCTGCCGGGATTGGTCCTCAACACTTCGCGCCACAGTTCTTGCTCGCTGTGCCAGGCTAATGCACGCCAGTTGGACAGTCCCGCCAAACCGACAAACAAAATCGCCACTGCAGCTATCACTTGTTTGAAATTGAGCAGTGCCATTTTCGCTACGACCCAACCGAAAACCGTCGACAGTCCGGCCAGCGAAATATAGAATCGCGCATCAGAGACGATTTCCGCTTGCGGCAAAACAAAGTCAGGCAAAAGACCTATCAATGTCAAAGTTAGACCGAAGACAACCGGTGGTATATTTCGAAATCGGTAAGCCAGGTAGCCAACCCCTCCAACGGCTGCTACTCCAAGGAGCGCCAGAGGATCCGTAAATCCGGTTGCC
>PNKB01000256.1 GCA_013997645.1 Cyanobacteria bacterium PR.3.49
TTTTTGTGGTCGAACTGGAAACGCAAACCGGCAAATTGAAGCAGTTTTCACTGTCAACTTGCCGGTTCGCCTTTGGTTGAAATCAGACCGGAACTAGTGTCCGGGCGGCGGCGAGTCATCGGAGCGCTGTTGCAATGGAATCTCCTTGAGGAACCAGGAGACAACCATAGCAATCGCAGCGACGATAACTACGCCGATAAAGACCTGATGCAGAGCTGCTGCAAATGCGACTTTGCCGCCGGCAATGCTGGTTGTATTTACCAGCGATCCGAAAATCGCCAGACCGACAGTGCCGCCAATTTGACGGAAAAGCGTTACTGCGCCGGTTGCTTGACCCATTTGCTTGAAGCTGACGGCGTTTTGCACCACGGTTGTGTAAAGGCTGGAGCTGATACCCAAGCCAAAACCCATGGTAATCATCGCCAGGGTCACATTCCACATCGTCGAGTCGATACCGAGCATCAAGAGCTGCACAGTGCCCGCAACGAGGATGATAGAACCGACCATCGCGTTGCGCTTGTAGCGTCCGGTGCGAGTGACGAATTGCCCCGAAATCGTGCTTGCGATCACAAGGGCGAACATCATTGGCGTCATCACGGTACCGCTGTCGGAGGCGCTCTGACCGAGCACTTCTTGCATGAAGAGCGGCAGGAAGAAAACGCCGGACATCATTGCCACGTTTGTGAGCATCGTCACCAGAAAGGAGACAAGCACAATCGGGTTGCGGAAAAGACGCATCTCGAGAATCGGATCGTGCACCTTAAGCTCGGTGATGATGAAACCAGCGAGGCTGAAAGCGAACGTGCCGAAGAGCCCGAGAATGAGCGGATGCGACCAGGGCAGCGCAACGCCGGCCCAGGTGAAGCCCAGCAAGAGCGACGTCAGACCGGTGACAAGAAATGCGGCACCGACAAAGTCGATTTTGACGTCCTTCCAGCGAGCGCCTGTGTAGGATGGCATCAGCCGGATGAGCGCGAACATAGCGATTGCACCGAGCGGCAGGTTGATGAAAAACACCCATCGCCAGTGCGTGTGGTCGGTAATCCAACCACCCAGGAAGGGTCCGGCGACAGACGCGAATGCGAACACTGCACCAGCAAAACCTTGATAGCGCCCTCGTTCGCGAGGACTGAACATATCACCCATCGTGGCCATGACGATCGGCAATAGAGCGCCGGCACCGATGCCCTGGAAACCTCGCGCAACGATGAGCTGTGTCATCGTTTGCGCCAAGCCGCAGAATATCGAGCCGAGCAAAAACACAACCACACCGAAAAGCAGGATAGTCTTGCGACCCATGATGTCGGAGAGCTTGGCGTATAGAGGCAGAGAAACAGTCGACAGAAGCATGTACGAGGTCGCTACCCACGAGTAGTGGTCGAGACCGTTCAGCTCACCGATGATGCGGGGCATAGCCGTCGAGACGATGGTTTGATCCATCGCCGCAAGCAGCATCACCAGCATCAGTGAGCCGAAAACAGTCCAGCGTTTCTCAGGCGAGATTTTAGGGCGCCACTGGGCGTCCTTGTCGTCGTTATTTTGCATAACCGCACCTTTTATTTCATGCGCATTGCATGCGGCAATTCATTCGGACACAAGACGTGCCAATCCAATCGTCGGCAAAACGAGGTTAAAACCGTGTTTTCAGCAAGGGTTTACTTGATTGCTTGGGTTTTCGGCGGAAGGGAAATTGAAAATTACGTCCTTACGCTATGGATCTCTGCCTGCACGTGTCAACGAAAACCTTTGTCTAACAAGGGTTTTCGGCTAGGTTTGTAATAAAAAACCGTATCTTTTGGTTCAGCCAAGCAAATCTACAGCTCGCAAAAGCGTGCTAGGACGTTGTCACGCGCGCCCCTCTGCAGTAATCAAGGGATCGCGTGAACTGATCGCAATAACTGTTCGTACCCCCAAAAACATCTGTTTATGCGAGTTTGTGCCAGGCCGAAATCGCCCATTACGCAATCAAAAAATCACCGGTCTGACACGGCAACAACAGGCTCAATGCGCGGAAGTGAAAGAGTAGCCTCGACTGCGGCTGCTGCGTTAACGTCTTTCGACACCACCAGCGTCCAGCTGTTCTGGTTGTGCCAGCGAATTTTGGAGAATTTGAATTCGCTGGATATGCCCCACGATTTCACTTCCTCTCTCGGCAAGTAATAAGCTACCGGTGCCACCAGATGGTCGTAGATGATGTGATCGATCTCTTCGAAGTCAAATCCGGCAATATAGGAAATGTAGCTCTCGTAGAAGAGCGCAGGAAGGTATGAGGCGGTCGCGCGCAATTCGTGCCAGGGTAAATAAATATGCTGAGCAATGAAAAATAGTATTGTCGCAAGCGATTTGCTGATCGTGCGTAACGGCTTTTCCGACAAGCGACTGGTGATCGATTTTCGCAGCGGATCTATGAACGCAGTAATCCACCAGTTGTTTTCTTTGCCATAAACCCAAACAGCAAGCGTTCCCTCGTGATTGAGCTTTTTCACAAGCGAATCAAAACCACGACGCGGATCTTGCATGTGGTGAAGAACGCCCGTTGAATAAACGAAATCGAAAATCGGCTTCACAGGCAGATATTTGATGTCACCCTGCACGACGTGCACATTGGGAAATTCGCGAAGATTTGCATATGCGACTTCGACGGAATCGCCAATGTCAACGGCAATTATTGTGCGTGCTCCGCACTCATACAAGACGCGTGCATGACGCCCCTTGCCGCAACCGGCATCCAGAACCAGTTTGTCCTTGACGAAATTGCGCTTGATTGGCGCCAGCCAATCAAAAAACTGTTGAATATAAGCTTCGTGAAAACGGCTGAATTGCTTCCACGATTCGCAGAATTTTTTGCCCGTGTGCACATCGACTGCACCGGAAAGCTCAGAATTCACCATGCGTGGAATGCCGCCGACAATGCGAAATACGTGACCGCCGGAACATTGGATTGATCCGCTGATAATTTCTTCGACACCTTGCTCGAGAAGCGAAGTCTCGATCACATCCTGCAACTTCAAATTTGTCGAACATTGAGGACAGGAAAGGTAGGGTAGAAGTTCGCGCTTCATAGATTCGCCTGTTTACTTACCGCGGGATGATCATATCAAAGTGTAGTCAAGCAACTACTGCCATCCTCTAATGTGGCCAATTGAATACAGCGGTTTAACTACTCTATGCCAAAGCTGGTGAGGTTTTTACGGGCAAAGAGCCACGTAAACAAGACAATAATCAGCAGCGCCAGCGCCAATTTAGCGCCTGTCCAGAAGCTTGCAGGCTCGAAGACAAACACCACTTCATGCTTTCCGGGTTCCAACGGCACACCTCGAAAGGCATGATTGGCACAATAAATCGGCACTTGCACACCATCAACTTTCGCTGTCCAACCCGGATAATACAAGTCCGACAGAACCAGAAAAGACGCGTCAGCGCTGTCAGACGACACTTCCACCTTGTTGACGTTCGGTCTGCTTACAGTCGCAACAGGCTGACTGACACGCTGGTTAGATTTGTGTAATTTTACCGATTTTGCACTTCTTTCGCGACCTGAAACCTTCACCTTTCTTTCAAGCAGTTTTTCCATCAAACTTTTCGTCGACTGCGATGCACGCAACGGCTGCGCAAAGAGCTGGTAATCAGCCCCCCGCAGCGGAGAGACCATATCTTTGTCCAACTCAACTATCGCCGTGTCGGCAAAGTCGATGTCCCCCTTCGCGAGCTTATTTTCTGAATCTTTAGAAGAAGTCGCCGCTATGACATTCGGCACCAGATACGCTTGCGGAAAGGCTGAATTGTTCTCGTAAATTCGCGCATTCGGTGACTGGAGTTCTTTCACCACTCTAAATCTGTCGTTGCTTTTCTCTGTTCTGCCCGTCGGCAAAGTCCAACTCACAAGCGGCAAAACATCACTGCGCTGACCGCGCAATTCGGTGCTCTTAGCCTTCAAATTCGTGATAAATCCAGCCTTCCGGTTATCGAAAACCTTCACTGCTACAGTGAATCTCTGACCAGGCAAAATATTTTTCGGCAAGAAGGCGTCGAGATTGAATCTGTATTTTTTTGCCTCCTCAAAGCTCATAAAACATGGCTGTAATCCGCTATACCAGAGCGACGCTCCATTCTCATCCAGCACATCTACGAGAAAGTTGTACCTTTCTTTGTCGGCAGCATTGCTCTTCCAGAAAAGCTTTCCTACTATCTCTCGCTTGCCCGGATTGAAAAGCAAATCGGCTCTCTCCAGTATGAGATCGTTGCCGAATGCGTGACGCTCTGAATTCATGGCCGTGTATTCCGGCTTCCAACTTTCATCGTCTGAAAGAACATTCGTGAAAGCGATTATGTATTTCAAACTGGCAATGTCAAATAATCGACTAACCGGAGAATTGACAATTAGAATATTGAAGTCATCAATATGCGCATGGGCAGCGGCAATGAAATTGATGTATCGCTTCGGCAGCATGGGATTGTGCAGAGCCAGGCTGCGAATACCGTAAACAGCATTGGAGTTTGCCGCCAGCAGATCAAAACCTTGGGGGGAAACACGTTCTTGTTTTTCCTGAAAAAAGCGATGCGCTTCTGTTTCTATAAAATCAAACTTCGGTGTAACCGGCAGAGAAAGGCGACTTACATTCAGCTCGCTGATCAAACACAATACAACCGCCGCGCAGGCTAAAACTCTTGCATCCAATTTTTTGAAATGCTGCAATGCCAATGCGACAGAAAATAGCGAACAAACAATCAGATCGACCACCCAAAATTTCGAGTGCAAACCTTTAACAACCAGCTGCTCGTCGAACGTCAAGCCCGTCAAATCGAGATTCAAAATTTTGATGAGTAACGGCAAGAAAATTACAACAGCCAAAACCGAGAAAATAATCTTCAGCCTTTTACGCGAATCAATTCCACTGTCCATCAAGTATTCAACGCCGATCCCTGCGCACAGAGCAAACAGCAGCAGAAAAACATACGAGAAATAAGCACTCGGTATCATCCGCAGCGGCGTCAAGTCAATGAGATTTGCAAACGGTGGAATCGGTGCCATCATCAGATAAATGCAAATGAGAGCAGGGCAGATAGCCAAAAACATTTTTCGTTTTTCGTCTCTGGAAAACAACCCGCAAACAAACAAAGGGATAGCCAAAACACCGATGAATGCGGACCATTCGCCAACACCAGGATGCGTGAGCATGTAGAAGCAAGTCGCCCAGGGCGAGCAAGTTCTCACCATATTGAACTTATAGCAATAAGTGTTTTTCATCAGTTCGACAAACGGGAAAAGCACAGGTGATGCGAGAATGAAAGCAAAGACACCGATAATGCCGAGACGCCAAATAGCCTTCAAGCTGTCAGTCTTCCTGGTTTCGGCATTTCCGTAAACAAACACTGAAAAAGATAGGAACAGGAGCGATGCTGCCATAATGCCCGCCAATGCCAGCAGCGTATGACCTGTAAAAATGAGCAGCGCAGTTGTCGCAGCCGCGAATGTCATATACATCAATGTCGGGCGTTTTGCCGCGTTTAGAAAGGCAAGGAACAGCCACGGATACATCGTGTAGATTGGTCCGCCCAGCAATTCCAAATAACGCAGAAGATATGGACTAAGTGGAAAAATAAGAGCGACGAAGATCGAACTTAGTTTGTGCAAACCCAGAAAGCGGCACAAAAGATAGGCGCCGATTGAAGCAAATCCAATCTGAAAAAATAGTTGCAAATTGTAGTAAGCAACTGTCGGATTAAGCGCAGCGAGCATGCGCCAGGGCGAAAAGATGCACGATTGCAGATCGCCAACTTCTGGAAAACCCATGCCTACATAGGGATTCCACAGAGGAATTATGCCCTCTCTCCAGCATTGCGCAACCGTGAAAAAATTAGGAGCGGCGAGCAAATACAAAGACGCGTCCGATCTGATGTACTGACTCAAATTTTGAAACTGGCTGAAAAGCAAGTCACGGTGCGACAGGAGAAACAATTTTGAAACAGGTAATCCGCCTAAAATTGGTTTGGCAAAAAAAATGAAAATGACTAATAGCACCAATCCAATGGAAAGAAATTCCGAATATCGGCGCAGAAAATTGCCCAAGGAAATTCCCCGAAAAAATCAACAGTGGCACCTTTGCGGATTATATGTCAATTATTACAGACAGGTCTTAGAATCCACAAAGAATACCGGAGTGAAGGGTTTCCTCATCACACAAATCACTTCGTGCAAATAAAGTAACCTACCGGATTTCCGCTACGATTTTCTGCCGCGTGCACAGTCTCAGCCGGAAGATCGAGCGCATCACCAACGGTGACAAGCATATCCTCCCCGTCGATGAGAAACACTATCTCACCCGAATGAACAACGATGTACTCATCGTGTGGATGTTTGTGGGGACTGTAGTAAGCGCCCGGTCCGTCCTGCCAGGAGAAAATCGAAAAGCCCTCCGAAGAGAGCTTCTCGCGTAGTTCTTTAGCAGA
>PNKB01000257.1 GCA_013997645.1 Cyanobacteria bacterium PR.3.49
TCCTGCGCGCGGACTAAAATCGGCGTTTGTTCAGGAAAACGGTGGCCAATACGCTGATCAAAAGTGAGGCGATGCTGATTGCCGTACCCAGCTTGAGTTTGTCAGGTGCGAATTCGAATTTGACGGTGTGTTCGCCCTTAGGAAGCGCAACACTTCTGACGGCGTAATCTGCTTGCAGGATTCGCGTATTGGCATCCTGTTTCCCATCAATAGAGACTTGCCAGCCTGGGTAGAAACTATCAGCTGTTACCAGAAGCGCGGGCTCGCTGGATTTGACTTTCACCGTTAGGCTGTTGTCGGACAGTTCGGTTACTTCGGCGAAAGCACTCGGATCTTTTGCAGAATCAAAGTTCAACTTTTCCTTTTCTAGCGTTGAATCCAACAGTACCGTTGATGCGAAATCTAAGGGCATGTTCGCCAACTTTCCAGTTTGGATCGCCTTTGCCAAATCTTCTGATGGAACCGCTTGCGGCATGGAACGCGCGCTGCTGGCTAACCACACGCGAGGCATGGCGCGTAGATTTTCATATATAACTGCATCTCCGACTTCTTTAAACAGTTTCCAGCGCGAGCCTTGCGGGGCCGGGTAGCGACTGTCATTCTTGGGAATGACTACATATTTCACAGCGAGGATGTCTAAGCTGTGATCTTCGTCGCTTGCCCATGTTCCGACGAGAAAACCACCTTCTTTCATATTGAGCAGTTTTGAAATTCGCTGTGGAAGTAAATTCTCGTAGCCGCAGGCGTTTTCAACGCCCCACAGCATCGAAAGATTGACGGGCAGTTCGTCTTTGCTGCCGGAATTTCCGCGAACACTGAGCACGCGTTGATGGGTTTTTGCCGCTTGCGCGTTAAGCCAGGCGGCATGCTCTGGTGGCAGAACGGCGGAACTGGGCGGAGAAAGAACGGCGTATTCTGAGCCTGCCGCATATGCGGCAAAGTCGAGGATAAAAATAGCAACCAGAGCGTGCCACCGTATATGGGGCACCTTTACACAAGCAATAAAAATCACAGAGCCAACCACAAACAGCGCGATTGGTATTCCGAGAGCGGCATTATTCCACGGCATAGCACCAAATACACCGGCGGCTGTTTCACGGACACGCTCTTGAGACATGCCAGCGATCGTGCACGCAATAAATGCTGTCAGCGCAAAGAATCCGAGGAAGGCCATGTGCGCGCGCAGCGCTGCCTTCTGCGAGATTTTTCCGGCGCTCAATGCCGCTACTCCGGCTGCGCACAAGCAACTGACCGCCATACCGATTTCCATAAAGTGGCGCGTCGGCACACGGAATCGGTTGTAACACGGCAATTGATACGCGGCTTGTGAGAGAAATCCGACATCGCCAAACATCAAGATGAACAAAAGTGTCAGCGCGATTATCCAGAAGACTATGACTTTATCTTTTCTGAAAACAAAGGCTCCGATAGGAACGATGAGAAAGCTCATCAAGCCGAAGTAGCCCGATACCGTTTGCAGGTCGTACGCGCCGAAGTAGTTACAGCCGTAAATAGAATCTTTGAATGCACCGAATGCAAAAGGGAAAACCAGAAGAATGAGATTGACTGGAACGAGCGCGTACTCTACGAACAATTTGTATGTCATTCCCCAGCGCCAGGAAAAACTCGCCAATTCGGCAGCCGGGATGATTGAGACGGCGGCGATTCCTACGCCAAGAGCCAATGCTAGAAAGCTGAAAAGTGCAAAACGAAGCCTCTTTTGTTTTTCCGCTTCTAAAGTTTCGGCAATGACATATCCACCCAGAAGGGCCAACCCATAGCAAAACATCTGCGGATGACCAGCCAGGCAGAGCAGCGCAGTGGCTGCCACTGTCACGGCAAACCAGCGCGCGCCTGTACGTTTTCCCTCTGCACAATCCATTCTTGATCGACGAATGGCCCAGAGTGCCAGCGGCAACCACACGGCTGAATGCACCATTGTGGTGTGCCTGAAATTGGAAAGCAGAAAGCCGTTAAATCCATAAATGCAACCGCCAATCAAAGCGGCTGTCCAACAGCCTGTGAGCGAAAAGGCATAGTATGCTGCGAAGATTCCAGCCATCGCAAATGCAGACATCATGTACAAATTCCATCCGCCCGGAATAGGCGAAAGTATTTGTTTCAGCGGGTAAAAAATCTGCGATTGTGGATCGGCATACCAGGGAAAGCCGCAGAGGATCTGTGTTGTCCAGATGTGGTTTGCGCCTTGAAATGCAGGCAAGTATTGCACGAGCGCGTCGCCCGGTGCCAAAAGTTTTCCCTGCAAGACAATCGGCAAAAAGAACAAGCTCGAAAGCGCGGCAAAAAACAACGCAGTATACAAATACGGATTGGTTTTGAACCTCTCGATTAAGACGTTCATGAGGCTTGGATTTCCATTTGTTTGGGGCGTTTTAAACAAATTTTCAATCCGGCAATCAGAAGAACAAGATTGGCAAAAGTGTGAAACCAGAGGGTCAGCACAGACATTTTGAAATCACCAAAATGAAAATGCAGGAAAGTAAGATCGGCTCCCATAACCAGCCATCCAAGTACCGGCCAGGCAATCAACATGCCGAACCAAACTTTGGCTTCGATGCTGTTTTTCCACTCGCCTTCCAGGTGAGAGAGAGTGCAGACGAGCGCCACTGAAAGCATGACAGCGTCATACATATGGACATGCGGTGCGAAAAGCAGCCCGCAGATAATTGAGATGGCAATGGCAAAGTCGAGATTTTCCGGTGCGTGTTTTTGCACATGGAAAAACACATATGCGGTCACTGCCAAGCCAAGTATAAAGAGCGGCAATGACAGGAGCAGTGTTTCAACCGTCAGAAAACAGCTTAGCAAGCCGCGCAAGCAAATCATCGATACCTGATTGACAGTTTCAAAATAAACCGGATTTTGTTCGGCTGCGCGCATCCAGAAGAGATATTTGGTTATGTTTTCGACACCCATCAAAGCTGTCGCAATGCCCAGAATAATCAGTTCGAACAGCACTGCAAAACCCAATGCTTTCCAGCGTTTGAAGACGACCATTGCCACAAACATAAAGGGCGAATATTGAAATTTGAAACTTGAAACCGCCAGCAAAAGGCCGGTGAGCAAATCACGTTTTGCTTTGAATGCCCACCAAAAACAGGCAATGACCGCCGTGATGAAAAACATGTTCTGTCCCAGAACCAGACCGCGAGCACAGGAGAGAGAGCCAATCGCGCCAAGCGCGATGAGCGTGACAGGCAAAACTTTTCTTTTCCCGTTTTCTCTGGCAAGTAAAAACAATCCTGAAAATAGTGCGATTGAACCTAGGACGTTCCAAATCGCGTGCGCAACATCAATCGGGACCTTGGATAGAAGAAAAACAAACGGCGCGGCAGTCGGCGGATAAGTTATGAGCGTGTAGCTTGTCCGCTGCGGCTCACCAAGAAACTTATCGAAGACTGCCTGCTCGGCGGCGTGGTCATAAATTTTTCCGCCTTCAGCGCCATTTATGAGTTGTGCAAACAAGTAATAGCGCAAGAAATCCGGATAATTTGTCTTCGCCGGCTGGTTCATGCCCTGCCACCAGACGATAGCAGCCAGGAATAGCAGAATGCAGGCATACAGAGCGAGCAGTGTTTTGCTTGACTGGAAAGTCTTGATTCGCTGCATTGGAAGGGTAGTGGGGCGACATCGGCTGGTAATACACCAGCATTTTAGTAGGTTGCCGCATGATCGTCACCCAGTGGCACTTTTCAACCGGGCTGATACAGTTATGGATCGTGCATCGGCCCCCATTTCTGAAGCCTAACGCTCTTCGCGTTCTCCAATCCAAATAATCGACCGTGCTTTGCGCTGGCATGGCATTCCATGCATGATTTGACTCTACCGGCGGATGTAACAGTTTTGCCGTCCTCCGTGACTGTTCCATAGACCCAACCGTCGTCCGTGTCGGCTGTTTTGGATTCAGTGTTGTACATAATGTAGAGTCCGCTCTTGGGACCAAGAATCTCGGGCTCAAACATCAGAATTGGTCGGGCCGGCGTGCCGTCTCTTGATTTTTTATCTTCCGCGGCTGCCTTGATAGCGTCTGGCGAAGGTGGATGCCATGCCTCTTTCACAATCACTTGACCAAGCACCGCTTCGTTTCTGACGTAAGCGTGGCGCACTTTGGCAAATAAGTAGAAAAGCTTCTGTCCGTGAGTATGAGCGTCTTTGCTACGGCTCATTTCTGCCTTTGGTGGAGGTTGAAACATGCATAGGGTTGGAACCCAGCGCATTATGTCATCGACCTTGCCGTATTGAGGATATTCAGCAGCGATTTCCAGAAGGCGCGCGTGAAATTTCGGGTCATTTACGACTTTGGTTGTCGGACACGCCACATTGCTTGAATCCTCTTGCGAGTGAGACGGCAGCGTGCCGAGCAATGCTGCGCAGGCATAAAAACAAAAAATGCCTACTATTGCTGTTCTGAATGTTTGTGTTCTCATAATTGCACGAGCCTTTAATCTAGGTTTTTCCCTAGTTGATATCATCTACGCATGGGCATGCGAAACTTTTTAATCGAAGGTGTTTCGGGCACAGGGAAAACTTCCGTGTGCACAGGTTGTAGAAGAAATTCTTCGCCGGATTTCCTTAACAAGGAGAAACTTACAGGAGAGAAAATATTGCTTACGCGGTGGGCATATCTAATATATGCTATTGGACGCAAGCGAGAAAACACGATAATCATTGAGGCATTGATGAAATACCGAAAGCAAGCTAGTTATGCAGGAATTCTTGCAGCCGCCTTTTTTTTGGATTCACCTGCTTTCAGTCAAGGCGATCCAATTCCGGAGCCGCCTCGTCCGCAGCCAATAGTAGTGCCACAGCCTACTGGGCCGAATCCGATGCAGATTCTTTTGCAACAACAACAGTTGCAGAACATCCTCAATAATGTTCAGTTCCCACCGTATTTGCAGGCGAATCCAACCATCACGCCCCTCGATCAGCGCTCCGGACTGGTGCCGAAATCTATAAAGATTCACGGCGCAATTCCCATTAATTTGATGACAAATACGGTCAAGGTTCCAAATGTCATAAATTCCAATTTGCTGGCGCCCAGTCACCCCCAGCCGCCGGTTCAGACAATTCCCACAAACTCACAGGTGACAAAAACGCCTGTCGAAACAAATACTCCAGTCGAAACCAAAACTCCAGTCGAAACCAAAACACCTGCGGTTACGCAACAAACGACGGTAAAAACAGTGCAGGTTCAAAGTCCCACACCGGTAACAGTGCAAGTGAAAACGGTTCAAGTTCAGCAGCCTGTTAGTGTCAATGTGACGGACGTCAAAACTGAGATCAAAACCACAACAACCAATACTGTTGTGACAGATGTTTCGACTCCGGTTACTACTACCAATGTGCAAACCACGCCTGTCGAAAATGTTGATCAAAAGCCAGTCGAGATTAGCCAGACGCCAGTAATGGTAGGTACAGTGACAGCGATTCCAAAACCTGTCGTACCGAGAAAACCCTCTGTTGTGCCGAAAATTGAAATTGTTTCGACCGAGGAAGTGAACAGACAGAATAAGATTGCGACTGATTTGGATTCGCTGACCAAGGAGATGAAGTCTCTTCAATTCCCGAAAATGTGGCGCTCAGTTAAGCTCATTGATGACAGTGGTCCTGATGCCAAAATTGATGCGTTGGAAAAACAATTGAAGAAGCTGGAAGCCGATCTCGGTTCGAAACTGGTCGGCAATTCCGGCAAAGCATTGCAAGATGCAAAAATGGAGCTGGCGAATTTGAAATCGCGGCTCGCCGACGCCAGAGTAGAAGAAATAAAGCTAGAATTAACCGGAATGCTTGGTTATCTTGACACCGCGAACCAGAACATGGGTAATGTCGATTGGCGAAAGAACCTTGCCTCAACGCTGACTGATTACGAAGCCAAATCAAAAACAATGCAGGACCTGCTCGATAAAAAAACTATTCACGCTGCTGATTACAACGCAAAAACCGACGTCGTCGAATTAAAAAAGCAGCTCGACCGAAAAATTATCGAAACAAGAGAAGCGTTGCAGAAAGCCGGCGGAGACAACCGCACATCGGGTCAAAAGGCTCAGGACTGGGTCGACAATGCTATACAAACCATCGGAACTCCCATTAAGAAAGGGTTCGATAAGTTCTTTGATTTGTTTAGCTGGTAGCCAGAGATTCTGTCCCGGATCGAAATCTTAATAACCGCCGAGGGCGGCAGCTGCCGTTGCTTTACCGGACCAGACTTCTCCCAGGCGAACAGGTTCAAGCATTCTTGCGTCAGGCTTTGGTCTGACGAAATCATACTTGAGGACGCTTCCTTTGGTTTTTCCATCTGTCGAACCGCTCACAACTAGGTGCGCGCCGGTGGTTGTACTGGTAGTAGCTACGTGTACGCCACCAGATTCG
>PNKB01000258.1 GCA_013997645.1 Cyanobacteria bacterium PR.3.49
TTTTTCTTCCGCCCGTTCTCCTACATCTTATAGTTTCTCGTATGCGATTGGCCACTTAAACAGCTCGATAGCTGGGCATAAGGTGTCAGCGCGTCAGCAAAGAAAACTAACAACGAACCACAAAGCACGACCACTAGAGCAATCGAGGATTTATGTTCAAGAAACAAGCGACCGCTCTTTCACTTTCACTGATCGCAGGAGCGTTTTTGCTCATCTCGAATTCCGTACCGGTACAGGCGGGTCCGGTCACGCCGACCGAGCTGATGGCGATTTTGAAAAACGCCAAAATCATCGACCAGACCGCTCTAATGCGCGCAGTGCTGACGGATCAAGAAGCTCTGGTCACGGCAAAACGCAGCGCCAAGGATACCGACAACGACTGCAAAATCAACGCAGTCATGTTCGCCAAAACCTTGATGGATGCTTATCCAGATCAGGTATTGCGCTGCAAGGTCATGTTCTTCGATTTCGAGAAAAGCAGATACAGCCAAATCGTCATCCGCAAAGGCGATGTTGCCGCCTTTCGCAGCGGCAGTTTGAGCAAAGATGCACTCTTGGGTTCGCTAGAGATAACGAACGTCGCCGATCCTTCCATGAACGCTGCAGCTTCGCAAAGCGGTACCGGTAGCGGCTCGGCAACCGGTGTGGTAGCAGGACCGTTTCAAGACAAACGTCTGCTATTGCTTTCGCACATTGAGGCACTGAGCCAAAAAGGAACGAATGTCAAAGCCTTCCGTGCCATCTTCGATCAGATAGAAGACATGGCCAGACAGGGCAACGAAACGGCACTCAATCAGAAGATCCCTTATCTTCTGGAAAAACTGCAAGAACAGCAAAAGTTGGTAAAACAAGCATCGCAAGTAGGAAGAAGCTCCACTACCGCAGTTCAAAGCAGTCCTTCGACCTCAGGCGCGCCCGCCAGTGCAGGCGCTGCCGCCGGGCAGCCCAGCGCTGCAGACACTCTCCAAGCAAACAAGCTAATTTCCAGACGACTCTTTCTCGAAGGCGCAATCAACCAAGCTCCGGACGACAACAAGAAAAATTCGTACAGACAGCGCGTCGCCCACATCGACAGCTTGATTGAAGAGCACAAATGGAAAGACGCCGATAAAGAGATTGCCACCATGGAAAAAGAATTGGACGTCAAACACCCGTTCGGTTTTCACTGAAGCCACAGCGCGATCCCCTCACAACTAGATGCATCCTCTCGGCAACACTTAATGTGATTAGTTGTCAGTTCAGATAGAAATATCTGATCATGACGCAAAGGTCTTTGCCAAGGTATTTTGTCAGCCGACAAAACGACGACTCGTTCGCCGATTGCGTCAGCACGCTCGATCCATGTCATGCGATCGACAGCTTCTTCATTGGCGGGCGCCACCTGGTCGAGCGCGAATGGGTCGTGACCATCGATTCGTCTGGTTACCTGAAGGCCACTGATGGAGAAAAGTTGGGCTCGCTGCCTGCGGAAGTTCAGCAGGATCTGGCTTTCAATGAGGTAATAGGCAGCGCCGCCAGCCGCACGCTCGACAGCTCGCACGTTTATCTGTTTTACCTGGAAGCGCTCGAACAGCCGCCCGAGACGCCCGGCATCAACGACCCCGTGTATCTCTACGGTACTCTTTACGGTCCATTCCCGGCGCCGTCCGGCGAAAGCGCGCGCGGCATCCCCGGGCAGCTGACAATCAATCGCATGGATTTACTGGCCGGGCTCGTTGACTCGGCGAAATTCGCTTTTAATTACCAGGCTGCATCCGGAAGTCAGACGCAGAGATGTTTTAACCTGCTTTTGCCCGGAGACCGAGAAGAAGAAATCGCTCAGGGAAAAGGGCTCGTCATGGCGTATCCGCTCATGCCTGCTGAAGTCGTAATGGGCGAGCCGTGGAATGAGATCGTCGTTTGCGGGCTCGTTTTCGATATTCTCTCTGCTCTCAAGGAAGACCTGGAAAAAGAAAAGGTCAGTCATCCGTTGCGCACCACCACTTTGCCTGTTCCCAATCGAACATGGGTGGTTCAGCAATTAGAAACGAACGGCTGGGCGGTCAAAGGCAATGTCGCGACGCGCTTGCCCGGCGCCAATATCGGCATGAACAAAATGCTCTCCATGGCGCTGGGAACGCTGATCAAGGACAAAACGACCATCCCGCCGCAAGGCAGCATCAACGATTACATCGAATTGGCAGAGATGACTATCCGCAATCTGCCTGGATTTCCGCCGTCCCGGCTCAAGACATTGAGAAGCCGAGTGCGCCCAGTTTCTCCGGAAGCGCGCGCGCAGGGCTCTCGCGCCAAAACTGCAGCCATGCAACCAGCGCGAACACCAAAAGGGCAGACGTTTCCCGCACAAACGGCAAACTCACCACCTGCCAAAAAGTCAGACTGGATGCAGGATTTTATTGCCGGGCATCGACCTGCAGGAGCCGCAGAAACGCGCCTGACGACGATGTCGGCCCTTGCGAGCAATCGTGCATCAACACCACCTAATTCTTCAAAAAAACCAGAAAAGAAATTAAATGCTAAACCCGACTGGATGAGCGATTTTGATAGTTCACCAGCGGGCAAAGAGAAGATCAACTCGCAAGAGAAAGAAGAGATAAAAGAGAAGAAAAATCAAAACTCCTGGATGAAAGATTTTGAATAGGTAAGACAATACGCCCGTTTCCAGCAACGCACCGCACACAAAGCAGGTAAAAAAGCCAATGACTAAAGTTCACGAAAGACCAGTAGAGCCCTTTTCCGACATCCACTTCGAGCACGGCGAAGTGAGAGCGACGCTTTTGCACGACCCGACAGTGGAAGGGCTGGACATGGCTATCTACCTCGACGGTTCGGGCAGCATGAGCGACGAATACGAGTACAAGAAGGTCGGCAAAGGCATTCTCGACTGGTTGTTCGGCAGAGAAACAAAACCACTGGAAAACACTGTCGAGCCGCAGGTTCGCTGGATTCTCGAATACCTCGCCACCAAAGATCGCAACGGCATGTTGCGCACAGCATACTGGGCAACCGGCACGCCAGGCTCGATTGAGCTGATCGGCGAATTGCAAGGGAAGGACGTCAAAAACTATCTTTTCCCCGGCCCGAAAAAATTCGGCAATCAAACAAATTTGAAACCGGCCATCGAAGACTATGTTGAATACTTAGAAGAACAGATGGAGAATGGGGCGCGTCAGGGTTGCGCAGTCTTCATCACCGATGGCGTCATTCATGATGCGCACGAAGTGAAAACCTACTGCGAATATCTTGTCAAACTCATGAAGAAGGGCAAGCTGCCTCGCACGAACTTCATTCTCGTCGGCGTCGGCAAAGATGTGGACGAAGAACAAATGGAAGATATCTGCCACGTCGAATACGAAGATTTCGGACACTTGTGGTGCCACCGCATCGCCGAGGAAGTCAATCAAGTCGCTGAATTAGTCGCTGTTCTCGTCGACGAGAGCATGACGGTTGCCTCAGGCGGCACTATCACCGACGACAAAGGCAACGTGCTCGCGCGCTACGAATCGCGACTGCCAGCCATCCTCGAATTCAAAGTTCCGGAAGGCACCCACAGTTTCACCCTTGAAGTCAACGGTCAAAAATTCACACAGCCGCTTCCTGACGAGGATGACGACGACGATCACCATTAAGGAAGGGAACGAAAAATGAGTCACAAACACGAAACTATCGTCAAACCATTCTCGGATGTTCACAACAAAGGTGGCAAAATTCTTGCCACCTTGCTGCACGACCCGACCATCGAAGGGCTCGATGTCGCTCTCTATATGGACGGCTCCGCGAGCATGGAAGATGAATACGGACCGCGCGGCATCCTGGCAAAACTGGGCGGGGTGCGCAATCAAGTCGAGCCACAGATGCGCTGGATGCTTGAATATCTGGCGACTAAAGACAAAGACGGCGTTCTAAGAGTCGCATATTGGGCAACCGGTGACGGCTCGCAAATTGAGGTGGTTGGCGACCTTACAGGGGTTCAAGCCAAAGAATACAAATTTCCCGGACCGCAGTTCTACGGCAAAGGCACGGTGATGCTGCCAGTTTTGCGCGATTACGTCGCGCACATCCGCGCACAAGCGGAAAAGGGCGCCAAGCGTGGACTGGCTGTAATCATCACGGACAGCCAGATTTATGACCCGGATGACATCAAAGCATACTCCGCGCAAGTCGCCAAAGAAATTGCCGGGGGACGTTTGCCGCGGCTCAATTTCGTCCTTGTCGGAGTCGGAGAGCAGATCGACGAAGAGCAAATGGAAGAGATCTGCCACGAAGAATATCCGGGCGTTGGACACCTCTGGTGCCATCGCATTGCCGACAAAATGGAAGAGATGGCTGAGCTGGTCGCTGTTCTCGTTGATGAAACCATGACAGTCGCTTCCGGCGGCACCATATACGATGACAAAGGCAATGTGCTCAAGCGTTACGAATCACGCTTGCCCGCCGTGTTTGAATTCGACATTCCGCCTGGCTGCACCAGCTTCACCCTGGAAGTGAACGGTCAAAAATTCACTCAGCCGATACCGGAAGAGGACCACCACGACGATGACGATGACGACGAAGATCACAAACCGCAGGCGACAAAGCCAAACACCGGAAACAGAGGCGGCCACAAGCACTAATTTATGAGCAAGAAACCAGACAAAGGCACGCCATCAGGAGAGAAAGAAGCATCGCAAGAGCACGCCCATGGTCCCGGTTGTTCACACGACCATGAGCATGAGCACGAGCACGAACGCAAGCACGAAGAACATTCTCACGGACCGGGATGTTCACACGATCACGAGCCCCAAAAAGCAGAACATGTGCACGGATCAGGCTGTTCGCACGACCACGAACCAAAGGCAGAAAAACATGTTCACGGCGGCGATTGCCAGGTAGACCATTCACACGAGCATAAGAAAGAAAAACACGTGCATGGTCCGGGGTGCTCGCATGATCACGAACACGGACATAAGCATGATCACGACCACGATCATGCACACGACCACGGACACTCACACGGCGGATGCGGACACGACCATGACCATAACCACGACCACCACCACGAAAAGGTCGATTACGACAAGCGGCGACAGGAAGCTCCCATCTTTTCGCGCCCCGCAGAAAGCGGTGGATCAGCCTGCCAGATGGAGCTGGATATCGTCATCCCCGGAGAAGTTGACGAAGTCGGACGCTTCGAGCAGCTCGAAAAGGAATTGGAAATGTTCATCGGAGTTACCGATGTTCACGTGCGCAAGGACGGCGACTTCCCCGAAGTCTGCATCCACTACCTGCCCGAAAAAGTTTCTCTCGATCAACTGAAAGACGCTCTCAACTCAATCGGAACAGCAGTCAGCAAGCGCTATTTGCAACACACATGGTTCGTGCGGGGCATGGAATCGGCGCAATGCGGCTACGTCATAGAACATTCACTGGAGCGCATGGACGGCATACTTTCGGCGAATGTCGCGTATGCCGCCGAACGTCTGGTCGTCGAATATGACAAAGAAAAGACGCGACCAAAGCAGATAAACAAACGCGTCGAAGCGTTGGGCTATGAACTGGAAGAGCCAGAGAAGGGTCATGCCTGCTCATTCCACGCTCACGGCAACAGCGGCCTGGCACCGAAGATTCAGATGCCTCTGACAATCGCCGGCGGAGCGTTGCTCACTGCCGGTTTTCTCTGGCAGCATTTCGTCAATCCACACGACATAATCGGCGAATCCATGATGTTTTTAGCCATGGTTTCTGCCGGTTTCTTCCCGTTCAAAGGCGCACTTAGTTCAGTGCGTCAGGGCGTTTTCAGCATTGAAACACTGATGGTGCTGGCGGCAGTCGGCGCCGGCTGCCTCGGTAAATTTTTCGAAGGCGCATTCTTGCTCTTTCTTTTCAGTCTCGGGCACGCGCTCGAGCACCGCGCCATGGATAAAGCCCGAAACGCGCTGGATGAACTCGGCAAACTGCGCCCACAGAACGCGCTGGTGAAGCGCGGCAATGAGATGGTGGAAACTCCTGTCGCGCAAGTGGTGCGAGGGGATATCGTGGTGGTGCGCCCCGGCGACAGGGTTCCTCTGGATGGAACAATCAAATCAGGAAAGTCTTCGCTCGATCAATCGACCATTACTGGCGAATCGGTGCCCGTTTCAAAACAGCCTGGCGACGAGGTTTTCGCCGGCACTATCAATACTGACAGCGCTCTGGAAGTGGAAGTGACAAAACTTTCAACCGAGTCGATGCTCGCCAAAATTGTCGATCTGGTTTCCGAAGCGGAAGCGCAAAAAGGTGCCAGTCAGAAGTTCGCTCAAAAGGTCGAAAAGACTTTCGTACCCGTTGTTTTGATCGCCGCGCCTGCCCTGTCG
>PNKB01000259.1 GCA_013997645.1 Cyanobacteria bacterium PR.3.49
GATGTGCAATGCTATAAAGAGTAGTAGGGTGTGGATAAAACCAATAAGGGAAGAAAAGCACAGATGATGGGCGATTGCAGCAGTTTCACCTGAGAAGAAAACTACCGCCCCCGGGGGCGGGCACACGATAACCGTGCGCCCTGCCCCATATTGAACAGGCTGTTCGTCGCAATAATTCAGACAGCGAAGCACGCAGCGCCGCTGACGAAAACCAGCGAAGCACTCAGAAGGTGCCGCTGATGAGAAGCCAGGCGATAAACAGGTTGGTGAGATGATGCACGTATTGGTCGAAGCCCAGCGACAGCCAGAAGATCTTGTCGTGACGTTTCTGCTGTGCTGTAGCGGTAGGCATCTCGTGCTTGCAGAGATTCTTGTAGCGACCAAGCATCCGCGGACTGGCTTTGATTCTGTCCATTGCGAAGTGAATGGCGAAGTCCACAAGGGACAGCCACCACATCGAAGGATTGACCAGACAGACGATCGCCAGAGTGCACAGCGCATGCATCAAGCAATGCAGAGCGAGTGGTGCGACCCAGCCGGTGGGGCTGAACTTGCCTTGCATGTACTTGGTTTGCAGGGCGAAGTCGGCGATGAAATGTTTGAGATCAAAGGCGAGCCAGAGGAGCAGGACAAGGGAAATCATTGTCATCACTCTTGTGTTTTGGGTGTCGTCTGATGCATGAGCTTGCGCATGTCACTCGTTCGCCTCGTCAGTGCTTCTCCGCAGTCAAGTGCGCACGTCAGGCATCGGAACTACGAATAGTCCGCCTGCACAAGCTGGTGCGTAATTGATTTTGCGTTTACGGAGAAGTAATTGGAGGGTTTGAAACAGAACGAATGAATAAGACGAAGGTCTCCAACTTAGACAGCGCGTCCTTCAACTGCAATCGTCAGTCATCGTTTGTGACAACCTTCACAGTGCAAGGTTTGCGGCGGAGAACGCGCCTGGCACGGGTTTTTAAATATCGACTCAAGGTTGAATGCAACTCATATTGCATTCAGGCGAAAAATTCAGGTTACACAAGCTAGCGCGGGGAGGGTTTTTCAGGATTCTTCCTGAACGACTTTCTCCAATTCCTGGCAGCAGGTAACAAGCTGTTCGAACAAATATTGGTCCGTATCTTCCGCCATGGGCAGGTAGATCTTCATTGTTTGCTTCAGATAATCTTCCTGAAAATCGTGGTCAATCGAATCGATTGATTCGCGCACATTATCCAGACGATCGGCAAGCTTGATTAAACGCGTGGGAATCGGCGCCTGGCTGAGGCGATCGTAGTAAGTCGAAAGCTGTTGCCCGCGGCTTAAGGCGGCGTCCCTTGGCGGTTTGCTTAATGTCGAGACCATAAGAGCGATATTGCCGCTGAATTGCTGTTCCAGATCGGCTGTAGTTACTTTCCCTTCGGCGTTTTCTAAAACATCGTGCAAGAGGGCAGCGGCGATTACTTCGCAGTCGCGGTACTCCAGCTCTTCCAGCAAGACCAGGGCGACCCGCATGGGGTGAATGATGTACTGCTGCGCAGTGACGCTCTTGCCGGGACGGCGCACTTGCTTTTCGTGCACTTCCTCGGCCAGAGCAAGCGCTTTCCAGAGCATGGCTCTTTCGCCTGCTTTGTAATCATCAAGCTGGCTGACCAGCCTGTGCCTGATCACTCCTGTCAAACTCTTTTTCTTCATCGCGGCTGATAAATTCCCTACAGTCTCGGCAAAGAGACTTTGAACGCACTCAAATAGATAATACCCAGCTGAGAAAAGTCTCGTTACTCATGGCATCGCACTGATGCAAAACCTTTCGTGCTATTTGATGTAGTACGGTCGTGGGAAAAACGAAAGATGCTTGTTTTGGCATCTTTCGAACAAAGCGGGAGACCGCCGGAATTGGCGATCTCCGCTTTGTTTTAGTGGCGGCTGAGGAGCACCGGTTGTCCGAATCAGTCCTTGCAGGAACAAGCGCGCTTGGCTTTCTTGTTCTTCTTCTTGGACTTCTTCTTGTCCTTTTTCTTGGACGAGCACTGGCAGGGTTTGTGCTTGTCCGCACCCTTCTTGCCGTGCTTCTTTGAGTTCTTGTCCTTGGTCTTGGACTTGTCTTTCGACTTGCCGCCGCCGTCCGCGCCGTCGGTCTTGTCGTTCGAATCCGCGCTGCCATCGTTGCAGGCAACGCAGTATTCGGTCAGGTTCGGCGCTACGAACGTGCCATCATCCTTGGTGCCGACCGGAACCTTGACGCCATCGGCCTTGACCGCGACGTAGGTGGCTTCCGCTTCGGTGACGGGGATGATTTCGCCGTTGCGATTCACTTCGACGCGAATCTTCGTGGTGATGGAGGTCTTGCCGACCTTAACGACGTCCGCCCAGCAGATGAGCAGGTCGCCGCGCAGGACGGGCTTCTTGAAGATGACCGAATCCATCGCCACCGTGACCACGCGACCAGGGTGAACCTGGCGCGCGGCAACGGCACCGGCGATATCCATCTTGGACAAAAGAACCCCGCCGAAGATGTTGCCGGACGGATTTTCGTGCTCCGGCATCATTACCTCGACCAGGGAGGGGCATTTAGCTTTCACAGAATCACTCATGATGCATCTCCTGAAAGAGTTATGGGAGCCGTGGGGGAGCGCGAGGCGCAACCACTGCAGGGTCTTCCCGAATTGTTTGTAGAGAACCGCATGCAAAGGCGCCTCTTGGGAGAGGTGGCCTTGCTGCGCCCGAGGGCACGTGCCGCAAGATGTGCGGCATCGACGGCATCAGCAATCGACATGCCGCCGCCATCTCGCTCGCCGGTCGCATCGCGGTTTTCCTGGAACTCGTGAAACGGCAGCCGATGCTTCGGCTTCACCGCTTCGTCGTACCAGGCACCGTAATACTCCGGATAAAGCTCGCCCGTGGTCGATGTGACCGCCTTGCGCATCTTCTTCAGAATGGCAGGGCGACCGCCGCGCTTGTAGAGCTTCAGCCAGGACATCGAGTGATCATCAACCTTGAGACCAAGCTTGACCAGCTCAGCCGTCACCTTCACCTCGTGCACGATGCAGTCGGTTTCGGCGTTGAGATTGAACTCGATGAATTCCTGGCGGCCCATTTCACGCGGAATCGGGTCGGGGGTCGGCTTTTCGATAACGTGCACTTTCTCGTGGGCAAGCGCAATCAGCTTTTGCGCCACGGTGCAGTGCGTGCCCAGATAGATCGTCATGCGCTTGCGCATGGAGTACGCCTGGCAGTGCTTGACTTCGCCCGACACCTTGCGGATCTTGACGCCGTGCTTTCTCAGCTCGGCCAGATCGCGCACAAGGGTCGGGCATTGGGCGAGCGTTTCCACCAGTTCGCGTCCGAACTGTTTTCGCAGTTTATCCATATCATCGCCCCCTTAGGTCCTTGATCTCCTTGACCAGGCGCACGAGGTCGATGAGCGACGTCGGTGCAGCGGTTTCGGAATCGTCTTTCTGAGTGGGCAGGCAGAGCAAACACTGACTGTCGTAAATGTCAGCCAGAGCCTGAATGCCGGTTGCCTGAATGCGCTCCGCCAGCCGGGTGAAGTCGGGCTTTTTGGAAACCCTCTCCACCGCCATGAGCGAAGCCGACACAACGTGACGCGCATCGACGATGATGTCGATGTTGGCGTCGCCCTTTTCCAACTGCAGACTTACTTCACGAACCAGTTTCTCATCGACTTCCGTCCAGGTCATCACGTCGGTGAGCGACTGGTTGGACAGCGACTTTAGCTTCGCATTGAGCACGGCGTCTGCCACCGTCGGCAGTACCGCGCGAAGGTCGGACAGAGGCAGTTCGAGAACATGCGATCCGGATTTGCGCAACCATGAAACATGGCTAGGCAGCGTGCCGCCCATGATGGCGACCAGCCGCTCGTGCAACGCTGCGGCATAAACCGGAGCGTCTTTGATCGGCAGCTTGCGCACCATCTCGATGTTGAAAAGCACCCGCACCAGGTCCATCGGGTACTCGGCAAAGCCAGTCTGCGAGTCGTATTCCGACGAGCTGGACAAACCGCCCGAAGTGCGCGAGGCGGACAAGAGAAGCATGCCGGCATCGACGAAGAGCGGACCCATGTTGATGAGACCGGCTGCGTCGGCGGAGATTTCCGCGACCCAGGCGCCGAAAAGCTCGCACATGAATTCGCGCATGCTCAGGGTTTTTTGACCGCCCAGAAGTCCGGAGAAAAACGTTTTGCCGCGCGCAGGCAGAGCAACGGACTGAGTGGAAGTTTTCACTTTCTTCTCGTCGAACCCTTTGCCGACCGCCGTGCGAATCGCAGTGGTGAGGTTGTTTTGCAAGCCGTCGACGAGATTGTGAATGCCGTGACCGGCAACCTCGTGGCCGTCAGCGAGCCAGAGCGGCAGGCAAGAAGCCTGAGCAACCGGCTTGGCGATAATGGTGAGAGGTAGTTCGCGAGTGGCAGCCAGTGCGTAAGGACCGCTCTGGTCGACAGTGAAGAACGCCAGGGGATCGAGATCCGGGTACAGCAGCTTGAGCTTTTCCGACTTTGACGAGATGTTGTCATCGTCGAGGAAGCGGCGGTAAAGATTGCTGGTGAGCGCGATGAACGCC
Organism: Cyanobacteria bacterium PR.3.49; assembly: GCA_013997645.1. GTDB lineage: Bacteria > Cyanobacteriota > Vampirovibrionia > Obscuribacterales > Obscuribacteraceae > QKMZ01. Next base: position 4,561 of record PNKB01000259.1, read on the forward strand.
TTCAGCTCTTTCTGATACTTCGAGCCGCTCAACTGCACAATTGGTGCCGCAAGAACGGTGAAGACAGATTCCAGCTGTGCAAAAACCGCTTGCCGACGAGCTGTCGCTCGAGGACCAAGTGGCTTGAGCGCTTCCTCCGCTTGCAGGAGCGCGGCGTTGAGAATCTCAACGTACGGCTTCTGATAGCGAGCGGGGAGGAAAGTGCGTCCGTTCTCAATCGCCTCTTTGAAGACGTCCAGGCTATCGGCGCCATGAAACGTTTTCGGCAATGTGGACGGGCGCGACAGGGCGCTGGAAATATATCTGGACATAACCGGGTGTGAACCCAGCGGTATGAGTTTATCCATGGGGATACTCCATATTTCATGCCTGCCCGACCACAAGTCGAGACAGAACCTTTGCCTGAGCCACTCTTTTTCAGTCTTCTTGAACTTCGCGTTGAAGTTACGTGCCAGAAGTGATTCCGGGCCGTTCAGACAAAACATCTGACAGAAAAGCTAAAGAGTGAGTGAGGGCTTTGAGCTTGAAGATCGAATTGACGATTTGAAACAACTGTTGTGAAAGAAAGAGGACTAACTCTACTGATGGTCTTGAATTCAAAACAAGATAAATAGCGGAATTACACTATCTCTAAACCTTGGTCGATAACTGGATGTCATGAGCGATTGCGTTGCCAAGGTTGGGTGGTGGCACCCATGTCGTGAGCTGAAGATCGTTGGCTGGCAAGCGTTTGCGGTGGTCTGAATCTCGCGGTGTTGCCATGAGGGAACAGCTATCGCTAATTGTTTCTTGTCATGAGGTGAGGGCTTTGCCTCTAGCGCGGCTGGCTGGATCTGTTTGCATCGAAGTGAAGTAAACAGCTGTAAAACCTTTTGTTTCGCGCTTTTCTAGACTTGATGTTTTAAAGCCCATGGGTCTATGGTCAGGCTATTAACCTCCCTCAATCTCCTCGGCTTCTCTTAATCTCGGTAACCAAAACCTCTTCTTGCTGAACCTTCCCTTCCAGCACCGCATTTGGTGCGCAGGTTCTGCTTGTTGCTGTGTTGTTCCCAGAGGTCTTGTCGGGCTGCTGTGTAGTGCGCTGTTTCAGCGTGATTGCGCCGCAGCCGTTCCCGAGTAGCCGACCTAACCCGAACGAAGCTTCGCTTCAGCCAGGAGATAACCATGATCGATAAAAACAAGAAGTATCTGGTCGTGGCGCGCCACGGCGAGTCTTTTGCCAACCGCCGTTTGCGGAAGGATAAAGACGGGATCAAATATTCGCTTGCCGGTTCTGACACTTCCATCGGCTTGACGCCGCGTGGCAAGAAGCAAGCTCGCAGCACCGGCAAGCGTCTTGCTGGACTTTTCACCGGTGCATCGCGCTTTACTCGCATGTTCGACAATCGCTTCGAACGCGTGAGCCATACGGGAAAGCTGATTGCCTCCCAGTTCGATTACGAGCTGGAAAGCATCCGCGACAAACGTATCGAGAAGCGCAGCTACGGCATCTTCTGGAACCTCACCTATCGCGGCGTCAAGGAATTGCATCCTGACCAGTACGCGATCTTCGAGGCTCTGGGACCGTTCAAGTATCGTCCTCCGGGCGGTGAGAACTACTATGACCTGTTCGAGCGCATCGAAGAATTCGCTGCCGAACGGGCTCTTGCTGCATCCGAAGGCAATCAGCTCGTCGTCACCAGCTCCGCTGCCATGCTCGCTTTTCGCCGTCACTACGGTGGCTTGGCGGACGAAAAAGTCCTGGAGATGTACGAGTCGATGCAGATCG
>PNKB01000260.1 GCA_013997645.1 Cyanobacteria bacterium PR.3.49
ATGACGGAGTCCAGTTCGGCCAGATCATCCGTTCCTGTGACGTTATGCAGAAGTTGCTGGTTCGCTCCCAGCGCCATAACGTTGTCCGTCAGGTTGGAAAAACGCTGAGAAGTTACCCGGTCGAATCGGAAGATGAAGAGAAGAAGGACAACGATATTGGCAGCGATGGTAATGAAAATTATGCCGTAAATCTTGCTCTGAGTAGCAATCTTGCGCGCCGCGATGGCATGCCGCTCGTCATTTAAGCGACCGATGATTTTTGTAGTTACACCGTTGACCTTATTAAGCACACCTCGCAGTTCGAAATAAGCAACCGCCTGGTCGACTTGATCCTGCGACTCCACCGCTTGCTGCCCGCGGTCGGCTGCTTGTTTCAAAGTTTCAAAAAGCTGTTCTAACTCGGCATTTTCCTTTTGTTCAAAAGACATCTTTCGAGCTTGCTGGCGCAGTTTTTCTGCTGTCAAAATCGCAGCTTGGACTCTATTCTGATAGTCCTTGAGAAACTTCGGCTCTTTACTGACTTGATAGAGCGCTTGCACTCCTGCACAAGAAATCAGTTGCGAGAGAAATTTGACGTTGTCGCTAAGATAGTCAGCGGCTTGCGCTTCACCGACATAGCACTCTTCCAATTGCTTAATGTAATAAGCCAGCATCCCGACAAAGGCGATCTGCACGACCATAGGAATACAGACAAACAGAAGAATCCGCCGCGTAAACCTGAGCTTGAATTTCACTTTGTTTAAGCCTCGGGCGGCACCAGCATGTAGCCGACGCGATGCAATGTGCGAATTATTGATTCTTTTCCGGGCTCGTCAATCTTGTTGCGCAGACGCATTACATGGAGTCTGACAGTATCGGGTGCGGCGTCCGAGCTGGCGGTCCAGACTCGATCCATGATTGCTTCAGCATTGAAAGGCTGATTAGGATGCCTGAGAAGAAATTCCAGCAGCGCATACTCTTTAGGTTGCAAGTCCAGCTCTTTATCCAGAAGCGTGACTTTGCGGCTCACCGGATCGAGAGTGAGATTGCCGGCTTTGAAGACAGTTTTGGAAGCGTCGCTCGAGCGCCGCAAAAGTGCGCGTAACCTGGCCGACAGTTCTTTCACGTGAAAGGGTTTCGTCAAATAATCATCCGCCCCGGCATCGAGCCCCTCGGCCTTTTCTTCAATTTCTCTCTTTGCTGTCAGCATGAGTATCGGTGTTGTTCCGCCTTCATCGCGAAACTGTTTGCAGACTTCAGGTCCTGTCATACCCGGCATCTCCCAGTCGAGGATGACTACATCGTATTTGTAGAACTTGAGCCGCTCCATGCCATCCGTTCCTTTATAGACGGCTTCGGTGACATATTTCTCAGCGGTCAGCCAGTCGACTATGACTGTGGAGAGGTGTTTGTCATCTTCGACGATAAGGACTTTGGGCATTGGTAATTCCGCGGGTAACCAGGCTTCCATATTAACAGACCACATTAAATGGACGGCATCGCCCTCAGCTGACGCTTTTTCTGGCGCCTGTGACGCGTTTGCGCGCTTGCCAGGGGTTCGTCGAAAAGTTTCCGAAAATAAACAAGTTGGATACAAGTCGGCAGTAAATTGTGCTCACTGACCCCCCAGTAAGCGCCAAACGAAAAAGAACCCTCAACAACAACGAGGCGGGCTTTCGATTGGCAAAAGGAGCACAACAATGACATTCGAAGCACAAGATTCATTCACAGCAGTTGAAGCCAAGGCATCCGGACTCAATGGCATCGGCGATTTCTCGCAACAAGACCTGAAACTGCTCGACCAATTCAACAAGAATATGGCAAACAACCTGGACGGCATCTTGCCGCAACTCAGCTTCAACATGGCTGATGGCGCCAGCGACGCATCACTTTTCCAAGCACCACTTCCGGGCAAAGACATCACCACCAAGCAAATGAAAGAAAGCGGTGTGAGAGCATCGGAAAGCAAAAACGATGATGGCTCAAAAACAATAACCGGCGATTATCCGACTGGCGTAAGAGTGCACACCACTGATGCCGGCAAACCACAAGTCAAAGACAGCGGCAATGTAGTGACCGTAACCGAATCGGACGGTATCGAAGCAACCGGCGATGTAAAACCGAAAGACAAAGATGGCAACGTATGGGTTGATGCAAAAGGCAGAGAAATCGCCAAGCGCAACGACGACGGCAGCTGGACGGTCGACTCGGGCGAAGGCTTTTACAGGCAGTCGAACAAAGGCATCGAGAAAGTCTCTGTAATCCGCAGCCGCGACGGCAAGACCTTCGAAGAGATCAACACAAAGGATCCGCTCGGCGACATGAAGCCCAGCGATATGCCCAAAGTCAAAGGCAGCTAGTTCCAATCATCGGTAAATTCAAAAGGGCTGTAAGTTTGGCTTCAGATTCGTGAACGGAGAAACGAAAATGGCAGACGGCAAGATTCAAGATTCGACTCCCGGTTCAAATAGAATGGAAGCCAAACTAGATGAAGCTAAGAGTTTGAACGACTATGCCATGACGCAATCGAGCACGATGCTGGCAAAATTCAATCAAGAATTCAGCAACAATCTCATCGGCGCAGGCATCCTTCCAAATTTCGAACTTCACCTTGCAGACGGAGCGGCACATGCTGCCGCCACGAAGAAAGCGCTTCCGGGCAAAGATATAACCACTCAACCGCTGAAAGACAGCCATGTAAGAGCATCGGAATTAGTCGAAGACGGGAGAAAATCGACAATTGCGGAATATCCAAACGGTATAAAATTGACCGTTAAGGAAGGACCGCAACCGGAAACAGTGGACGGCAGATTTCATGTCGTAAAGTCGGAAGCGGAAATCGAACATCCGGGCAACCTCAAGAAGAAAGGCAATACCTTTGTCGATGAGAAGGGCAAAGTCATCATCAAAAGAAACGATGACGGCAGTTACACTGTCGACTCGGGCGAGGGCTTTTTCAGACAGGGTCCGGATGGCATCAAAAAGACATCCGCTCTGCGCGACCGCAAAGGTAATTTCGAGGAATTCAATCCCGATGATCCTCTGGGCGGTCTGCCTCTCGATGATCCTGCTCCTGCTCAAAAATCAAGCAAGCGCAAATAGTTCAAATCTCAAAGAAACTCAGCCGACAAAAGCGATGAGAAACACAACTTCCAATTTTGACATTCAAAACGGACAGCTCTGTCTCGACTCGCATCACACTGACAGCGATATAACCAACAACCTTTTTCACCGGGATGCCTACGTACAAAAAATCGAGCAAACGCAGCCTTATAATCTGCGCAATTCAATAAATTCTGGGGGTAGAGTTTTTGAATTGACCCGTTTGGAAAACAACACCGGCCGGCACCAAACGCCGGATGCGGTGGTGTACATTCCAAACGGGTTCGATGCTCGACGACCGGTCAAATTAGTGGTCTACAACCACGGATTGGAAACCAACGCGCAATCGGCGTTTACACAATCTCTGGCCAAACAAATGAATGCTGTAGACAGCAATACAATTGTCATCGTTCCTGAATGGCAAACAAAACCTGATACGCGCCTGAGCCCAAACGATGCCAAATTTCATGACCCGGGCTTCTTCAAGAATATGGTCAATGAAATCATGCGCAAGACGCCGCCTCTGCGCAACCTAACCGTAGACAACATATCGGAAATCGGGTTGATAACGCACTCCGGCGGCTTCAAGGCTACAGCGTCGCAGATGTATCGCAATGGACTGTACGACAAGGTTACGAGTCTGACGGTTCTCGATTCGATGTACAATCCTACGGCTTTCGATCCCTGGATACAGGATAACATCGCGGATCTTTCGTCAGGCAAAAAACAATTGCAAGTGATTTACACCGATCACCTGGAAGACGCCAGCCTTGATTTTGCAAAGCGCATACAGGACACGCTGCGCCGACATCGCCTTCCTTCTTCTGTTCATTTCGAGCGCGGGGACACGAAGACAGTGGTTGGAAGCGAAACATTTGCGAATAAGAGTATTGTGTTCAAGAAAAGTGACTTCAAGCTCAAGAACGACTCTGCGCACGGAGCCATGACACACGTGTATGTAAGAGAAGTTTTGAACGCACGCCGCCCTCCCAATTAATGTCCCCGTCATTGCTACAATAAGGCGCGGGACAGAAACTTCGGCTACAGCATTAATTTATGCCCGGCGAGCAAATCGACAGCGGCTCTAACTATCAGGATCTGGAAGTAACCGCTGCGGGCATTATCGCAGAGGCGATAGAACTTGCGCCCGGCGTTGTTCTGCTCGAGAAATACAAGGTTGAGTCCTTGCTTGGTCGCGGGGGCATGGGCAGTGTTTATCGCATCGAACACCTGCTCTTGCAGCGGCCTTATGCCCTGAAAGTTTTGAACAAACAACAGACCAGCGAGGCGGCATGGCGTCGTTTCGAAATTGAAGCCAGGGCAGCCAACAAACTCGACCATCCCAACCTGGTCAGAGTGCACGATTATGGCTTGCTTCCAGACGGGCAGCCGTACTTCATCATGGATTTGATCGAGGGTGAAAGTCTTTCAGATATTCTCAAAACATGCGGTCGTTTGCCGCTCGATAAAGCCCTCAAGATTTTCATTCAGGTAGGCTTTGCTCTCAGCTACGCCCATGCCAACGGTGTTATTCATCGCGATATCAAACCGAGCAATATCATGGTGGCGACAACTACAACCGAAGATGCGCGAGGCGTACTTGTGAAGGTCGTCGACTTCGGCATCGCAAAGCTGACCGGCAAGGATGAATTCAATCAGCAAACACTTACCAAAACCGGAGAGGTCTTCGGCAGTCCGCTCTATATGAGCCCTGAGCAATGCCTGGGACAAGCAATCGATCAACGATGCGATCTCTATTCCCTGGGATGCGTCATATTCGAAGCTTTAACGGGGGCACCGCCTCTGGTGGGAGAAAATGCTCTCTCGACCATGATGAAACATCAAGGTGAAAAACCTTTGAGCCTTAAGGAAGCCTCGATGGGAGTAGAGTTTCCGAAAAAAATCGAAGAGATTGTAGAGCGCTTACTGGAGAAAGAACCTCAGCAAAGGTATCAATCAGCACAACACCTTACTGCTGATTTGGTCGGTCTGGATTCCGGGCAAATCAGCATCTTCGATGCATCGCCAAGGCCAATTTCCGAAGCAGAGCAGCAGAGGAAACAGAGCGTAGTACTCCTCTTGTTCGGCGGCATTTGTATGATTGCGCTCGGCATACTGAGCGGCATGTTTGTTGTCCGAATAAATGCCACGAATGAACAACCTCTGCATCGCTCCAAAGTCGGCGGTGATTTTCCCAAGATGATTAGCGAACAACACGAGGATGTTAAAACGCAGAAGAAGATTGAAGAATTGAAGGGTGATCAATGGTCACAGTTAGAAGCGGAAGCAGGCTTCTTTTCTAGCCTGCAAGCAAATTCGAAAAGCCGAATTTTTCACTTTCCGGCTTTTTCCATCGGTAAATTGCGCATTTCAAAACACAATGAGGTTCCTGCGCAAGGTGATGTGACCTGCCCGAATTTTGCAGGATTGTATTTTGTCCCTAATGAGCAATTTCAAAAACATCCCAAGCTATTTAAGAAGTTTCGCCCGGATGATGTATACGCTCTGGACCTTCGCTCTATGGCAGGTCCTCTTAATATCGCCGAGAAGGACGTGACGGCAGCAAATTCGGCTTTGTTCGGAATTCGCCCACTTAAAGAACTGGATATTTTGGATTTAGGCGACACTGAAATTACAGAAGAAGCACTGTTGCAAATAAACCATATCCCCAATTTGCATGAATTGCTGCTGACGAGAACCAATCTGAACGGCAGTCAAATTGCAAAATTGAACTGTCTTTCGAATTTGACAGTACTCAAATTAGTAGGAACCAAAAACATAAAACCGGTAATAGCGAGAATTCAAAACTCGAACCACCTGAGATATCTGGTCATCTCCAATTGCGGCGTCGATGAAGACGACTTGAAACAGCTGAAAAATCTAAAATTGCTCTCAATTCTTGAAATTGCAAACAACTCCGACATTGGAGATGTTGCGGTCAAAAGCATTCCCAAAGGTGTCAAGGATATAGATTTGCGAGATTGTCCACTGACCGGAAAATGCCTGCCGGATTTAATAGCTATGAAAAATCTGCAGTCTATTCGCATGAGTGGTGACGGTTGGAGTGAAAGTCAGATTGCTGAACTGCGATCGTACAAGAAGCAGGTCACTCTTTTTGATGCGCGAGTACGAAGGTGAAAGTTTATGGAAAATGAACTTCACAAAATCAAGTCGCAATTGCCGGAGAAT
>PNKB01000261.1 GCA_013997645.1 Cyanobacteria bacterium PR.3.49
TCTCGAAACCTGCTCCGTAGGTGGTGCCGCCCCCCTCCCCTACCCTCCGCCACTCCGCCTCCCCAGCCGCAGAGTTGTCCGTTTCCGACCGTCTCGCCCGATAAAGGGCCCTGTGCAAATCGGCTGCCGATCATACTCCAAGCGATCTCGAAAAATTCGTTGAACCCCTTCAACATTCTCAGAAGAGCCCCGTCTGCTTCCCACTCTAGCGCCTTCACCGTTCCACTCGAAGAATCTCCACATACACAAAAAATTCACAACAATTTCCAGATTTCTTCCGCACGCATAAATTACTCTATTCGGCATGTGCCACAGTAGTTTCTTATCACAAGAAAAATCTAGTTCTTAAATGCACTCTGGGTTCGGCTTCCTCAGCAAGTAATTGGAGAGCAACAGCAATTTATCATGCCGCCATTTGATGGAAACTTCATATCTCGCATGCCTTTCGATTTTGACTCCGTTGGAGCATTAGCAAGATCAGCATGGCAATCGTCTCTTATGTTTGACAGGTTCCCTGCAATCGAACCAGACCAACTTACTTTTTCAAACATCTACGATCAAACCGGACTTGCTTCGGATAGAATCCCAGACGAAATCGAGGATACTTTCAAAAAAGCTTCCAACGTGGAGTTCACCACCCAAACTTCGAACATAAAATCTGGTCAGGAGCCTGACTTAATTATTGACGAGAGTGGGCGTTTAATCAAAAGTCCCGATTCGCGCTCTAAACCAGGCGATCCGTTAAATATTGAAATACGTTCACAGGGGAAGGATCAAGTTAGCGATCTCCAAAAATCACTAATTCAAGAAATTCTGGACAAATTCCTTTCTACGCATCCCGGCATCTCATTCTTCCCTAGGACGTGGCAAGAAGTTCTCCAGCTCTTAGACGCCTCAATATCTGGAACGAGCGATTCAAGCGTGCCGATAACAGGTATGCAAAATGCTACAAGTATCTCCACAAACTCAAGTGGTAGCACTTATGGTGGCAGTAGCGACACCAGCAGTAGTAGCGCCGGATACGATGACAGCGGTGGAAGTGTCTATAGTAGTGGCGGAGGTTACAATCGAGGCGGCAGTGAAAGCGCTTCATGGGGTTCAGCCCCGATCCGTCCTGAAAACAACATAGCGCCACCAATTGAATCTGAGGGGAAAGTGTTTCCTGTTGCCGGTTTCTCTGGCAATAAGATCCAATTGCATCATGGGCAATCCGATGGAGCAGCAGACATTTTTGCACCAGAAGGGACTCCTATTCGTGCCATGGTGGAAGGACAAGTTATTAAGGTTGGCTCTGATGGAGCCGGTGGAAACACAATCACGATACGACAGAAGGATGGAAAAATCGCCTACTATGCTCACATGCAAGCAGGAGCAGCACGTCAAGACGGAACTCCTCTTAGGGCCGGTGACCAGGTGCGACGTGGAGAAATGGTAGGAAGAGTTGGTGAGACTGGAAATGCCGCTGGCACGGGTGCACATTTACACTTGGGAGTTGGTGACGACATACAGACAGGTACTGGACCCGAGGGTGGCGCCGGAACTAACTACAATCTCACAGGTACACTGAATGCCATCCTTCAGAATGCCTGACGCATTTTCACCGACATGAACACAGAGACGTTTGATTTTCGTTGCGCTCAGTAGCCGAGCGTCTGTTTGCCTCCAGCATTTTCGCGCAAGATTCTGTTCATCTCTTACCTGTGCAAAGATTGAAACTCTGCCACAGACCTTCCTCGGCGACAAAGTTTCATAGAATTCAGTGTAAATTCGCTGACGTGAAATTTGCGTGATAAACACAATCTTAGTCGCTTGATCACACACAACTAAAGCGAGGTAGTCACGAGATTTCTACCGCGTGATAAATTCACTGTCTTAGTAAAGGCATCTCAGAAACTGAGATACCAGAGCGCGAACTACGCAGCCTTCTTTTGACCGCTCATGCGGCGGCACTCGTCAGCACACCGCTGACAAACGTCGGCACAGCGATTGCAGTGTTCTGTATCGTGTTTTTTGCACTCGTCGGCGCATTTCTGGCAGATCTCAGCGCAAAGACGACAGGATTGCTCAGCAAATTCGGAATGATCTTCCATGAGTCTGACAGCAAGATAACAGGCCGCTGCACAGTCTCTGTGTCATCCATGCCTTTTGCGTATCCTGGAATATGTTGTCGCAGGCGATCCAAGGCTTCGTCTCTATGAAGCCAGACCTGCTGATCGTGGAAATGCAAAAGAAGCCACAGCTCGAATGACGGTACCGACACAACTGCTTCGAAGCCGACGGGTTTCTTTTCGTCGTTTTTCAATTTCTTGTCTTTCGCTTGAGCTTTGGCTATCGCGTTTGCGTAGCATAAACGATCGTCGCGATCAAAGACAACAAAAACTTTGTCAAATGCACGTGTTCGCTCGAATTCCGCGATTGCCGATTCGACAATTTTCAGCGGATCCGTTCCTAGTTCGCTGGGAATTATTCTTACATAAGCGGAAGCCAACCGTTCGATCTCATGCAGATAGTTCATCACGGTCTTCGCACCTTCGCATACGACTAGGACGCGGTCGTATGGCTGCTTGATCGCGCCTCCTCGCTTCAATTCATTTTTTCCACGGAATCTAGAAATCGTTTTGCGCTCCTAGTTCTTCCAAAGTCCCAAAATCGGCACAGCCCCGTAGCGGCCAGACAAGTATCCGCACTCAAAAGCTTCATGTTTTCGAAGAGCGAAGTCAGTTAACGGAAATAGCTTCGATGACTGCTCCTCATCCTTTTCCGTAAACCAAATTTGATCTCGTCGTAGCAGATCACTGCTAAGAAGAGATGTATCGTGTGACGTGAATATCAACTGGGCTTGGCTCGTACTCTCGGACGGGAGTTAAAAGCGTTCTATCAGATGACGCACCAGGAGCGCATGCAGGCTTTTATCGAGCTCATCAATAACTAGCACTTGTCCGCGTTCCAATATTTCAAAGAGCGGACTCACATTGGGCTCATCCGAACCACTTATCACAAAAGGGCTCTACTTCATATTTGCAGCTCTTGGACTAATGGCGCCCTACGGATTCGTTTAAATACAATGAGAGATCGGATGAACCAGACAGCAAAAGTTCTAAGGAAAAAAGAGAACAGAAACCCATGGAAAAGCTTTTCCTGGTTTCGGCGAAACTTTACTTAAGACAACTTAAGGAACGCCCAGGTAGTCGGTAGCACCTGCCTGAAGCCCCCGAGCTTCTTGAAAACCGGCTGGTATCTGTTGGCTTCTGTGTGATTAAATCCAAAGTAATAAAGGATTTGTTTTTCCGGTGAAATTACTTCCCCTACTTCTGATTGTTCTTGCGATGTTCTTTGGAACACCAAGATCGTCATGTGTCTGCAGCGAAACACCTGTTGCAACAACAAAATCAGCGGCCCATTCTTGCTGTGAGCCTGAGACTCAAACTCACTGCAATAGTGACAGTCATGAGATCTGCAGTGGTAATGCTTGCTGCGGCATGAAGGGCAAGTTCATGCCAGGGATGGCAAACAGCCTCAAGATCTTACCGAACAGCAATGAGCTTGTGGCCAGAGCAATCCTTCCGGATTGGCTTTCTGGCATGACCTTTATCTCGCCGACTGAGCAAATAGCTCCGTTGAATCGCGCTCCTCCCCGCCTTGTCGGGATGGGCACCAGCAAAACCTATCTATATAAACGCACCTTCTTAATTTGATTCAGAACGCACGGCACTGCTGAGCGGCATATTTGCTTGCGCGTGATTTACACGCATGCATTATCGCCCGACAAACAGTGTCGCTTTGTGCTGGTCATTAGTGATTTTGATGAAGTCCTGGACTGCATCAAGGAAGGATTTATGTATCTGGCTAAAGCTCTGTTCGGTATCTCGGCTGTTGCGACATTTGCCCTCGTTTTTTCCGCGCCATCAATTGCGGCCGACAAGGTGTCCAAGTTTCAGGGCTACTTGGTTGATAAGCAGTGTGCTGATTCCGTTCGCGAAGATAGCGACCCGGAAGCTTTCATCAAACATCACACTCAAGACTGCGCCCTGATGATCAATTGCAGGCGAAAAGGCTATTCGCTGTATGCCAAACCAAACTGGTTTGATTTCAACAAGCAAGGCAACAAGCTCGCGATAAAAGTTCTACAGACAAGCAAACGAAACGATTCATTCTACGTTCAAGTAACAGGCTCAGCTCAAGGTGGAATCCTGAAAGTGAAAGACATTGTCGAGATACCAGAGCCGGTGGTCCAAGAAAACGCGGAGACAAAGTGATGACTTTTGAACCGGGCGAACAGAGTAAAACCGAAAACGCAAAGACGAGCGTCTTGAGCGCGTTGCAAAAACACTTTTGGGGGGTATTGACGCTCGTCGTTGTCACTGTCATCTGCGTAATCATTGTGCAAGTTTTCAAAAAGCCAGGTCAAATGAGTGTCCTGGAGTCTCAAGCGATGGACATGAGCGTTATGGTTCCTCCAAAAGGCGCTGTGCCTGTTGCCATAGCCAGGGTGGCAGTTGAGCCAATTTCTGGTTCTGTTACTTACACCGGCACAGCTCAGGCCTACAACGACGAGGATGTCTACCCGCGCGTTACAGGCAGAGTCGAAAAAATGCCTGTTTACCCGGGCGACCTTGTGAAAGCTGGTCAACTCCTCGTTCAGCTCGATACGGCAGACAATTCGGAGTACTCAGCCAAGCGACAAGAGGCTCAGAATGCCGAAGATGCAGCCATGCATAACGCAGGAATTGCCAAATCTGAATTCACACAAAAAAAGTACGAACTTGAGGCCGCGAAGCAAGCAGAGGTGGCAGCAGGTAAAGCTCTATCGGAAGCAACTGCGAACTTGGCCTATTGGAAACCGGAAGTTGAAAGACAAAGCGCGCTTCTCAAGTCACAGGTCGTATCGCTGGATGAGTATCAAAAGGAACTTGCACAACTGAATGTTGCCCAGGCTAAAGTGGAGCAAGCGCAGGCAAAATTGCTTGAAGCCAAGAACACGCGATTGGCAGCGCAAGCAGCTCTCGACACGATGATTCACCACGTCGGGCATCAGTATTCGGCCGCTAAACAAGCAGCAGCAGTTTTGAAAAACACTGAGATATATGAGAAATACACTCGAATCCTGGCGCAGGAAGACGGAGTTGTCACCAAGCGTTTAATTAGTCCAGGCGTTGTCGTCAGTCCTGGGATGATGCTTCTCAAAGTCGCGCACGTGAAGCATATGAGAGTACAAGCTGAGGTCCCTGGCGAAGATGCCAATCGCATCAAACTTGGCAGCAAGGTCTATATCAAGGGTTCTCAAGACTCCAAAGAAGAAATCGAAGCCAGGATCACATCTATATTTCCCGCCGCCGATCCACAAAGCCGAACCTTCACTGTTGAAGCACTCGTGAACAATACTGCCGGCACCACTGGCAGTGCTGGCAAGCAGGTTGGCTCTATAGCTGCGTACAAGCTGCTTCCTGGTCAGTACGTCGTGATGAAGATCTCAACAGGCGAACGGGAAGCATTGACAGTCCCTACGTCTGCAATCATCTGGCGAGAAGGTAAGTCGCAGGTCTGGAGGGCGGGCTCGTCGTCGGCATTTGCAAGTGCCTCTAAGTATCAATGCCCGATGCACCCAGATGTGATTTCAGACAAGCCAGGCAAGTGTCCGAAGTGCGGCATGGACTTAAAGCTCATAAAGAGAGAAAAACAATCGCAACCAAGTCAAAAGCAATATACATGCACGATGCATCCAGAAGTAATTAAGGATGCTCCCGGAAAGTGTCCCAAATGCGGAATGGATCTGGTGCCAAAAGATCTCGGCGGTAAAAACGAAGCGCATCTAGCTGACGTAGAGATCGGATTGACCAATCCGGATAGAACGGAAATAGTGAGTGGATTGAAAGAAGGCGACGAAGTCGTATATGCGGGCTATGCCAACCTCCAACCGGGAATGGCGGTAGTAGCCACTGACTGGGGCAAGTCCGGTCCGATCAAGCTTCCCACGGCTTCTGATGTTCAAAGTAATCGACTGGATGCATCAAACAACTGGACGCACGAAGAGATGTCCGGTGCACTGATGCTCAAAGTATCTATGGAACCAGCTAAAGGCGGTTCTAATTCGATTGTTCTAAAGGTGGATAAGCACGGAGGTGGTGCCATTTCTGGTGCACAACTTTCAATCAAGACATCGATG
>PNKB01000262.1 GCA_013997645.1 Cyanobacteria bacterium PR.3.49
GCCCCGGAAAAGAAGAGGCATTTCAAGAGGTCTGTGTCCATATGGCATCTTTTGTATATGCAATAAATCATGAAATCAGCGGAGAAATTAGTCCGTTTGCATCGTAGCCCAAGAGGCTCTTTGTGGCGGCTTTTCCGCGTTCGCGCCGGGAATTTTTAAAACGAGTTAACGGAACTTCAGTCTAAGAGTTAGTGTCGATATTGGTGTCAGACCCGATAGCTATATGCAGTGTATGTCTCGAAATTTTCCGCGTGACAATTGATGATTGTGCCAATGGGTGAATTAGTGCATAATCTTGCCATCGCCGGAATCAGGATGGTTACTGCATTCTGTCTGTTGAAGGTTTCTGTCAAGGCTGCATCAAAGGGCGAGCTCTGCTGAGGATTTTCAAAATTGATGACATCAAGAACTAGAGCGAACATGGAGTTGGGCGTACGCTACTACGACAACTCATCCAGCTCCGGCACCATTGCTGGTGGCGAGAAAGGAATGCTGCGCGAGCATGGTTATCGCGAGCGCGCGCGCACCTACAAAGATGGCATGCTGGGTTCGCATCCGGAATATACCGGTGTGCGCTTCATGAGAAAGGCACCTTTGATGCTGGAAGTGCAAGTATCCAGCCGGTCGAATATCAGAAAGCTGCGCAAAAAACAAACGCGTTTCAATGCCTTCAAAAACTTTTTCTCGGCGTTCAATATTTTCCGAACCATGAATCTTCTGTTGTTGCGAAGCAATCCATTTGCGACATATCATGCGCAGGTGCGCTGGAGCCCTGCTAAGCAGTAATTTTCGCAAGCAGTATACTCCGGATAAGGCGACGTTTCGCCACGGAGTAAAGCGCGAAAATGTTTTTACGCAAGCAAGTTCTGCCTTGTAGAAACCACGGTGTGATTGCAATCGCACTGATTACAGCCTTTACTTTTGCCTTTCCTGCCCGCTGTTATCCAAGCCCTGGTGCGGTTCTTAAGAGCAACGAACGGACCTCACTGCAGCAGACAATTTTCGCCACCGCTAACGAATCGGTGGGCAAAAAAATGTGGTACGGCTTTGGTTTGCCATCGGGAAAGCTCGGATGTGCTGCCGCTCTCAGCAATGTGCTCAACAAATCTGGAGTAGCTGTTGCGCACTCGGCCGCAGTTGTTATTTTGCGCAGGCAGTTGCTCAAGAGTACTTTTGATGTGAGAGAAACACCGGTGAAAAGCTCGAAAGGCTATGGTGTAGACATTGGGAGATTAAAGGCGGCCTCACAACCAGGCGATCTCATTTTTGGTTATACGTCGACACCCGATAAGCCAAACCTTGGTCCTGATGCCCATTGCGGTGTCGTTGCAGAAGATGGCGAAGTTTTTGCCAACGATTGGAATGACGGGATTTGGAAACGGGTTGAAGCAGATGCCTTTTTTGCATGGTATCCGTACATCTATGTAATGCGGGTCTGCAAGCCTGAGTTAGCAAATCCAAAAGGAAAAAAGTAAAACGAAGAAGCTCCGAATTTCTTCGAAGCCTCTTCTCTTTCGTCTCATGCAAGCAATTAGTGGCTTATAGCAGCCTGAAGTTGACGTCTCTAATGTCCAGTCTTACTTGTTGTAAGTCCCAGGATTTGAGGTCGAGTTTGCGGCACACTTCGTTGAGTTGCCATACTGAATCCGAGTCATTTTTCTGCTTGAGCTCTTCTCTGCGTCTCAAGAGATCATCGGTGTCTCTCATCAGGTAATACTCACGTGTTTGCAGAGCACGTTTGCGGTTTTGCAACTGGTCGATTACTCCGGGATCTGTGGTGATTGATGCCTGTGCAGGTTGGCTCGTGAGCGCAACTGCGGCGGGGAGAACGACTGCAACCATTGCAAGAATTGCTTTCTTGATGTTTTTGTTCGCGTTTTTCATAAAGTCCTGCCTCCTTTCAGGTTGCACCCAGAATACGGGGTTAAATGGACTTGTAGAAGTGCCACTTTTATGATTTGATACTAGTCCACTTTGAAACGGTCAAAGGCTAATACGCTGCAAAGAGGGCGGTTTTGGATTTCCTTATACATGTAGACCAATCGTCGGGTGTCGCTTTACATCGTCAGATCTACGAAGCATTCCGGGGCGCAATTCTCTCCGGCCGTTTGCGCTCGGGAGAAAAGCTTCCTTCGACCAGGGCACTTTCTAAATCCTTGGGTATAGCGCGCGCAACAGTCACCATGAGCTTCGACAGCTTGCTGAGCGAAGGCTATATAGAAGCAGCCGTTGGCGCTGGAACGTTTGTATCTCGCTCATTGCCGGAAGATTTGATGCGACCTGCAATGGAAACCGGCGATTCGGGCAGTTTGAGCGATCCTGTTCTGAAAGCAGCGACACCCAAAGTAAAAGCAAGAAGCCGAGGAAGAAAAAGAAAAGATGGTACAGAGTCCATCGTCAGCACGGGTGAACCCTCGGCCGTTCAAGGTTACAGGCTTTCGTGGTACGCGACGGCATTGCGCTCGCGAGAATGGCTGAGTTTTTCGCCAGACGAGCCGAATGTGCAACTGTCATTCGGAAGACCTGCTATGGCTGAGTTTCCCATGCGCGTTTGGAACGGGCTGTTGCTGCATCACGCGCGCAAACGCAATCTTGCATTGTTGGATTCGCCCGCTAACGCGGCTGGATTTCGACCTCTACGCGAGGAATTGGCTGCCTATTTGTCGCGCGTTCGCGCTGTTTCCTGCCAACCTGAGCAAGTAATTATTGTGAACGGATCTCAGCAAGGCATCGATTTGGTTACGCGGGTTTTAATTGATCGCGGCGATGATGTTTGCATTGAAGACCCGGGTTACATCGGCGCACAGAAAGCGTTTGAGGCGCAGGGTGCAAACATATTGCCCATTCCCGTAGATAAGAACGGCATTGTTGTAGACAAGCTGAAACAGCACGAAAGAGAGCGCGAAGGCTTTAGTCCTCAATTGGTCTATGTGACGCCGTCACACCAGTCTCCGACCGGAGTCGTCCTGTCGGTTCCACGTCGCTTGGAGCTTATTTCGTGGGCAAAACGTGTCGGCGCTTACATAGTCGAAGATGACTATGACAGTGAATACAGATATAAAGGACGACCGATTCCGGCGCTTGCCGGGCTGGATCACGCCGGTACGGTTATCTATATCGGAACACTTTCAAAGGTTTTGTTTCCGGCTTTACGGCTCGGATACTTAGTCGTGCCGCTGGACCTGGCGGAGGTTTTCACTCGCGCAAAATGGCTTGCCGACCGTCATTCGCCCTTGTTGGAACAGCAAGTCTTGGCGGATTTTATTCGCATGGGTCATATGGAAAGACATGTTCGCAGAATGAGAAACCTGTATGAACAGAAAAGAAAGCTTGTCATAGAGGCATTGAAGACACACTTCGGCGGCGCAGCAACTGTGCTTGGTGATGCGGCAGGCATCAATGTAGTTGTGCGTTTTCCCTCCGAACTTTCAGACGATGAAATCGTGGCGCGCGCAAAGACGGCAGGTATCGGCATCACGAGCACCTCTCATTGTTATCTTGGTGAATCGCCTCGCGGTGAATTTCAGATCAACTATGCGCATTTGAAGGAAGATGCAATTGACTCATGCATTGGCACTTTGTCGAAAATAGCAAATGCTTCGAGGATTTAGACACTTGCTGCGCGGGCGTAACAGCTGTTTTTGCGCCAATCATTGCCTCGGGCGCAGCATTTCTTGTTCGCGTATCAGATTCAGTATTTCATCAATTCTGGCGACGCCCGACTGATCGGCGAATTTTCGAATTCCTCTGCCGACCTGCTCTTGCTGCTCTCTGGTCAGCCCGAAGAACACGGATTCCAGGATCATACCCTCAACTTTTTTGCCGCTGCGCAGTGCCAAGGTTTCAATCAAAGCAATTCGATCCGCAACGTTCGGTGATTCTCGCAACGCTCTCAAGTTGAAGCCAATCGGCGCTACGCGTCCTTCTGCCAGTTCTTTTCGAAAGTCGGCGCCCAGCCTGTGAATGTTTTTGTCGTACTCGGCTTGTGCCAATTCGCTTAATCGGGGATTTTTGAAACGGGTTTCTGCGGCAATTGCCAGAAGTCCTGAGGCTCCATCTAGAGTCAGTGGACCGCCTGCCTTTCCTGCCGCCTCGAAAAGAGTCTGCATGTGATCTCTGTCGAATCTGGCGCTGGAGGATAGTATCATGTCCGCTTTGCCTTTCAAGAGTGCGGCTGTAGCAGGGTCTTCGAGGAACTCCGCCAGCTGGTTGCGTGGCACCGACATTAGTGCCTTTTCCACTATGCTCTTGTCGAGCAATCCTCTTTCTGAGGCTAACTCCAGCATCGCCGCTGCGCCTTTCGTGCTTCGCTCTTTTGCGAGCCAATCGATCATCTGTACCAATCCGCCGTCAGGAAATACGCGCTTATCCTGTGTTACTTCTTTGAGAAATGCGATTGTGTCAGGACCAAACTCAGTTCTGACCAGCATTGCGGTCATGTCTCGAATCTGCTCGGGATCACCGGCGGCGAGACTTCTTTTGATTACATCTTTGATCAGTGCCGGCTGTGCTTCTTTTTTGATCAGTGAGTCAGCTATCTCGCGTCCGCCTTCCGTTCCACGCAGAGAGTTGACGAACATCAAATGAGAATCGATTTGCTTCAGGTCTCCGGATTTTAAAGCTGCTTCCATTTGCTGCCTGTATGCCGGTAATATCTGGTTTTCGACATACTTGATTCGTTCGGCAAATTGCTTGTGGAAATTGCTGGCGGCATTTTCTGGATGATCGCTGAGCGCCCGCTTTAGCATCGCTGCTGCCGCGATCGCTCTTGCCGGTGCCGCGTGCGCAAGCAGCGCGAAGTCAGCTGGATTGCCGTTGGTGAAAAACTCTCCGAAGTGAACGGCATAATCTTCATCGCCATTCTTTCTCGCGTATTGTCGCCCGAAGAAGCCCTTTTCATTGATGTTGTCTACTCTTCCGGCTGCCTCGAAGGCGTCGAATTCGTTGCCGAATTTATATTGAAGGAAGTGAGCATTCTCGTGCTGCAAAACCCACCTGAGGTTATTTTGGTTGGTTCCTTCGAACAACCTTAGATGTCTCAGTCTGCTTGCATCCGCCAGGGTAGTGCCGAATGTGTCGTCGGAGCTGCCTTTCAGCCCGAGCAATTCAATGCGCTTTATCGTCGATGAATTCGGCAGGTCCGGCAGCATTTGCAGCACCTGCTCGGGCAGTACGGCGTCTTTCAGCGGGTGATCCTTAAGCGTCTTCAGTGCCTCTTGCGCTGCGGCAGCAACCTGCGGATCGCTGTCTGCGGCGCGGGATGCTGTTAGCCTCAGCTGTCTTACCTCGTCCAATTTTCTTGCATATTCCGGTTCAATTACGATCTCCAGATCTCTGCCCTTTACCTTGTAAGTGAGTACATCGCGTTCTTCAAGCGGATTGGCTCTTTGATATTCCGGCAATGCAGCAATTTTGTCTTTGTCGGTGATTGGCAAATTCGCCCGCCCTGGCACGGGAGCTTCGAGAAACTCATCCACTGGCGCTGCGCTTCGCGGTTTTTCCGGATCGATTTTGTGTCTGGCAACAAAGTCTGCCCAATCTCTGCGAGCTGCTTCTGGCGATGCTACTGCACGTTTGAAAATTTCCTGCGCGGCATCACCGCGAGTTGTTTCTCTCAGAAGATGCGGGCTTCTCAAAAGCGTTGTAGAACCGGCGCCGAGGGCGAATGCAAAGGTGAATGATGTAAACGCACGTGCCAATGTTTCTGCTGTCGGCTTGTCATCCAAGACTCCTTCGGTTAATTGCGTGACACCAGCGCCGGTGCCGGCGGATAATCCGTTTGGTGCCAGTTCGCTCTTGAGAAACTTGCCCAGAGTCGATTCGGTAGCGCGGGTAATCTCGTTCTGAATGGTCGTTTTCAAAAGCTCTGACGATCCTGGAACAGCAAACGCCCGCGATAGATGTGTCAGCCTTTCGGGATCGATGGTACCACCGCGGCGCATTGAATCTTCGACCAGTTGCTTCATGGCAGTCCCGAAAGCAGCCGCATTTGCTTCTGAAACCATCCCACGTCCGGCGATTGCAGTTGATGCTGTTTTTGCAACTTCTTCACCTGCGCCGAGCAAGCGAGAGACTTGCGCCGGACCCAATTTGTTAAACAACCCAATCGTGGCTCCCAGGGCGGCGTCTCGTCCATAGTGGCCGCTGTGA
>PNKB01000263.1 GCA_013997645.1 Cyanobacteria bacterium PR.3.49
AAGAGCTAGTGCAGAATCGAAATTAGCAAACTTCTCGAATGATTGTGCATACTCATACATCATTGATTGAACGGCGAAATCACGACGTTTCAACTCCGCCATCGCTTCAGCATCCGGAGGCGCGTTATCGAAATCATCTTTGGCCAACCTTGCTCTTATGGTGCGCCCAAAAACGTTGTAGTCGAAAGTAAATTGAATATCAATTGGGAGCCAATCAGAATGAGGACGGCTGATTACAAAAGGTGCTGCATCCTTTACCGCACTAATTGCTGCCTTGTCCCCTGACTCAGAGCCAGATGTTTTATCAACCTTAATATCGAACGCCGAACCATCTTTTGCGATTTTGAAAATCACCACAGTTTGGCGCGAGGCTGAATCTCTTGGAGGAAACCAATTGCGTTTAATGCGGCGCTGAATCTCATGCATTACTGGAGAAAAGTCAGGTTGCTTATTGTCCTCTTTTTTTGAAACATCTACGCTTTCGCTAATTCCGAATAGTCTGTTCGCCCTGTTTTTTGCAAAGTGAGCATACGGTTGCACGCCCTTCTTTTCAAGCGCATCGACAATTTCAAAAAGCTTCTTGCGCGCTGGCTCATCGACACTCTTACATTTCAAAGCTTCAAAATATTCAACACATGCGCCTGTAAGATCTGCACGTTTGCTGGCTTCAGAGGCTAATTTTATGTGGTCGCTGTAACTCGCGCTCTTCCTTTTGAGTCGCGATAATGCCTCTTTTATATTTGCAGATGTCGCTTGATTTTCATTGTTCAACAAGGATGAACGGTAGAAGTAAGAAAGCGCAATTGTAGGTTTTGACTGAAGAACGCTTTTTCCGAAATTGTTATACGCAATGGCGAGGTTTTCGATTGCCAATGAGTATTTGATATCTTCTTTCAATGCTTTTTCGAAAAATTCAATTGCCAGCGGAAAGTTTGCCCTGTTCAGCGCCTTTACACCATCATTATTCAGTCCGATTACCCTATTCTGATCGGCGAGCACCGGCTGCGGCACAAAGCAACCACAGGCGAATGAAGCTGCGATTGCAAGCGCTTTTAAGTTTGTTCGTGAGCTGTGTGGCATGGTCCACCTCTTTCATTATTTTAGCTCAGAGGATGGACCTATACCGCCTTCCATTTCATAAGTACGCTTTCGAGCTGCTCGATAATGAAAGTGAGAGCAAGGGCGATGACTATCATGGCGATAACGCCGGCGAAAACTGTTGCCTGGTCGTAGAGACCGGCTGCTTTTACGATCATGTGCCCAAGACCTTGCTCGGATGAAATAAACTCGCCAATGAATGCGCCCATCAAGGCTAGCCCGATGTTTAGTTTCATAGCGTTCAAAACCCAGATAATGGATGAAGGTATAACCACAAGCCTGAATGTTTGCCATCTTGTAGCACCGGCAACCTGCATTAAGCGCAGAAAGCGTTTTTCAACCGACATGGCTCCTTGATAGCTTTGCACGATGGCGACGGAAACAGTCGAGAGAAAGGCGAGAGCTATTTTGGAATAAATATCGATGCCAAACCAGGAGATGACGACCGGCGCCAGGGCAAAGATAGGAACGGTTGCCAGCGCAGTTATGTATGGTTTTGAAATCTGGGCGATAAGTTTTGAGTACCAGAGCAGCAGGCCGACAATTGCACCAACTACGGTGCCAAGCAAAAAGCCAATCACCGCTTCCATGACAGTGACCTGACAATTTTGCAGAAGCTCTCCGGTTATGATCGTGCGTTGGAGTGCATCGAGAACTTTCTCCGGAGTGGAGAATATAAACTGGCGCTGCTCGTCGTTTTTCGTTGCAAAATACCAGACGATGACAAACAAGATCATCGGCACCGGATACAACAACCGTTGAGCAAAGCTTAATTTGGAATTCTGCGTATTTTCCATTTTATCCGCTGATTATTGTCTTCAATTCCGACCAGATTTCCCGATATGTTTTGGCAAATTCTTCACTGCCTCGAATGTTGGAATTTGCTCGGATTTGAAACTCTTTCACTAGCTTTCCGCCGCTCATGATTAAGGCGCGTGTGCCCATGGACACGGCTTCTTCAATGTCGTGGGTAACTAAAATTGCAGACTTGTTTTTCTCCTTTACCAGTTGGCAAAACTCTTCTTCAAGACTCAATTTGGTGTAATAGTCGAGAGCAGAGAAGGGTTCATCCAGGAGCAAAAGCTCAGGATCGAACATTAGTGATTGAATGATGCTTACTCTCTGGCGCATGCCACCAGATAACTGAGAAGGATATTTCTTCAAGATCTGCGGGTTGAGGTGGAACATCGATAGATACTGGCTGATTGTTTCTAAAGCCTTGCTTCGATCTGTATTTCTGTTTAAATCGAAGGCTAGCAAAAGATTTCCTTCAACGGTTCGCCATGGAAACAGCGGATCTGATTGAAAAATATAGCCGATACTGTTTTTCTTTCCTGATTCGGATTGCAAATTTATCGAACCTGATTTCGGTTGGAGAAAGCCGGCGATGAGGTTCAAAATAGTCGTCTTTCCGCAGCCGCTGGCGCCAAGAATGCAAACGATTTCGCCCTTACTAACATTCAGCTCCAGCGAGTCAATTGTTTTCTCTGTCTGACCAAAGTCAAAACACAGATTATCGATCGTCAGAAGCGGCGTTGTGGCGCTCATTTTTTTGTTGGTTGTGCTTGTTTTGCCGGTGGCTCGGCGGCTTTTGTTTTCGGTACTTTGAGAGCGAATTGCATATCTACGTTTTCTTTGTAAGCTCCTGAGCTCTTCAAATCGCCAATTTCCTTGCGCATATTAATGGCATTGTTCCACGCATTTTCTGGTAAAACCGGATTCTTGGGAATTGTGCCTTCGTTGATCAATCGTTTTAGTGCTTCGCGAACCACCGGCTCTTTTACTTCCTTGAAGTCAAGGCAGGCAACCTTCACAGCTCCTTCGAAATCCGTTTGAATGAAAGTCATGGCGCGCGCGATCGCATTTACTACTTTCTGAATGTCTTCCGGATTCTTTTTCATGTAGTCATCGGAGACGGTCAGTCCGGTGAAAGCGAAGTCCCCAAGCACGCTTGCCGGTGAATAGACTATGTGTGCACCTTCGCTGGTCGCCACTGAAACAATTGGTTCGATATCCAGAGCCATATCTGCCTGATTTGCTCTCACCAGAGCAAGAAGCGTTCCAAATGCACCTTGAACTATTTTAGCGTCGACTTTTTTGCCGCCGTTTTGCAGAATCTTTTTCATCACCGCGTAGCTAGTGGAAGGCGCAGTGTAAGTGGCGATGCGACGCCCTTTGAAGCCCTCTGCCTTATCGAATTTTTGAATATCTTTTTTGAAAGTAACAACCCAGAATGGAACACCGCGGACAATGCCTGCCACCACTTTTCCGCCCTGCCCGCGCTCACGTGCAATGGCGGTGAAAGTCGGATCGGAAACTCCGAACTGAGCATTTCCTGTTATTACTGCCGTGAAGGTTTTCTCGTCTCCACCAGTGCTGACCAGCCTGACATCGAGTCCTTCGTCCTTGAAGAAGCCCTTCCGCACGGCTACATAAAGTGGCATGTAGAGGAAAACGTGCCCGAATTGAGCTATGGTAATTGGTTTTAGTTTCGCCGGCTGCGCATTGGCCGTAATTGTGAAACTCGTAAATTGCAGCACAAACAAGATGCATGCCAGAAAGCCGGAGCGCATTGAAATTGTCGTCCAATGATTCATGTATCTTCCTCGGAATCGAGCAGCATGCGGTAGATCGAATTTTTAGAGTCTCTTGAAGATACTACTGGATTGATCAAATAAGGGAAAGTAAACCCGGTTTTCAAGCGGGGTGGTAGAAAATCTTGGCATGTTGACGAGCGCTATTTGTGGACCTGCGCGGCTGTCATTTTTAGAACGGGAATGAGCTGTTGCGCAGTCTGATATCGATCTTCCGGTTCCATCTGTGTGAGCGTTTTGATCACCTCGCACATCTCGCTTGTGACGTCGTCGCGCTCACTTGATGGATCGGAGGTTGAAAGCGCTTCCGGTTCTTTTCCTGTCAGGTAGAAGAAAAGGGTGCAGCCGAGTGCATAGAGATCGGACTGTGTAGCTGCTTTGCCTCGAAGCTGTTCGGGTGCGATATATGCTTGTTTGCCGACCAGAGTGCCGGTGGCTGTCCCTATGAATTCATTGGCAGCACCAAAATCAATCACCATGATGCTGCCATCGTCGCGCAGGACAATATTGTCCGGCGTTAAATCTCGATGCACGATCGGAGGATCTTGTTCGTGCAAATACTTGAGAGTATTTGCAATTTCAAGCGCCCATTGTAAGACGGTACTTTCCTTCTGTATTCCGTTCTGCCTTACCAGCTGTCGCGTGTCCTGCCCGTTGATGTGCTCCAGCATCAGGTAATGGCGACCGCCGTCCACAAAATAATCTAAAACTTTGACAATACCCGGATGCGAGAGTTTCATCAAAAACTGCGCTTCGCGCTCGAACATCTCTTGCGCCTTTTTCCTCACCGCCTCGACTGCATCATCTGGTATTACTGCTTCCTTTATGACCACAAGGTCTTTGTTATCCAATTGGGCAAGGTAAACAGCCGAAAGTCCTCCCATTGCCAGTTGGCGGACGATTTTGAGGCTGCCATTGCGCAACATCGAACCGGGTTCGATGGGAAGAAATGCTGTCGAAAGAAAACGGCGTCTTAGCTCGTCTTCCCACATATTCGTATAGCTCATTTCGAGCTGATTCGAGGAAGTCGCCGTGCGCAACTGCTGTTGCAATTCACCAACGCTGCCGTCTTTCTGCAAATTGACGCCCCAGGCATCGAGAGAAAGGAGCAATTGTTCTATTTGTTCTGGCTTCAATCGATTGAGGTTGAAGCGAATCGGACTTTTCTTGGCACGAAAAAGAACAAGGGAGCGATTTTGCCATTTTTCTTCGCCAGCAGGGAAAATTCCTACTTTGTTGATTGATGACCAAGGAATATAGCCTGAGATGTTCGGAAAATTTTCCGCTACCGTTGGAATTTGAATGCCATTGTTATCCACCAGCAGAATGTTACGAGACAAACGCCATCTCAGAGTGAGGCAAATCAGAGAAAAACAAAGGCATGCCACTGCTATGGCGAATGTACGCCAAATATCAAAATTACCCGGATAAATCAGGTAATTCAGCATTTGCACAACGCATATCAGCGTTGCCAGTGGTGATGCCAATCCCCAGGCAGGAAACCCTAAATTGAGGGCGGTAACTGCAACGTCTCGGGCAGTACTTTTATACTCGAGTCGAACAGTCAGTTCAGCCATCGTTTGATTTCTCCGCGGCCATCAATTCCGCTTCTTTGGGCAAGGTGATTGTCACTGAGTCGTTTATCTGCTCTGTTCCCTCACCCAGTAGCCGTTTCTTTACTATGTGGATCGTGTCCGGTCTTTTCTCCTCACTGAGGCTAGTTAGATCCTTGATGATTGAGTTGAGGTCATCCGAAATCTCCTCATTAGTGTTTTGAGGAGACGATTGAGTTATTGGAGTGGGCTCAAGTGCTGTTAAAAGAAAACTGAGTGTCGCACCCATAGCGTATAAATCGCTCTTGTGTGTTGGCTTTCCGCGAAACTGCTCGGGCGGAATATAAGCATGTTTGCCCACAACCGTGGCAGTGATTCCGACTTCCTCATTTTTTGCCACGTTGAAATCAATCAGCTTCAAAAGACCGTCTTGCGTCAGCATGAGATTGTCCGGGGTGAAGTCACGATGCACCACATTTAGTGAATGCAAATATTCGAGAATGTCACACATTTGCAATGCGAATTCTCGCACTTCTGCTTCCGAAAGGCGACCTTTTCGTGCCACATGCTCTTTTAAATTTCCTCCCTCGATATGCTCCAGAACAAGATAGCTGCGGTGATCTTCGATGAAATAGTCGGTGAGTTTTACTATTTGCGGATGATCCATGCGATTCAAAAGACGTGCTTCTTGCTCAAAGCGGGAAAGTGCGTTTTGTCTTGCCACTTGATCGACGAATGTCGGAAGAATGGTTTCTTTCAGCACGACCTTTTTGCCGACGCTAATCTCGGTGCAAAGATAGGCGGTACCCTGTCCGCCTAATCCGAGGCGTCCAAGTACTTCGTATTGACTTTCTTTCAGCCTTTCACCGGACGTC
>PNKB01000264.1 GCA_013997645.1 Cyanobacteria bacterium PR.3.49
CACAAAGACTATCCTGATTCGATTGTACTCTTTGCGACTCGACAGAGGGCCGAATCGAATCCAATAGCATATGATCACGTCTACGAAATTTTGTGGCTGTCGCATTTCCTTTGCGACTTGCGACGACTGGATTTTTTTGCTGGAGAAATTTATTGCAATGAGCTTGAGCGGCAAAACAATTTTTATAACCGGAGCATCACGCGGCATAGGTAAGGCGATTGCCGAACGGGCTGCCAAAGATGGAGCCAATGTGGTGATTGCTGCCAAAACCGTCGAACCGAACAGCAAATTGCCTGGCACCATATTTAGTGCAGCAGAAGACATAGAAAAACTTGGCGGTAAGGCGCTCGCGTTGCAGGTGGATGTGCGGCACGACGAGCAAATACAAAACGCCGTTGCCCAGGCGGTGGAAAAATTCGGCGGACTGGATGTACTGGTCAACAATGCCTCCGCTATTAGTTTGACCGGCACACTGGAAACGGATGCGAAGCGTTTTGATCTGATGCATCAGGTCAATGTTCGGGCTACTTATCTCATGTCCCGAGCCTCCATTCCACATCTGGAGAAAGCAACCAATCCGCATATTTTGAATCTTTCGCCGCCCCTGAATCTCGATCCGAAATGGTTCGGCAATCATGTCGCATACACCATGTCCAAGTACGGCATGTCCATGTGCACGCTGGGCATGGCCAGGGAATTAAAGAAAAAACGCATTGCCGTCAATTCGCTTTGGCCTGAGACTGGCATTGCCACTGCTGCTGTGAAAAACCTTCTGGGCGGAGACGATGCCATGAAAATGTGCCGCAAGCCTGAAATCGTTGCTGATGCAGCGCACTGGATTCTCACTCAACCGTCTGCAGACTGCTCGGGCAATTTTTTCATTGACTCGGAAGTTTTGAAAAATGCGGGCATAAATGATCTGGAGTCTTACGCAGTAATGCCTGGTCAAAAGCTTATGCCGGATTTTTTCTTGGGCTAAGTTACTAATCGAGCATTGGAATCCCCGGGAAAACCTTCAGCGGGAGTACTTTTGTGGAAGATTTCAGCGTACCAGAAGGCAGCAAGACTTCTCTTGATTCAATGCGCGCTTTGGTCGAACGGCTGAGGACGGGCGGCATTGAAGGCTGCAAGGAAGACTATCCGAAATTCTTGTTTCAACACATGAAAAACGAAGGATTTCAAAATACCAGTGAAGAAGACCAGGGTAAATTTTCAGTCTGGTTGAACGGATTCATCGAGAGAAACGGAAATGCTGAAGTAACCAAAGTACTGGTGAGCCGTTGGGAGTATCAGATAAAAACCGAAGAAGCTGGTCGGCTTGTCGTTCACCCTGATCCTCCGCCGCTTTATATCGAATACAACAAATTTGTCAATTCGTTCGGAGTAAGGTTCGGCGGAAAACAAATCAACGATGTTTTCGCATCCCTTTTGAACAGCGAAGTTAACGACAGTGCACTGCAGGCTCTCGATAAGTCATTAGACAGCCTGCAGGTCACACTGGAATCCCTGAAAGAGGGCGCTTCGTTAGAAGACTGTGAAAGCCTGGATGCTCTGGGAGATATGTTCGGCGGAATCAATGCAGCACAGCACGCAAAATATGATTTTGATCGAGCAGCAAGCGATGCACTCCAGAAAGAAAGTTTAGATAAATGCAGAGATGTCGTTATTGAGGCGCTTGCTTACAATCGCGCCTGGATGATGAATGAACACGAACAACTTGAATCTCATCGTGTCAAAGCCACGACACGTCTGAACGAGTTGATCAGCAATTATGGAATGGCTGCGGTGGACGATCAAATGCGCCACCGGTTTAGAACAATGGTCGCCGCAATGGACTCTCCAGACTTGTCGTCGATGCCGGCGCCGGAATTTCAGTGTTCTGAAGAAATGGACCAAGCAATCAAAAATCTTTTCGGATGGGATGATCTGATGGAAAAGTACGGAAGGAGCGACACTTCGAAATTCGATGACTGAAATTCTAAAACTATTCGATGCAGAAAATTCCGGCGAAGCGTCCGTGCGCAGTATTATCGCCAGCTTGCAAGAAGGCGGTATTTACAAAGCCCGAAAAGCTCTAGTTGAGCTGGAATACGAAGAGATGAATATGATGTCCATGGGTGGAAACCCGCCCGAGGATCGCGACCAGATCAGCGAAGGTTTGACTCGCATCGTTGAGAAGTATGGCGAGGAAGAAACCATCACCATGCTTATCCATTACCTGAGTAATAAACTTCCGGAAAACCAGCCTGCTGATCCTGCGGACCTTTTGCTAAAACCGCGGCCGATGACACAGATTGAGACTGAGTATATGCAGATGCTGGGCAAGATGTTTCGGCAAGCCAGCTGGTCGGCTGTGAAGGATGCCTTGGGCGAGCTGAATTCTTCTATTGACGGGCAAAAAGCGACCGCTTCGAAGTCCGAATATGACAATCTTGTGGCGATGGAGTCTTTATTCGACGACATGATCGGCGGCGTTTTCGGCGGTGTGCAAAAGCTTGTCAGTGCAAGCAAGAGTCTGAAGGAAAAAGGCTTGCTTGCTTCAAAAGAAGAAGTAGCAGTCGCTTTGATTCACATGCGCGAAATGACTACATTTGCCTCCCAAAAAGAAGACAGTGGGGATCCTCTAGTAGAGCGGGCTAAGTTTGAATCGCGAAAACGCAAAACAATGGAGCGCATCGATAAGATAGTCGACGAATTGGGACTGGAAGCAGTTGAAGCCCACCTTACAGAGCGCCTCTGCCACGTCGCCGCCGATCTGGAGTCGCCAATGCTCTATCCCATTCAAAAAAAATGGGACATATCGCCTGAGATGGAAAGAGCGATGGTTGGTCTTTGGGGCTTTGATTACGATGAATAATCGTCGCTGCTAATTTTTCTTGACTCGATCTGTTTTCACTGCCGCCAAATCTTCCGAGAAATCTTCAGCGTCTGAAAATTTCGGTTCGATTGCAACTTTTCCATTGTGATCGAGAAAGCCAGTCTTATCGTCGGCGACAACACGAGCCATTCCGCCGGAGAACGGATGCGCTTCGTCATAGGAAAGTGGAACTATCACTTTTCCTTTTTTGTCGATAAAGCCCCATTTTGCTGCCACCAATGACGGTGCCATACCCATCTGCCATCTGCCTTTTGCTACCGGAGCCAGACCTTCCGAGAAAGGCAGTCCGAAGCTGTAATTGCCGTCGATGGTTTTATTGCCTGTGCTGTTTATATATGTCCACTTTCGCGGTCGTCCGTCCTTCTGTTTCTCGCCTGTGGCAACGCATGCCAATCCTTCCGAGAATGAGCTGGCGCCGTCATATGCAGGTTTGATAATCGGTTTGCCTTTCGAGTCCAGATAACCGAAAAGACCGCCTGTTACGACCCAGTTGTAGCCCATGCCGGTAAGACCCATGACCGAGCCGCTCAATTTCAAGTAGGTAAGTGTATTGTCCTGACCGGGCAAGATTAGTTGATACGACGGCTTGACGATGTATGCCCCGTCGCGATCGATCACTCCATACAATTGTCCGCTCTTAACTATCGCCTGTCCTTTCATGAACTCGCCAGCTTCTCTGAACTTCGGCGCAATCACAGTTTTGCCGGTCTTGTCGATAAATCCCCACTGCTCGTCAGACTTCACGCTTATAGACGTTTGAAACTTGACTGCTGCAACACCTTCAGAAAACGAGCCGGCGTCCTCAAAGGTCGGCTCGACTACGAATTTACCTTCTTTATCGATAAAGCCGTAGCGCCGGTAATCGGCATCTGCCAGAGTAACGGCAGCCAGTCCATCTTTAAAAGGCTCAGCCTGATCGAATCGCGGCTGAATTTTCATCGCTCCTGTTTTATCCACATAACCGTAGCGGTCGCCCACTTTTACCGCCGCTAGACCTTCGGAAAACGACTTAGCATCGTCGAATCCTGGCGGAATCACCATCTTGCCCGAGCGATCGATAAACCCGTAAGCTTCATCACTCTGTGCGCTCGCTGCATGCGCCGAGCAGCCAAAGATAAGTCCTAGCTGGACCGTTAATGCCAAAGAAAAAATTTTTCGCATGTTGCCACCTCCAGTTGCTTAACGGGAGGCAACTCTTTATTAGGAGGTCTTAGCAACCATCTCCGATTCGATAATTGCTTTGGTCAACTGCGTGACGCGCTTGGCAATTTTGGCAACAGCCTGCTGATCCTTGTCGTCTTTGAGTTTGCCGTCCTCTGTAAAGGCTTCGGCAACCTTGGAGATAGCATGCTGCTCTGGTACGACCACGCAGGCGATGTTTCCCAGAATTGAGCGCAGTGTGACTAAACCGCGCAAACCCCCTAATGCGCCGGGAGAACAGGCCATTATGCCCGCCACTTTGCCGATAAATACTTCAATATTTTTCTCGCCCTTTTCCGGGCGCGAAGTCCAATCGATGAAATTCTTCAGCGCTGCGCTGACTGAGCTGTTGTATTCAGGTGAGGCGATAAGCAATCCATGATGCTCTTTCATAATCTTTTTCAGCTTCTGAGCGTTTTCCGGAATGCCGCTTTCCGCCTCGATGTCGCCATCATAAATGGGCATCGGATAATCCTTGAGATCGATATAAGTCGTCTCGGCGCCAGCCTCTTGCGCCGCTGCCATGGCAACTTTGACAAGCTTTTTGTTAAACGAGTCGCGACGCAGGCTACCCGCCAGGCAAAGGATTTTCGGACGGTTCGACATGACTTCCCCCTCTTCACTTGAGGTTGAGTATTATCACACGCCCGAGTTTTTTCAGGCATACCTCAATTAGTCTAGAATTGCAGAGGGACCTGTTAACAGTTGACCACAGACAGCCGTGTGGCCCTTTGAAGCAACTCGACAGACAAAGACTTCTTAGTATCACTTTGACCGGTGCGTTCTTGTTCGTAACGCTTGCTCCCTCGGCGCGAGGTGGCGATGGCATTCCTGCTTCCGGTTTGCATTTCGATCCCGAGCTTACTAGTGTTCGCCAGCTTATGAAAGAGAAGCGTTATAGCGAGGCTATGGCTCCCCTGGATGAGTTCTTGAAGAGAAAGCCCAACTCAATTCTGGGTCTCATTTATCGCTCTAAATGTTTGACCGATGCAAATAAATATCGAGAAGCTATTCAAGATCTAAAATCCGCGCAAAATCTTGATCCAAAATGCGCAGTCGTCTACAGAGCTGAGGCGGATATATACGCCATGATGAAGCAGTACGACAACTCAATTAGCGCTGCCACTGAGGCAATTAAGTATTCAAAGGTGCGTCCTGATAAGGATATTTTTCATACTAGATCGATGATGTACAGCGCGATTGGTCAGCACAAAAAAGCAATTCAAGATATGGATTCTTATCTCAAAATCGATCCGGTCAAACCACGGGCGTATTCCTGGCGCGCCACTGCTTGTGAGCAGGACGGGCAGCTGGACAGAGCTATTGGTGACTACAGAATTGCTTTTCAGAAAAGCAACAGCTATGAGTATCAGTTTCACATCGCGCGAATTTTGCAAAAGCAAGGCAAACTGAAAGAAGCTATAGAAGAGGTGTCCAAGATCATTAAACAAAATCCTGATGAGGACGAGGCTTGGAATAGGCGGGGCATGCTTTATTGCAAGATTGGCAAGTATCAGGAAGCTGTGAGTGATTACACAAAAGCATTAGAGACAAATTTTGGTTCGGAGGAAACACTTTATCGTTCGCGCGCTCGAGCTTATGAGAAATTGGGAAAGCGCGATCTTGCAAACAAAGACTTCAAGAAAGCGGATGAATTGAGGAAGAAACCAACGGTGGCGCCAATTTGACCTCGATGCAGGAGAAACGCTTTGCCGCTAATTGAGAAGAATTTTTGCAAAACGATAGTCGCTGTTGCGATGATTTCAATCTGGGTTGTTTCACCGTTGGCAGTGGCACAGACTACCGCCGATGGTGTTTGGCAATATCGACCGCAAACGAACAATCGCCAGGCACGATACTACTTTAGTAACGGAGTAGAACTATACAAGCGCGCAAAAATGAAAGAGTCCCTGGCGCAATACGATCAGGCAATCAAACTAGATCCTAAGTGTGCGGAATTCTATTTTCGGCGTGGTGATTCTTTGTTGGAACTCGACAAATTGCCCGAAGCCTATGCAGACTTCACTAAGGCAATTCAGCTC
>PNKB01000265.1 GCA_013997645.1 Cyanobacteria bacterium PR.3.49
TTTTCTTGAACATATTAATACTATGTGGTGTAGTAATAAAGGGCACCAGAGAACAATTGGGCACATTCAGAGAAAGCAAAGAGCTAAAGCGCGTTATTATTACTGCCGATATATGACCGACCCGAGTACCGCTACCATCCGAGTTTTTGTCGTGGAGGACCACCAGGCCACCCTGGAAGGACTGAGCGGCGGTTTGGGGCGCGAGGAAGGTTTTGAAATCGTCGGGCTGTCGGAAAACAGCGACGATGGGCTGCGCGCGGCGATGCAATTGCGCCCCGATGTCATTGTTCTCGATTTACACCTGCCCGGCAGTCTCGGACCGAAGCAGATGGTCGATGAGTTTGTGCGCGTGCCTGGCGCCCGTGTGGTGGTGTTTTCAGCCGAAAGCCGCCTTGCTTTCATTCAAGCCGTTCTGTCGCAAGGCGTTTCTGCCTACCTGCTCAAGTCCGAGCGATTGAAAACCGTTGCAGATACCGTGCG
Organism: Cyanobacteria bacterium PR.3.49; assembly: GCA_013997645.1. Taxonomy (GTDB): domain Bacteria; phylum Cyanobacteriota; class Vampirovibrionia; order Obscuribacterales; family Obscuribacteraceae; genus QKMZ01. Next base: position 481 of record PNKB01000265.1, read on the forward strand.
GCGCGTAATGCGCGGCGAGAAGGGCATCGTTTCGCAGGAATTGACTTTCGACCATAAGAAATTGACGCCGTCGGAGCAGGAAGTGCTGCATATGCTCGGTCGCGGCATGAAGTACCAAGAAATCGCCGACGAAAGATTGACCTCCGCTGCCACCGCACGCAAGCAATGCGAAGTGCTGCAATTAAAACTCAATCTCGAAAATCGCGAGCAGCTAATCGCCTGGGCCGTCCAAAATGGTTATGGAAGTCGGGAGCTGGGAAATTAGGGTATATCAGCGTCCTCAGCGCCAAACCCGACATCGCAGGAAGCTCGACGCAAGGTGATTTTGCCAAGTGAGGTCCCGGAATAGCTTCGATGAATAGAGTCGGCACGTCAGTGACAGTCGGAGACCTTCTGAAGAAGGTCGGACTGGTCTCGGACTCGCAACTTGCCCAAGCCAACTCCATCTCTACCAAGACTGGCGCGCCTTTGGGCAGCGTTCTTGTCGACACCGGCATTCTCTCGCTCGACTTATCGCGCGCGGCTTTACTCGCACAGTCGCTGGTCAGCGAAAATGTCTTGCCGACCGAAGTTGCAGCTTTAGCGCTGAAGGTTGTTTTCGAGCAAAGCATCGGCTTTGAAGAAGCGCTCGGCACTCTGGGCTGGCGCTCTGAATATTATCAAGTGACAAACTGGCTTGGACAGTTGCTCTACAAGGCCGGTGCAGTTTCAGAAAATGGCATACAAGCGGCAGTGGAAGCCAGCTATGCGTCCGGCCTTCCGCTGGGTCGCGTGCTGGTTTTGCGCAAAGTAATTCCGGAATCAGTTGCCTATGCGGCTTTGACGTGTCAGGTGCTGGTGCGCGAGCGCAAGATCACGCAAGAACAAGCCGTTGATGCTTTGCGTACAGCTCTTTGCACCCGCAAGTCAATTGAAGAAGCGCTCGAGCTTGAAGGCTATCAGCAGGAAAAACAGCGCAAATCCGTGCGATTGGGCGAACTCCTGATTGTTGCCGGTTTGGTTTCTGAAATCGATTTGCTGTCCGCTGTTGAGAAAGGAATGCTGGATAACAAACCTATCGGTCAGGTGCTCCTGCATTTGAATTTGATCGATCAAGCGACTTTAGAGCGCGCGCTCAGCCTGCAAGGCATGATCAATACGCAAGCTTTGACACCATTTGAAGCCGCGACCGTATTGCAAGATTTGCAAAATCGCACCGCCAGTGATACCCAGGATCTGGCGGTCATTGAAGTGCCTGATGGGCAAAAGCCGCCTGGCATCGGTGAAATACCCGAGCTTCTGAAAGTTTTCGGGTTGTATGACGAGAAAGATCTTTTGAAAGCAGTGCAAGATCTTCTTTTGGAAAAACAAAATCTCGCATACAGGATGGTCAGCCAGCAGGAGGAGATGAAAACCCGCCTGGCAAGAGACTTGCACGATACGGTTATTGCCGACTTGATGATGTTGAAACGCTATCTTTCCGGTGATAAGAAACTTTCAGAAGAACAGATCATTGAGATGGTCGATCATGTTGTGCGGCAAATTCGTGACATATGCAGTGATTTTGCGCCGCGGCATTTGAAAGATTGGGGTCTCAAAATGTGTCTGCAAGACCTTCTTGAGCGCATGAGTCAGCGCACCGGCATATCCGTGAATCTTGTATGTGATGCCAATCTGCCGGAGATGCCCGATCCGGTAGAGCTGCATATTTTTCGCATCATTCAAGAAGGTTTGAACAATGTCGAAAAATACTCCGGCGCATCGCGCGTAATAGTGCATATTGAGCGAGTCGATGAAAGGTTGATTCGCTTTATTCTGATGGATAACGGCAAGGGTTTTGATGCGGAAAAACCCGAAGATCGCCCGACAAATGTGGGTGGAATGGGCATGGGCGGCATGAAAGAGCGAGCCGATCTGATTCGCTGTTTCTATCCGACCACTCTTACAGTCGACTCGCAACCCGGCGGTGGTTCTCGCGTCACACTCGAAGTGCGAATGACCTGACAAGGTGGCTGTATCGGCTAATTTAAGTGTGATATGTTAAATTTGGCATGTGTTTTTTAACATATCCATGACGTATGTTATCTCGTTTAACGCGTTAGAAAATGTGTTCAAATTTCAACGTGAAAGTTAACGTATTGGATGGTGGAGATATGGCATTTAGTCGCGAAAAGCCAAACAATAGTTTGCCTGATTTACCGCCACAACAAGCTTTAGAAACTCTCGCAATCCTCAGAAAGTGCATTGCCGCCCGATCTGCTCTTGCGGAGCTCAAGGGAGTGTGCGAGACCATCCCGAATCCGCTAATTTGGGTTCGAGCCATCGGATTGCAGGAGGCGAGAGTATCATCGGAAATTGAGAATATAGTCACGACTACTGATGACTTATATAGGGCCCTGGCAGACACAATCGAAAGTGCTAATGCTGTCACAAAAGAAGTCTTAAGGTATCAGGAAGCGCTCATTGCAGGGGTAAGAGCGATTGAGAGCAAACCTTTGCTTTCAACGGCGTTGTTCTGCGATATTGCATCGACAATTAAAATGCATGATATGAATGTACGCAAGTCACCGGGCACAAAAATTGTTGATGGAAATGGGCGCACAATTTATACCCCTCCCGTGGGAGAAGGCATCATCAGAAAGAAGTTAGCAAACTTGGAGCAGTTCATTCACGAGTCAGGAGGATACGATCCCCTTATCAAACTTGCAATTGTGCACTATCAGTTTGAAGCGATTCACCCATTTACCGATGGAAATGGGCGCACCGGAAGAATTATCAACATTCTGTTTTTGTTGCAGCAAGACTTACTCAAGTTGCCAGTTCTCTATCTCTCACACTACTTGATTGAAAACAAAAACGAGTACTATCTGCGACTTAGAGAAGTCACAGAAAATTCTCAGTGGGAAGAATGGATTATGTTCATCCTGGATGGAATTGAGAAAACCGCTAATGATAGCCGCTTGCGAATCTCGAACATAAGAAGGTCTATGGATGAAACTTTAGAATTATTGCGCTCAAAGATTCCGAAGTTGGCAAACAAAGATTTTGTTGAACTGTTGTATACGAACCCATATTGCAAAATTAAGTTCGTCGAGCAGCACATGCGCGTAACTAGGCAAACTGCATCGAGCAACCTCAAATCATTAGAAGAATTAGGCATCCTGGAAAGTGTAAAATTAGGACGTGATGTGTACTTTATCAATTCGGGACTGCTGCGTATTTTGTCCAGTTGAGAGTGAGAAAAGAACCCTGAATGCTGCCAGGCGTATGTCGAGAATGAGATTATCTGCGCTCCCCGTGCGAGGACTGTCCGCTATTATTTTGGCAAGCCTATGTTTTTCGCTTCCTGCATGCGCAAAACATCAAGCCTGGAGAGTTGACTATAACTTCCACGATTGGGGCGATCTTGATGCCTTGGTTATGAAAGACCGAGTCTACATCAAGGACAAACTGCGCTCGTGGGTGATGATTCTCAATCAACCTGGTTGGCAAATTACTTGCTATTCGCCGCAGCGCAAAACAATCGCCACGCTACCTCTGTCCGCATTTCGAAAAGCCCTGGGCGAGCGGCTTGGCATTATGACCGCGTCTGATGTCGATCCTACACACTGGAAGAAAGTAGGTCCGGCAACGATCAATGGAATTCGCACGACCAGGTACGATCAAACCATCGATACCAGCGATCCGCGAAAGCCGACTGCGCAGTGTTATGTAGCTGCCGATGTTCCAGTTGATCCCCTGGTGGCGAAATTTCTCTGCAAGTTTTATGACATGCCGAATTTTGGCACTATTCCCATACGCATGACAAAACGGAGAGTCGAAAAGTTTAAACTGGATACAAGATCCATAAAACCTGATGTGTACAGGGCATCCGACTTTGTTGTTCCAAAAGGGTATAAAACAAAGACTCTTGAAGAAGTAATGTTCGCGCAGACATCTTTTGAATATTAGAGCGAAACAGGATGGATAAGAAGAAAGAGATTTTGTGTATAGCAGCAGCTTCGGTAGGAGCCCTTCTTCTTCTTTCGACGCAAGTCGGCGAGTTGTCGGCAATCTTCGACGAAATCAAAGCACCTGTGGAAGATTTGCTTCCAAAAGCGCAGGCAAAGTCGCTCCCAGTGCCTCAGTCACCCGATGGAGATCTTGTGGTGAAATTGGAACGCAGCAATTTGATGCGCGACGGCTCTAATAAGATTACTTTTGGCTGGTTTAACGAACCGCATTTCGATAACAGACGAGAGAAGCTTTCCAAGGGTGTTTTGAAGGTTGGTGCCGAGGAAGCTGAGATCTACATTCCGCAAAACGGACCTTATTCTTTGACTACTGATGAGAAGGAATACGGCAATTCTTCGATGCGTGTATCTGTAGACTTCGACAAAAACGGCGAGTTGCCCGAGCACGAGACCTGGTTTTCTTCCCACCCCGTGCGTATCGGCGATCAGATGTTCAAAGTTAAGTCAGTCGACCCGGGCGGCACCTGGATGGTTTTGTCCAAAGCAAATGTGCCTCTATCCGGGCTCGTCATTGGCAGGAAATGTCCCGATTTTGAGCTGTGGACGACGCAAGGAAAGAAAGTCACTCTGGCGGATTACAGAGGAAAGTTTCTCCTGCTAGATGTTTGGAGTATGACGTGACATAGCTGCTGGGAAGAGTTTCCCTCCGTGAAAGGGATTCAGCAAGAGAAAGGCAAAGACAAACTTGAAGTTCTTCTATTGAGCGTCGACTGCGGCTACGGCATGGATCTAGCTGGTGCAATGGCCGGCGATTTGAAAGCCATGAAGCGGCAGGGTGTAGAAGACTGGCCGAATGTGATTTTGAAAGACGGCTTTAAAGATGCGCAGCGAATGTTCAACCTCGACGGCTACGGGTTGAGTCTGATTGGACCGGACGGGATCGTTCGCGGCATTGATATATATGAGAATGATGTGAAAGAACTTCTAAAGGACGTCGAGAAGGCGAAATCCTAGCTGCGCTTGATCGAAAACGCTCTCACGTGTTTTTGACGTGTTGCCTTCTATTGTGAGGGAACCCAAACCCCCCGACACAGATGAAGGAGACGCCATGTCTGCTTTAGAAGCAATGCGTACCTTAGACGCGACGCCCCGGATGTTTAATGCTGGCGGTGACTCTTCCTCGGCTCCCGATTTTTCGGCAGAGCTCGACAAATTGTATGGAGCAAAATTTGAAAAAGCCACTTTAAAGACCACCGATGACCTCTCAATGATTGAAGGCGAGATGGCTGTGGAATTTGCAGTCGACAAAATGTTGATTGACATAGGCGACAACAATATCAATTCAAAAGAAATGGAAGAGCTGACGCGGGACGTGATTGGGAGCTATGGCGACACTGAGTTGGGATTGATGAGTCTGCAGATTGCATTGTCTAAGAGGCTGCAGGATGCGAAGTCTCCCTGGACGGTCGAATTGAGTTTCGACGAGCCCACTGACACGGTGGGCATGCGTTGGACGCACAGTGATCCAGGGGTTGTCGGCGTAGACTTACGCTTCCGCGCGCATGAAAAAGGCGCGTGACGCTAGCCGGCAAAGTTTTCGGGAGAGAAACACAAGAGGACCGC
>PNKB01000266.1 GCA_013997645.1 Cyanobacteria bacterium PR.3.49
GCTGGAAGGACGTCGCCAGACAGGCCTTCAATCGCAGAAAGAAAATTGCCAACCGTGTTTGCGAGGAAGGCAAAGAAATCATCGAATCCAAGCACCCCGATTGCACCGTGCATATGGACGTGCGAGAAGGCAATCCGCGGCAGGAAATTATCGAGGCGGCAACCGACTGGATGGCGGACAAAATCCTCATCGGTGCTCACGGGCATGACCTGTGCGAACGCTTTTTGTGGGGCGGCGTCTCAAGAGCTGTGGCAGTCAAATCACCGTGTTCAGTAGAGATTGTACGACCGCGCGCACTGCATCCCAGAGAAACAACCGCCGATACGTCTGGCGAATCAAAGAAAGACACCGCCATGGCGAAAGCCTAAGACATCACTGCCAGATTTCCGGGTCTTCATGAAACCACAAGGTGAAGGCCCCAAACCCCAGGCAGATGCTTCCTTGAACCGTTGAAATCAAAAATAAGAGTGTGGCAACAAGATCCGTGTTAAATGCCGCTCCTGCCATGCGAAATGCGATCGCCAGCAAGATCAGTCCAAGCAGCAGCAGGACTATATAAATATCCTTCTTGATTTCCACGAAATGCATACCAGTGCCTTCTCTTGAAGGAAGCACGTGCAGCTTATCAGTGTAATTCAGGTGTCCGTATCATACCTGGGGATGAGGCCAGGCTATAGCTTGCCAATATCATTCCAGAGGAGCATACCCAGCAGGCGAAATAAGGGCAAAATAGCGAATGTGAATCTGGTTAACCAATAGGATGCGAAATTGGAAATGTACGCCCAGCGAGAGTTTAGCCCAACAAGATGCCAGCATTCCGAGCAATCAAATCCGGCCGGTCTCTGCATTGTTACTGTCGGAAATTCTCTAAGAGGCGACGACGGCATTGCTTCGGCGCTTTGCGAAAATCTTCCGGAGACCGTGCTGTCCGATGTTTGCCTGTTTAATCTTGGAACCTACACAAGTTATCTCAGTGAGTGTCTAAAAGGACACAAAGCGGCTATTATCATTGACTCAACCTGCGATGGAATGTCGCCGGGTTCGGTATCCATTATCGACTTACATGCCCTGCTCGAGGGTCCGAATCTGAATATCAACTCAAGCCATGGTTTTTCGGTTGCAGACGAGCTCAAACTTGCAAAGCAGCTTGGCAGCCTTCCCAATCGCCTGATTTTCTTCGGTGTGGAAATAGGCCAGGTCAATTGGAAAGAGACGATCAGCCCGGCACTGCAAGAAAAATTACCTTTGCTCGTTTCAAATCTTGCATTTCTTGTGCAAAGAATTTTGGAAACTTTGCGCAAAGATGCATGAATCAGCAATAGCAAAGTCGATTCTGGAGATTGTCGAACAAAGACTGCGATCGATTGGCGCTGCCGCAGATGCACAAAGCGTTGAAGTTTTATTCGGAGAATTTCGCAACGTTGACCCTGAGTCTGTCGCTTTTGCATTCGACAACATGAAGGCTCTGTTTCAAGGCTGTGCAAATTGCCGGCTGTCAATCAGTACAATTATTGCGGCCGCACTGTGCAAAGATAACGAACATCAATATCGGCCCATGGCAAATAATGCTTACCGGTGTCCGGCATGCGCAAGCGGCATCGGCAAGCTTTTGCAGGGAGAAGAACTGGATGTAGTAAACGTTACAGTTGAACTGGAACGAATGGAAAAGGAGAAAGAACAACATGCACGAGTCGGCTGATGAGCATGCCCTTGAGCGCATTCTCGGCAAAAACGAAGAGATGGCGGAACACAACCGCGATCATTTCAGAAGCCTGAAAGCTTGCACGTTCAATCTAATGAGTGCGCCCGGAGCAGGCAAAACATCATTGCTGGAGACCACATTCCAAAAAGCCGGCAGTACATTTTCCTCCTGCGTTATCGAAGGCGATATGGTTGGTGACCTGGATGCCTGCCGAATCAGAAAAACAGGAGTTGCCGTTCACCAGATCTCTACCGGCAGAAGCTGTCACCTTGACGCCCAGATGATCGCTCGCCTTTTGCATGCAGAACCGCTGGAAAAAACGAATGCGATTTTCATTGAAAACGTGGGCAATCTGGTTTGCCCGGCAGAATTTCCACTGGGAGAACACCGCCGTATCGTGCTTCTGTGCGTGACAGAAGGTGATGACAAACCAATCAAATACCCTGTCATTTTTCGCAATTGCCACCTGGTGCTTTTTACAAAATGCGATCTACTTGAGCATGTTGAATTCGACATAAATAAAGCGACCAAGAATATTCAAGCAATCAATCCTGATGTAAAAACCATGCAGATTTCAGCCAAAACAGGCTATGGCATAGACAGATGGATCGCATGGCTGGTATCTGAAATGACTGATTACAGAGAACACCTGAAGACAGCAAAACATGTGCATCACACTGCCCACTAAGGTTCTATCAGTAACGGGCAAAACTGCAGTGGTTGACTGGGCCGGTCAACCACGAGAAATTTTTCTGCCTTTCGAGAGTGTGCAAGCCGGCGAATGGGTACTGACATATGCCGGCGCAGCACTTTGTGTTGTCGAAGAAGAACAAGCCCTGGAGACTCTGGCATTGCTTATGAATAAGCACAAATCAAATTGACGTACGGAGGAAGAATTAGATGGAAAAGTCATATGTCTTATCCAAAGAAGACTTTCCAAGGTTTCTCGAGCGGCTCAAGCAATTTGGAACGGTTTATGCACCCACCAAAGTATCAGAGCAATCTTTCGCATTTAAGGCAGTAGAACGCGAAGAAGAAATCGCCTTTGAGGCACTGAGAACCATTCTGCCTCCTAAAAAGTTTTTGTACCCTCAAAGAGAGACTTTATTTTCTTACGACGAGTCAGGCAACATAACCGAACCGGAAGTAAACCAACCATTGGTAATTTTCGGAGCACATCCATGTGACCTGTCCGGTATGAAAGTACTTGACGATATTTTTACAGCACCGCCGGGTGACTCACTCTACATTGAAAGAAGAAAGCACATTCTCGTGGTCGGTCAGTCATGCATTCCCGATAAATATTGTTTCTGCGAATCAATGGGGACAGACAGTGTCAAGGACGGCTATGATCTGTTTCTTACAGACATTGAAGACCATTTCTTCGTGGAGGTAGCCACTCCCAAAGCGGCCGAGCTTTTCAATGAGTGTGACTTCCTAATTCAAGCAAGCGAGCCTTACAAGCAGGCCTTTAAAGACTTCTGGCACAACAGAAAAGATTTATTCTCCAACCGATTTGAGACCAGCAACTTGCCTGCCCTTCTGGATCTGGAAGCCAACCATCCAGTTTGGGAAGAATTGGGGCAAAAATGCTTGAGCTGCGGAAACTGCACCTTTGTCTGTCCTACATGTTACTGCTTCGATATTGTCGAAATTGCTAATTTTAACGGCAGTGGGCAGAGAGGGCGTGAGTGGGACAGCTGCCAGTTCCATGGTTTTGCCAAAGTGGCAGGCAATTTCAATTTCCGCCCCGGTCCAGTTGACCGCTTAAAATTTTGGTACCGGCATAAGCTGCATGGTTTCCAGGACGCCTATGAATTTCCAACTTGTGTTGGTTGTGGTCGCTGCACTGTATCGTGCCCGGCGGAAATCGACGACATTGTAGGCGTCGTGGTGAGGCTTGAAGGAAAAGATGATCGCAAAAGTATCTATGCAAAGGAGCCGGTGCTTTGAAAACGCCCAATCCATACATTCCGACCAAAGCATTGCTTCGCACAATCTTCAAAATGTCCGAGGATAATTACCTGTTTCAATTCACTGTTGAGCCGGGCACCATCGGCAGATGCATGCCCGGCCAATTTCTCGAAGTCTGGATACCGGGAGTTGGTGAATGCCCCATTTCAGTTTGCTCAGACTCCATGGACGGCCTCATAGAGCTGTGTGTGCACCGAACAGGCAGAGTCACCGATGCTTTGTTTAAAATGGAGGAGGGCGACTGGCTCGGTTTGCGGGGTCCCTACGGCACCGGATATCCAGTCGAGAAGATGGAAGGGAACAATATCATTCTTGTTGCAGGCGGTCTGGGGATCGCTCCAATTCGATCGCTATTGCAGTATATACTTCACAGGCGCGAACGTTTTGGCGACCTGATTATCGCTTACGGTATGCGTCATTCCCTGGATTTGTTATTCCGTCACGAAATGACAAGCCTATACAGTCGAAATGATATGCACTTGTTTATTGGAGCCGAGGAAGTCGACTTTCCTGAGATTCCGCCTATTCATGCACAACTCGGGCGGGTCACCGACATGTTGCGCATGGCACAGTTTGACGGCACCTATCTAGCAGCAGTTTGCGGACCACCGGTTATGTATCCCTTTGTGATAAGAGAACTGAAAGAAGGCGGCATCACTGAAAACAATATTTTTCTCTCGCTGGAAAGGCACATGAAATGTGCCATTGGAAAATGCGGGCACTGCTTTGTAGGCGGTGTCTACGCATGCAAGGAGGGACCGGTATTTCCCCTGGAAGATTTGCGATTTATTCCCGAGGTGGTCGAGTGTGTCAATTGCTAGATTGAGCGAAACCAATAAAAGGTCCAAGCCGATACCGACAATTTCGGTGCAAAGTCTTACAGGGTGCGCCGGTGAGTTGCTGGTTATTCTCGAGAATTTGCAGAAAATGCTGCCCTACGTGCGCATCCAATCTTTTCCTTTTGCACAGAGCAAAAACAGTGACGAACCGGTCGATATAACTTTTGTCGAGGGCAGCGTCAGCAATCCGCATGATCTCGAAAAGCTGCGGGCTATTCGTTTGAGAAGCAAGAGAGTAGTCGCAGTCGGTAATTGCGCAGTTTGGGGTTGCGTCCAAAAGGGCGCCTGCTCTCGGCTCGCCGTTGAAGAAATGCGCAATCAAGTATATGGCGCCGAATCGAAGATCGAAGTAATGCCGGCCAGCCGGATTGAAGACCATGTCCAAGTGGATGTGAAGCTTTCCGGCTGCCCAATTGACTCCACGCAATTGCTGGCAGTGGCAGCCAGCATGCTTAAGGATCACTTGCCTTACGTCACGAAAAAACCGGTTTGCCTGGAGTGCAAATTGCGTGAAAATCCTTGCATACTGATTGAGCAGGATCTTCCCTGTCTTGGTCCGGTCACCGCCGCCGGTTGCGGAGCCCTCTGTCCCAGCGTGGGAGCCCCCTGCTATGGCTGCTGGGGTCCATCTGAGGAAGCGCAAATGGATGCCATGGCCAATGTACTTATGGAGAAAGGCTTCAGCCTTAAAGAGATTTTGACACGCCTGCAAGCATTCGGCGCACCACCGGAGCTGTTTACGCGATTGAATCAATTGCAGGATCAAGCTGATTCAAATTGACAGCAACACATGCACTCAAGGAAATTGTTGTAATGCCCGAGAAGGAAACAAAAATCATCCAGATTCCGGAAATCAGTCGCGTCGAAGGACATTCGGCTGTAAGTATCGATATCGAAGACGGTGTCGTTATCGATGTAAAACTGGATGTTTTTGAAGGCACGCGCTTTTTTGAGCAAATTGTTCTGGGACATAAATTTGACGAATTGCCGCACATTACCTCGCGTGTTTGTGCAATCTGCTCCACCGGTCATGTGTTAGCGGCGATATTTGCGGTGGAAAGAATTTTTGGATTTACACCGGCTCGGCAGGAGCTGATGCTGCGACAGTTGATGCATCTGGGCATGATAATCGAATCCCACGCCACTCACATCTGTGCGCTTGCTTTACCGGACTTTCTCAAGACACCGGACCTGGTGTCTTTTGCCAGCGAGCACCAAGACGAGTTTCTTATCTGGACGAAATTGCGCGCACTGGGCGCCGCAGTTCAAACGCTCGTTGGCGGCAGACCTTTTCACCCTGTCAATTTTCATGTCGGCGGCGTATCAAAAGTTCCGGACTACGCAAGTCTGGTTTTGCTGAAAAAAGATTTGCTTGATTCGCTGGCAGTGTCTGTCACACTCGCCGAGCTGGTTTTGACATTTGAGCCGCCGGTCAGGCGCTTGACTGAACCCAAA
>PNKB01000267.1 GCA_013997645.1 Cyanobacteria bacterium PR.3.49
CACCAAATTTGGGGTAGCCGCTGGCCACTAACCTGTGCTTATATGATAAGTAGGTGTCGTTTCGAACCTCTGTATAGGTCCACCACACATATGAGTTTTAAGCGCATTTCCTTCGTTTCAGCACTATTGCTTGTGGCATTGAGCTGTCAGGCTTTGTCGCCTGTTGGTCTCGATGCTGCCGCCAAAGGTAAGAAAGGGAAAGTTGCTAAGAAACAAACGCCCATGCCGCCGGATTTCTATGAAGCGGTAAAACTGGCAGTCAACGAAAAGAAATACAAGGATGCGCTGGATATTTTCGATCGCCTTGACCGTAATGGCTTTTGTCGAGACAAGACGCACTATTACATGGCCCTCTGTTTTCACAATATGAATCAAACTCAAGTAGCGGCGCAGCATTATCAGGTTGTCTATAACTATTCGAAAGATCCGCAGCTCAAGTATTTGGCCGCCGTAGGATATAACCAGGTTGCTAAATATGCCGCCAACAGAACATATGCAGGACAAGGCAACATTTTTGCGCGGTTGTCTACCGGTGCCAGTAACTCTGCCGGACCATGGAGCGGCGGTTGCAGTACTGGTGGTGGCGGCGGCGGTGGCTGACGATAATTCTCTAAGGGCGGCAGGTTGCCGCCCTTGCCGTAATAACGGAACAAAAGATGTTTCAATTTCAGGAAAATGATCCCGCCTTGATGGTGTTGGCGGTACTGATTCTTCAGTCCATTATCGGCATTGCTGAGATACTGGAAGAGAAAAAGGTAATTCCCGGTTACCTTGTTAAAGCAAGAGCACAGTTTCGGGACAAACCGGCTAAGTGGCTGCTTATCACCGCACCTTTAATCCTGTTTTCGATGGGCGCAATCTGGCTTGTGTTGCGCCAATTTCCAATCAAAATAAGCAACGATTTGCTGATCAAGATAATTATCGGATTTTATCTAACCTCCATGTGCATGAGCGTGCTCAGATGGCGAAACGCAAATCGAGGAGTTCGAAAACACACAGAGTCCGCGCAAGCCCTGATAAATCAGGCCGAAAGCGAGTTGAAAACGCTTGAAGACGGTCCAGCAATCGAGGATGAGAATTTAGATCGCACAATTCTAAATGCAAAACTCAAGCTCGCAAAAGCGCGTGAGATCTTGGGTGTCAAAAAAGACGATCCGAATGACCGCTAAATGTTTTACTGCATCGTAAGAGAAATGCATGTGTCAGGTGTTCCCGGAATTACAGCAACATTCAACTTGGAAAAACCTTTGGAAGCGCCAATGTAGCCGGAGACACCAGCTTGATCGACAGTAGTGTCGATCGTCCAACCGCCGGCAGTCAGCTTTTCTTTGTAAAACTGGACGACTTGCGATGAGCCGTCTTTCGTGTTCAACATGATAATTTTCTGCCCACTGGCACCGCCTGGATTGACAGCGGACGACGTGACAGCCATGTTCGTAGAAATCTTGGAGCCTGGATACTGAGGGACAGGAAAATCTGATGGATATTCCTGCGCCGTACTTCCATTGACAGTAGTTGAACCGTCGCCGCTCTTTACTGAAATTTTGCTGCCATCTCCAGAGACCGTGACGGAGCTACCGTCTGCGCCAGTGTAACTGCGGGAGCAACCGGCAAGAATAGCAACAGCGGACAAGCCACCGATAATTGCATAAACATTAGTCTTCATCTTCAAAATTACCCCAGGGGCTGTATTTTCCTCGGATTCCTTTTGTTTATCAGTTGGCGGACAGCAATTTATCCAGCTCAGAAAGAGATCGTTCTCGAAAGACAACTCTGTTGTGAACAGTCTCCAGAGCCTGCTGAATACGTTTGCGACCGGCAGGAATTGGGGTCACAGCAACAAATTGAGTCAACTCACGTTCTTCCAGAGCCGTATTTAAAGATTCCAAAGACCCGACAACATGAGGCAAAGAATGAATTGGAAAGCGCTTCTTGATCGACTGGAAATTTTCTTTTACGAATTTGAAGCCAGGCTGCCGTCCATGCGGAGTCGAAAGAACTACATCCATCAATCGAGGAGCATCCTGCAAGCGAATTTCATTGCTGAGGCAAAACTTCAGCGTGCGATCAATCAACTGGGGACTTCTGAAATAGGGAAGCGCCATAATGCTTCGCACACGGTCTTCCGGTGTCTTCGCGGTTCGCCAGAGATTATCGAGCTTTTGATATGCTTTTTCGTCTCCATTGAAGGCGACGATTTTGAAAATTGTATCAAGCAAATCAGCATCAACCTTTTTGGGATCAGACAAATAGATATCGAACTGCCTGCGTGCTTCTGCAATAGTGGGCGGATCGTTCCCGATGGTGCCCATAGCTAGAAGCACTTGGGCGCGAGCAGTGCGAATCACATCGCTTTCTTTAGCCTGAGCTGTCCATCCAAAGCGAACAGCAGCATTGCCCAGGCGCGCGCGTACATAACGCTCGAAACTCGCAAAAGTCTTTGTATCAATCAGTCCGTACAGGCTCTGCAGCATTTGCACGCGCTGTTCTATTATCTGCGGCTCCATCTGCGAATCATATTCGTTGAACAGATGAATGAAGTTTGCCGGCTGGGACATTCCTGCGTATGTCAGAGTCCACTGATCGGAAAGCAGTGTAATTCGTTCGCTGACATTCAACTGATTGAGTCCACTGTTCAAAATCGCTTGTTGCCAGTGGGACGGGTAATTGACACGATAATAACCGGCTGCTTTAGCATTCAAAAGCGGCGTTTTGTCCCTGTGCAAATCGACCATCGGAGCACTTCTTGACGAAAGCAGAAAACTCAGTTTCGCATCATTCCCTTGTGCCGCGTCTAAGACTCTCCAGCAGATTGGAATTGCCCACAATGAGTTTGCCACTTCCGGTCTGGTCCGAGCCGCCGCATCAATTACAAAGCGAGTCTGACCCAACCGCACTGCGGTATCGTTCTCTCTGCGGGTTGCCTCAACAACCGGGTATCCCGGCTGGTGCACCCAGGCGTACATAATATCGCTGACCGGTTTTTGCGAGGCAGCCTGCAACGAATTCCACAAATCGCCGGTAGTGGCATTACCGAATTTGTGCTCGCGCATGTAATGCTGGACTCCGGCTTGAAAAACCTTTTCACCCAGATAAGTTTCCAGCATCCGCAAAATAGACGCGCCTTTGCTGTAGGTGATGCTGTCGAACATCTCGATGGCTTCCATCGGATTTCTTACTTCTGCATGTATTGCGCGTGTAGACCTCAGCTCATCGACTTCCATGGCATTGAGCCGATCTAATGTGAAAAATTCCCACGATTGCCACTCCGGATGCGCAAAATCGTCGGCTTTGACAGACATCCACGTAGCGAATGCTTCATTCAGCCAGAGATCATCCCACCACTTCATGGTGACCAAATCTCCAAACCACAAATGTGCCATCTCATGCGCAATCACACTGGAGGCGCGTCTTTGCGCCTGCACAGATGAGTGCTTGTCTTCCAAAAGCAAAAGCTCCTCTCGAAAAGTAATCGCACCAAGATTTTCCATGGCGCCGGCTTCAAATTCTGGAACAGCGATAAAGTCTAATTTGGTGCCCGGATAGGGCTGAGCAAAATAATTGATGAAGAATGGCATCATTTTTGCAGCGGCATTGCGCGCATAAATTCCCAACTTCTCAGATCCTCTGACAGCCCACACTCGAATCGGGACGGAGCCTGCGACCAAGGGCGGCGTGCTGGCAAAAGGACCGACAATTAAAGTGACAAGATAAGTGGACATTTTTGGTGTCGCGGCAAATTCGACAATTCTTTTGCCGGATGCGGATAGCTTCTCTTCTTTAGCCACCGCACCATTGGAAATCGCTGTATTGCCTTGATCGACAGAAACTTTCAACTTGAAAGTAGCTTTGAAATCCGGCTCATCGAAGCAAGGAAACATTCTGCGAGCGTCAGTAGGCTCCATCTGCGTCGCGCCAATGTTTACGGCGCGTCCCTCGCTGTCGCGTGCTTTCACTTTGTAAAAGCCGCACAACTTATCATTCATGCGTCCGGAAAATTTCACTTGAAGGCGATACTTTCCGGATTCAATAGGATTCGATAGCAAAAAGGTAACGACTTGATCACTTTTGGCTACACTTATGGTTGCGGCTGGCTTTTGGAACTTTCCATCGGCAGGATGAATCTCTGCGCTTTCGATTGTCAATCCATGCGAGTTCAAGTAGACGCGATCGACAGTTTGAGCGACATTGATCGCTATTGTTTCGCTGCCTTTAAACACACCCCCAACTAAATCAGGATCGATAAACAGGTCGTAATTCTCAGGCGTCACGCTGCGGGGTAGACGGAAGGAATCGTTGGCCGGCGTGGGGCGTGCGGCGATTTTGCTCTGCCCTGATGTTTGAAGAATAGGCAAAAGTAAAAATGAGGTCAGGAGAGACAAAGAGATTACTTTGAAAATCTGCACGGGTGACCTCGCTGATTAATCGATTGGCTTGTTTTGTTCTTGGTATTCCTGAAAAAGAGATTTCACATCTTTTCCGTTGATTGTGTCTCTCGGCTGGTAATCGGCAATTTTGTTTTCATATGCAATTGAGCGAGCCAGCATCAAAGGTTTACCGTCATGTCCGAATATTTTGGACGATGTTTCACGTTTTAGAACACCGCCGGCATCCATTGTATAGGTGGAAATCTGCTCGGCGGTTTGCACGGTTTTGATACGGCGAGTGGCTTTGTCAACGCGCAATTGCGTGTCCAATGTATTTTTCACAAACTTGTCCGCGGTCATCTCAACCGGCTCGCTCGAGCGAATCAATTGGACGATGGTGTCTGTGCCACCATCAACGGTATCGACATAAGGGGCCGGATTGAACTCCCAGATCTCTCCTTGAGAATCGGTCTGAGTGCCCCAAATGCCGTTGCCTTTAGCAATGACTGTTCGTGGAGTAGAGTCTTCCTGCCTGGTTACATAGTTGTAGAGATAGGCATTGGTCTGACTTTCTTTGCGCCAGGTACCGGCCAGCCATTTTGGAATTTTGTACCAGTTGTTTGCTTCGCCGGATGAACCGGGCGGCAAATTCGCCACATCGAACAGTTCGCCGGGCAACAATTTTGATTCGACCGGGTCGGCGATATCACTGTGATTGATTTCTGCTCTCAGCACCTTGCCATCGACTGCCCCGGACAGCAAGAACAGGCAGAATCCAGCAAGAGCCGTGAGAATTATTCTCTTCTTCATGGCTTAGCCCCCCAAGCGGGAGATCATACCGCATTGATTGAAAAACAAAAAAGGCCCCTTTAGCAGGGACCTCTTGCGTTAATGTGGCGGATTTCGCTCTTAGACTTTGTCTTTGAGAACCGAAAAGAATTTGTTGACCCAACTCTTCTTCAGCCATTCATTTTCAGTGATAGCAAGGTCGAGCTGCAACTGCACTTCTTCAAGCTGCGCCGCCTTTACTTCCAGAGTAGGCAAACGCTCCAACCAGACACTTTGAGCGGTAAGCATCTCATCCAGTGTCCCCAGTCTTGCAGTAGCCATATTGAGCCGGCGGTTCGTTTCTACAACGAGCTCGTTAACCTGCATCAAATGCGAAAGCAAACTCAAAACCAGCTTCGCTTCCGAGTCTTCGTCAGGAGCAACGGTTGCTTCCGACACTCCATCTGTCGCTTGCGCCTCCATATCCGGTGCCGAAGTGACTACTTCTAATTGCGCCCTTTCAAGCAAATCCTCAAGTCCACTCAAGTCCAACGGATTACTTTGTGAATTTGAAAGCGGCTCGCTGCTCATGTAAATCTCTTTCTAGTATTTTGATGAATGTCCAGCGGACGATGCCATTATCTGTGGTATCACGAACAATGGCAACGCTTGGCTACCCAAAAACAGGTCGTTATTTCTTCTTCGTCCAGTTCCTGACGTAATATCCCATGGTCAAAAACATCAAACCGAAGGCCAGGCCAAAGAGCAAAACTAT
>PNKB01000268.1 GCA_013997645.1 Cyanobacteria bacterium PR.3.49
CGAAGGAAACCAAACCGGTTGAATTGCCGCGCGACCAGAGACCTCCGACTCCGCAAGAGCTTGAAAGAGCAGCTGCTGGAGCACGCGATCAATCAGCCGAGCGAAAGGTTGAAGAAGCAGCCGTAGCCGGCAAGCTCACCGCCGCCGAATTCGCCAAAGCCAAGGAAGCATTTGCTTACGACGCGAAGAACTACGCAAATGCTCTGCGTCAGGCTGCCCGTCAAAATCTTCCTCTCGTCCTGATTGCAGGCACGAAAAATTCGTCACCAGAATTTCTCAAGTCGGCAGCAGCCCAGGCAGAGGCAGGCAAAGACAAAGCTGTTTATGTGTTCGTCGACCTCGACCAAGCCGATCCCAATGCTCAGATCACCAAGTACCTGGAATCGAGTATCGCCGGTCGCAATGTGCAAACCAATCGCCATGACGACAACTGGGCGAGCGTCTTCAAAGTAAGGAGCGACGGACAAGGCGGAGTTAAAAATGATAGCCCGTTGTATTTGAACAGCGGCGACCAAGCTGCCAATCAAGAAGCCCTGCAAAAGGCGATTGAAGACATCAAGAGAAACGTCGTGCCCATAACCCGCGCGCAAGTAGTTCAAAGACCGGCTTATGTTCAAAACGGCGGTCAGACCTACTCGTATGGAAATTGTCAGCCGCAACAATTCCAGCCGGTTCAAAACACCCAATATCAGCCTGTGCACTATCAAGGAACGCAAAATTATTACAACTCACCCTGTCGCCCCCGAGGCTCCGGTCGCGTGCGCCAAGTCTTCTTTAGGTAGGTGAGAGGAAACCTGAAGTTTCGAATTCACTGTTTGGAACTAACAGTCTGACTGTTTGAAAATTTTGGAACCGAAAGCAAAGAGCCGGACTCCCCCGGCTCTTTGTTCATTTCATTGCGTTTCGACAACTCTACGCCTTAGTGTCTATCTCTTCTTTGAACTTGACCATCATGTCCGTCAAATTGAGAATACCCAGATCGCCTTCGCGCCTGTGCCTAATGGCAGCGCCGTCAGCCGCCAGTTCTTTATCGCCAATCACCAGCATATAAGGAACCTGCTCCACTTGAGCTTCGCGGATGCGGTAGTTGATTGTCTCCGAGCGAGTGTCTACCTTGACGCGCATGCCCATCTCCTTAAGGGCTGCGGCCACCTTATCGGCATGCTCGTAATGGCGGTCGGCAATCGGAAGGATGATCGCTTGGATAGGAGCCAACCAGAGAGGGAATGCCCCGGCATAATGCTCGATCAATCCGCCTACGAAGCGTTCCATCGAACCGAGAACGGCTCTGTGGATCATTACCGCTTTGTGCCGCTGATTGTCATCGCCGATGTAATTGACATCAAAACGATTGGGCAAGTTGAGGTCCACCTGCACAGTCGGACCCTGCCACTCGCGACCAATAGCATCGTAGAGCTTGATGTCGATCTTCGGAGCGTAGAACGCTCCGCCGCCTTCATCAATTTCGCACTCCAAACCGCGCGATTTTGCCGCGTTTCTCAGTGCATCTGTAGCGCGATCCCACTCTTCGACTGAGCCGATGAATTTTTCCGGACGCGTTGCCAGATATGCTTTATATGTGTAGCCGAAAGTTTTCATCAACGAATCGATCAGGTCGAGGATGCCGTTGATTTCGCTTTCCATCTGCTCTGGCGTGCAGAAGATGTGCGAATCGTCCTGAGTAAATCCGCGCACGCGCAGCATGCCGTGCAATACGCCGGAGCGCTCGTAACGATAGACGGTTCCCAATTCTGCAAAGCGAAGCGGCAAATCGCGATAGCTGCGCAGCTTTGTTTTATAGATCATGATGTGACCAGGGCAGTTCATCGGCTTGGCCCGGTAAGGCATGCCGTCGATGTCCATGGCCGAATACATGTTCTCGCCGTAAGACTCGAGGTGGCCGCTTATGTGATAAAGCTCCTCGGATGCAATGTGCGGTGTGAAAACGAAGTCATAGCCACGTTTTTTGTGTTCGTCGCGCCAATAGTCTTCGATTACCGAGCGGACCATTGCCAGGTTTGGATGCCAGAAAACCAGACCCGGGCCGACTTCCTCGTGCACGGAGAAAAGGTCCAGCTGTTTGGACAACCGTCTGTGGTCGCGTTTTTCCGCTTCTTCCAGCCTTTGCAGATATTCGTCGAGATCCTTCTTGGACCAGAAGGCTGTCGCGTAAATCCTTTGCAGGTGGTCTTTTTTCTCGTCACCGCGCCAGTAGGAGCCGGAAAACTTGAGCAGTTTGAAGGCCTTTATATGGTTGGTGGACGGAAGGTGCGGACCGCGGCACAGATCGTTCCAGATTGTCTTTCCGTCCTTGTCCTGCATGAGATACAAGGTCGGCTCGTGATTTCGGTGTTCTTCTAAAAGCTCCGCTTTGTATTTTTCGCCCTGGTCCTTGAACTCTTTTATTTGCTGGTCGACATCGGGAATGTAGAATCGCACCAACTTTTGATTGGAGTCGGCGATCCTTTTCATTTCCGCTTCGATTTTTTCCAGGTCTTCGGCGGTCAGCTTATGGTCCGGAATATCGAAGTCGTAATAGAATCCGTCTTCGATGGTCGGACCGATGGCGATTTTTGCCTGCGGAAACAGGTTTTGCACCGCTTGAGCCATGACGTGCGCGCTGGAATGCCGCAGAAGCTCGATGGATTCCTTATTCTCAGGCTTGAGGATAGTGACTGTGTCTTCGTTATTTAGAGGGGTGAACAGGTCGCGCAATTCGTTGTTGATGATGGCGCCGACTGCTTGTCTGTATAAACCCTGGGAAATTGATTTTGCCAAATCTGCTGCTGTCCAACCCGGTTCGATCGGTCTTTGAGACCCATCCGGAAGATTGACGAACAACGCGTTTTGTACCTCTTGAATCGACATAGTTTTATCCTCATATTGCGGCATCTACAAACTGCCGTAGATAAGGATTGTACCAACCATTCCAGGGGAATCTAACAGCTGAACTCGCTACGCAACTGTTTCGTAAAGGAAGCCAGGTTGTCTCGAGTCGTGTGCATTCTGATTCCAACTCCGTCCCAGCGGTAAACGCCCGTCGTGGCGTTGCCGGAATCCAGCCAGGCTTCGACCTTGAAGCCGAAAACCGGCGCTTTGGTTATACGCAATTCAAAGAAAGGCTCTGCCGGCTCAAAAAGTACCGAATCGAGCTTCCCTTCGATCAACTGCTCGATTTGTTCTGCCAGCTCGTGAACTTCGTCCTTAGGTTTGCGGCAAAAGAGGCACTCTTCATCCAACTCTTCTTCATCCGTCGCATCATTGCCGCCGCTTTTCCCATTGTTAGACAGGTAGCCCAGATTGATGTTGAAAGGCCCACTAACCAGCGCCAGACCGACCTTCTGCCAGGCTTGATCGCTCATGATTTCGGCGACCGGAAGGGCCGGACCGGGGACGATTTCAAGAGTGCTTTCTACTTCTTTGTCTTCAGAGACTAGCTTTGCCAAAGGTGACCTACTTTATTTTCCGATGCAGAAATTCGCAAACACCTGCCCGATTACTTCTTGCGAAACTGATTCGCCGCAAACTTCGGACAGGCGATCCACCGCCAATTTTAGATCGGTGGCCAGGCAGTCTTGGGGGAGTCCTTCGGCTAGAGTTTCTTTAACAAGCCGCAAAGCGTGATGGGCGCTGTTGCACAGCTCATATTGCCTTTGATTGAGCGAGCCGCCCGCTTGCTTTAGTGCTTCTTCTGTGAGCACGTAATTCTCAATAACGCTGCTGATGCTCTTCACGCCCTCGCCTGTTTTTGCCGAAATCTCGAGTTTTGCCACCGGCTCGCCCGCTTCCAGGCCGAGATTGCCGTTGATAAACTCTTCGAAATTGAAGCCGGGACTGAGGTCTACTTTATTTGCTATGAGCACGAAAGGCTTCTGACCTATTAATGCGCGCACTCTGGAATCTTCTTCAGACCACGGTGTGTTCGCCTCAAAAAGCATCAATATAAAGTCTGCTTCTTCAACTGCCATAGCCGAGCGCTCGATGCCAATCTTCTCGACCGTGTCTTCGGTGTGACGTATGCCGGCAGTGTCGATAAGGATTACGGGGATGCCGTTCAGGTCAAGCGGTTCTTGCAATGCGTCTCTTGTCGTTCCGGCTATTTCGGTGACGATGGCGCGGTCGTAGCTGAGCAGTTGATTGAGCAAACTGGACTTGCCGGCATTAGGTTTGCCGACGATAGCCACTTTCATGCCGGCGCGCAAAAAGTGTCCTGACCGGGCTGTTTTCAAAAGACGTTCGAGTGCTGATTCGCTTTCCGCCACAACTCTTTCGATGCGCTCTTGCGGGGCATCGCCAACTTCTTCGGGAAAATCTATGCCGGCTACTATTTCAGTCAGCAGTGTCAAAAGCTCCATGCGCACTGCTTTGATTTTTGCACCCAGCCCGCCGGCCATTGCTGACACTGCAAGTTGCCTCTGGCGGACAGTTTTGGCCTGGATGAGGTCGAGAACCGCTTCCGCCTGGGTCAGATCAATCTTGCCGGAAAGAAATGCTCTTTCAGTAAACTCCCCGGCGCGCGCTAGCCGGGCACCGCATTCCAGGCAGGCATTGAGAATCTCGGCTGTGACTACGCTGCCGCCGTGGCAATTGATTTCGATGAGATCGGAGCCAGTGTAGGAATTCGGGCCTTTATATGGAATAACTACTACTTCATCGATTATGTCTGCGGTCTTGGGATCTCGGATAAAGCCGTGTTGGGCCGTATGTGTTTTCAATGAAGGCTCACCTTCACGATGCGGAAATCCTTGTGGAGTGAACAACCTCTCTGCAATCGACCAGGCGTGATTGCCCGCCAGACGTACGATTGCGATGGCCCCTGCTCCGTGAGCAGTGGAGATGGCGCAAATCGTATCGTCCAGAAACGTAGAATCCATGGAGGTTGAATTTACCACATGGTGAGGTAGAAGCTTATGGAATGAGCTCTTTTGCAAGCAAGCGTGACGGCTGATTGTGACTTCAGGTTTTGTCCGCGTCTCTTTTTGCGTTCTTGGTTTTCAATTCAGCGGTGTATAGCTTTCATATGTACCCATTGCTCCACGCTCTTAAAATGCGGTTTCCCAAAGAAAAAATTTTTTGTCGAAAATCGTCTCTCGAAAAAATTGTTCAGTGCCGCAAATGCTGCACCGCTGCTGCTCTTATGGCTTATGCCTTTTGCCATGCGCCTTTTGGCATTGCAGATTTCCAAATTTTTTTTCGAGAAGTACTTGAATATGATCGGATCTAGCTGGTAGTATCACGCATTGTTTTACGGCTATTAAATTGGCTCTCGATAGTCTTCAGGTAGGGAGAATTCAATGAACAAAGCAGAGTTAGTCAACCAAATCGCTAAGTCGACTGGTCAAACAAAGATGCAAGTGCACAACGCAGTTGCCGCTATGTTGCACACCGTCACCCAAGCTCTCCAAAAGGGCGACAGAGTGACCCTGGTCGGATTCGGCACATTTGAGCGTCGTCAGCGTCAAGCTCGCACCGGCGTCAACCCGCAAAATCCGAAGCAAAAGCTCCGCATCGAAGCAGCTAAAGTTCCTGTATTCAGAGCAGGACAAGAGCTCAAAGATGTTGTAGACGGCAGAGCAAAATTGCCTGCTTTGAAGGTCGAAAAACCGGCCGCTGCAGCACCTAAGAAAGCCGCTGCTAAGAAGCCTGCTAAGAAAGCAGCTAAGCCCGCTAAAAAAGCAGCTAAGCCCGCTAAGAAAGCAGCCAAAAAAGGCAAAAGACGCTAAGCGCACGCGCTAGCTAAATCTTTGAAGGGGAGGCGATTGCCTCCCCTTTTGCTTTGCTATTGCTTCCTCTTTTGCTTTGCTATTGCTTTTGCGTGAAAACAGACTGGGTGGACTGAAATATTCAGTCGTCCTTTTGACGGAAATTTTTGCATTTTTCCGTTCGGACGTGAGTCCGAAAAGCTTGATA
>PNKB01000269.1 GCA_013997645.1 Cyanobacteria bacterium PR.3.49
AGAATGGTTCGAAAGTAACCGCGCAGATTGCGATTTGCTCTTTCCTATTCCTTCTGCTTTTTTACGGCTTCTGCATCGGCGGTCTGGTCCTCAAAGAGCCCGATATCTGCTTTCTGCTTGGTGGGGGCCGGTGGATTGTCGAGCACGGACAACTGCCCGCGACAGATCCTTTCTCCTACACGACGCACTATCATCCGGTGCCCTATGTAATCGAAAAATGGCTCACTGAGGTGGTTTTTTACGGCATTGAAAAACATTTCGGACTGACGGCTCTTTTGCTTTTCGACGGTTTGGTGCTCGCCGCCGCTTTCATAGTCGTTCCTTACCGCATCGTCTATCTCTCAGGGCTTAGAGGCGGCGCCGCCATGCGTATGGTTTGCTTGACTCTGCTTGCATCAATGTCTCATCTTGCCGTACGCCCGGAGATTTTTTCCTTTCTGTTTACGGCAATCTGGTTCGAGATTATTGTTCGCATTAACGCTGCCACTGCCGGCAATACCAAAATACGCTGGGACCTGATTGCCGTACTGATGGTTCTGATGTGCCTGTGGAGCAACATGCACACGCTGTTTATGGTGGGCGTTCTTATACCCGGCTTCTATACTGCATGCGCTCTTGTCGAACGTTTTCTACCCGGCACCAAGGGCAAACCATTCAATTGGACCATGCCGATTGCCACTTTAGCGTGCATCGTCGCCAGCCTCATCAATCCTTACGGCATCGGATTGTGGACATATTTGCCGAATGTTTTTGGCTCGTTTAACGATACCAACAACGAAATGCAGCCGATTAATTTGAAAAACGCGCACAATCCGTTATTTATCGGTTATTACCTGCTTGTTGTCACCGGCTTTATCGAACTGGCCAAATCCTGGCGAAAGCCTTTGCAACAGGGCGACTTGTTCTTTCGCGGATTGATTCCTTTGGGAATTTTCGGTGGATTCAAGACCGTTCGCTCGATTCCCATGTCCGGACTTTTTCTATTTTCCGGTCGGGCTCGATTGCATCCGCAAACTGCGCAAGAGGGCAATGCCGACGTTGAAAAGTCCGCCGGCGAAAGCTTTATTGACAGGCTGACAAATCCTTTCTTTCCAATCTGGCCGATCACCTGTATCGCGATTGTTTTAATCGGAATCTTCGCCTGCACCACAGCGGTAGAACCGGTTGTTCCGCAGGACAGCGCCGCTTTCAAACCGCCGTTTGAAGCAATAGAATTTATCGAGAAGCAAAAACCAAAGGGAAATTTGCTCAACGACCCGCATTTCGGTGCGGTGATGATTTACAAGATGCATGATAATCCGCCGGTTTTCATCGACCCTCGCTATAACCTGTACGGCAATACCTTACTGCAAGACTACTGGCACATGGTAAATTGCGACAGCGGCTACAAAGAGCTGTTGGACAAATATAAAATTGACTGGATTTTCCTGGCGCCAGAAGCGAAATTGCCGCAGCAACTGGCGAAGGCTCCGGATTGGCGGCTGCTATACTCTGACAAAAAGAGCGTAATTTACGCGCGCAATAGTGCAACAGTCGAAGCAAAGGAATCATCTAGAAAGACGCCATGAAAGTAATAGTCACAGGTGGTGCAGGATTTTTCGGGTCCGTTCTGGCGGAATATCTGGCTGATCGAGGTCACGAAGTCGTCAGCATCGATCGGCTTTCCGGCGACAATCCCAAGTTTAAAAACATACAGCTTGACCTCACCGATGGTGCCAAGCTAATGGAAACAGTCAGCACTTTGGGCGAAATAGATGGCATTGTGCATGCGGCGGCCATGCTGGCTCACGACAAAGAAAACCTTGACAGACTCTGGATTTCCAATGTCGACGGAACAAAGAACGTTTTAGAATGCGCGCGCCGGCTCAAGATCAAACGCGTCATATTCATATCGACAAATTGTGTGTTCAGCACCGGCTTCGACAAACCAGTAGACGAATCGACACCGCTCAATCCCATCGAAACATACGGCAAAAGCAAATTGGCAGCCGAAAAATTGTTCGATGAATACAGCGATGTGAGTGCCATGATCATTCGCAGCCCTACTATTATGGCGGCCGGTCGACTGGGCTTGCTGACAATACTTTTCGATTTCGTAATTGAAGGGCGCAAGCTGTATCTGGTTGGTGACGGCAATAATCGATATTCGTTTATTTACGCCGAAGACCTGGCCAATGCGTGCATGCTGGCACTGCAATCAAATCACAAAGGCATTTACCATATCGGCTCGGACGACGTGCCGACGATGAAAGAGATGTATCGTGATTTGATGATTTTTGCCGGCAAAAAACCACGCTTGTGGTGCGTGCCGGAAGGACCGTCGGTCTTGGCGATGAAAGTGCTCAACCAACTGAATTTATCACCGCTCGGACCGTATCACTATCGCATGATTGCCGCCAATTTCGTCTTCGATAATTCCAAATTGAAGCGCGATCTCGGTTGGGTGCCTACTAAGACAAACACGCAAATTCTCTGCGATGCATACAAGTATTATCAGGACAACTACGACGCCATCAATGCGGCAACCGGCGTCAGCGCGCATAAATCAAAAGCAAAAGCCGGCATACTGAATTTGCTGCGCATGATTTCGTGAGCGACAGCAAACTAAGAACGGCTGGCTGAGGCGCTTGTCGCCGGCTCTTTTTTATTCTCGTGATATTCCTCTTCGGTGTTGATCTCCCAGAGATTGTCTTTCGACTTCACACCGTTGACGATATTTTCAACCGCCACCATCGCCGTCAACATCGAATGGTCCTGATTATTGTACTTGTGCATGCCGTTGCGACCGACCAGAAATAGGTTTTCAAAACGGTCTATCCAGCGGCGCAAATCATCAAAACGATCGTAAGTGCCGAAATAGCCGGGATAAGTTTTTGGCATATGAATAACCGTCCAGTCTTCGATGTCTGCGCGGTCAATCATACCGATGCGCTCCAGTTCTTCACCGGCATATTTCGCCACCGTCTCGTTATCCCACGTCCAGATTGGCTCGGTTTCATCGCAAAAATATTCCAGTCCCAGCCAGACTTTGTCCGGATTGGCGACCATATACGGACTCCAGTTGTTGAAAATTTGCAGGCGACCCAGCTTCACATCTGGTTCTTGAATGTAGATCCAGTTGTCTGACACCAGCCTCTGGTTGTCTTCTTTGAGCGTCATCTGTTTTACAAGAAGTCCGACTGTGATGAAATCGCGATAAACAAGACCTTCGCTGATTTCCTTGATATTGGCCGGAACTTCAGTGCGCAATCCGCGGACGAGATCACGCATCGGCATTGTCGAGAAAAAATAGTCGCCGGTAAACACGCGCGTTTCACCGGTCTGCCTGTCGTTTGCCTCAACGCCGACAATGCGATTGCCATCGACAAGAAGGTTTTGCACAGCAGTCTCCATGTATATTTCACCGCCGCGCTCTTTCACTTGATCGGCGACGCATTCCCACATCTGACCCGGACCAAATTTGGGATAGAGAAACTGCTCGATAAGCGATGTTTCCGTCTTTTTCTGGCTGACATCGGAATCGCCGAAATTGAAAAGTGAGCGAAAGAAGTGAAAGAGCGCTTTCCAGAGCGATAGACCTTTGACGCGCTGAGCGCCCCAGGCGGCACTGATTTTGTGGCAGGGCACCCCCCAGACCTTTTCAGTGTAGGATTTGAAGAACGTGAGATACAGCTCTTTGCCAAAGCGATTGGTGAGGAATTCTTCCAGCGTTTTTTCCGGTTTTACGGGAAACAAAGTCGACTTCATATAGCTCATGCCGACCTTGATTGTTTTTACCAGTCCGAAATTGGAAAGGGTTTGCAAACTAAGGCTGATTGGATAAGCAAATAGCTTGCGCATGAAATAAATCCGCGACTTGCGATTGCGGATCAGCATTACTTTGTCGGTTTTTTCGGGATCGGGCGGATCGGGACTTGATTGGACGGATGTGGTCGCATTGCGATAAGTGACAAGCTGCTCGCCTTGTGTTGCCTGCATCGGCATTATTTCCAGCCACCACTGCATGACGCGGTCGGACTTGGAGAAAAAACGATGTCCGCCTATATCGATGCGATTGCCCTTGTGATTGACTGTGCGTGAAAGACCGCCGATATAATCGGTCGTCTCCAGCAGTATGGGCTTGATATTGGTATGACGCTGCAGTTCGAGAGCCGCCGTCAAACCGGCCGGACCGGCACCAATTATTATGGCTACCGGGTCTTTGGCATTGCTTTTTTCTTCGCCAGGTGAAGGCATCTATGAACACATATGGTCAGGCGCAGCAAACTGAGAACCTGACCGAATCGGGACTCAACTTAGTATTCTATATGCCTTTGCCAGTGCCCGACAGAGACAAGGGCAGTCAAGCGCTACAAATAGTTGCCTGACGGCGTCATTTGACATGGTAGCGGGTAAGCTCGAAGCTCGATTTTTGGAAGCCATTGCCGTCCGAGCCTTTGACAATTCCTACATCCGGCGCATACCAGCGAGTCGCATAAACCAGCAAGGTGCCTCGTCTGAACAAGCTGCTGATCTTGACGCAATCGAATTTTCCAGCTTTCACTTCAACAGTTTCATTGGGAAAAACTTGCCATTGCTCGATTTCCAGATCCTTGCGGCTGCATTTGCCCGTCCATTTCCAGATGCTTCCCGGTCTGACAGCATTGCTGACAAAGAGTTTGGCAGGAGAATAGCTGTTATTCAGCTCCGGGGTGATGTCGTACTTAATGCTGGAAAGATACAAAGCCCCCGCCTTTTCGGTCAGGAAGCGCGACTTGGCTTCTCGCCGTGCGCCTCTGGTGTCGACTTGAATGAGGTGTGTACCATCGGCAGCAGGCTTCACAGCGATAACGCTTTCTTTGAATTGCGTCTTTCCCAGAGCCGAGGACATCGTATACTCCCACCAATTGCCAATTTTGACTGGGTAGAGTCTACATTTCGCATCCGCGGTTTGATGAGATGCTTCTTTTGCGGCAGTTTCAAATGGGAACAGAAAAATTGAATAGAGCAGAACCGCATGGATAAATGCGTGCGACACTCTTGCCGGTAGCCTTGCTTTCACTCCTGGATTCACCTCTCTCCCAATATCCCCATTTTCAGTCGTTCTATTCAGGCTCTCGGACAGTCCGGCAGCGGCTATCCCTCCAATAGGGTAGGTTTTTGAGCCTCTTACTATGCTATGGTGGAAGCAGTCCTGGCCCTCTAGCCAATTACTTATAAATGACAGATACACCGGAGCTTCCGCAACAGGGACCCGCTCTATCTTCGGAGCAAATGTTCCTGAGGTCGGTCGCTAAAGTTGCTGTGTGCGTGTTTTTGTCGGTTCTTTTTCTCTACGGCATCTGTATTGCAGGCGTAGTGCTGAAAGAGCCCGATATCTGCTTCATGCTGGGCGGCGGCAGATGGATTGTCGAGCATGGGCAACTGCCGCTATCTGACCCGTTTTCGTACACTACACATTATCATCCCTACCTTTACGTAATTGAAAAATGGCTGGCTCAAGTCATTTTCTACGGCATCGAATCTTCGCTTGGGCTCTGCGCCCTTGTACTATTCGGTGCCGCTGTACATGCCCTCACATTCGTGATCATTCCTTTGAGAATCGCCTCCCTGTGCGGAATACGGGGTGGCACAGCCCTCTGGATGGCATCATTGACATTACTGGCATCACTCTGCCATCTGGCATTACGTGCGGAAATCTTTTCTGCACTGTTCTGTGCTATCTGGCTGGAAGTAATGGTTCGCATCAGCATTGCCACCAGAGGCAATACCAGCATCCGTTGGGGCAGCATTATCCTTTTGGCGGTGCTG
>PNKB01000270.1 GCA_013997645.1 Cyanobacteria bacterium PR.3.49
CACTTCCTCGGCACGATTTACGACGTTTCGACCATTTCTATCTTATGGTTTGCCGGAGCGTCTGCTATTGCCGGTCTGCTAACTTTGGTTCCAAAATACTTGCCGCGTTACGGAATGGCACCAGATTGGGCGCTTGCCACACGCCCTTTGGTCATCTTCTTCTTCATAGTTGAAGCAGCCGTGACGATTATGTTCAAAGCCAATGTCGACGCACAAGCCGGAGCATATGCAACCGGCGTATTGGTGCTGATGACTTCTGCCGCTATAGCAGCGACTATTGCAAGATGGAATCGCAACTGGTCCTATCGCATCGCATTCATTCTAATAAGCGGCATTTTCGTCTATACACTCGTCGCCAACACTTTGCAGAACTCTGAAGGTCTGCAAATTGCTTCCTTCTTCATCCTAGCTATCCTGGCAAGCTCGCTTGTTTCACGCGCGATTCGCTCGACGGAATTGCGCATTCAGTCAGTGAAACTGGACGAGACCGCCGAACGCTTTATCAAAGAAGCGATGGAGAAACACTGGGGCGAAGTGCGTATTCTGGCTCACCGTCCGGATGACATCAATTATGGTGTCAAGGAAGAATGGGCAAGACACGTGCACAGCATTCAGCATCCGGAAGGCGATTTCATTTTTTTCGAAGTCACCACGGATGATGCCTCGGAATTTATAGACGATTGTCTGGAAGTGAAGGGTCAGGTGATCAACGGATACCAGGTCATGCGATGCACTTCACAGGCGGTTCCCAACGCCCTTGCCGCCCTCCTTTTATACATTCGAGATCGCACGCACAAAGCTCCGCATTGCTATTTAGGCTGGACGGAAGGACATCCGATTTCCTATATCGTCAAATACATCTTCCTTGGTGAAGGCGAAACGGCACCACTCACTCGCGAGATTTTGAGATCGACAGAACCAGACTCAAAACGCCGCCCGTTGATTCACGTTGGCTAACTGAGCGGCATTGAGAGCAGTCACGGCGTTGCCGCTTACTTTGAGCGGCTCTCTTGCCGTAATATCCTGGAAGCGTTTGCCAACGATGGAGGCGAGTTTCACTTTTTCTTGATCGGCAATAAACTGATCAAGCAATCGCGGTTGACTTAAATTTACGAGTTTGGAACTTGTGTAGTCGTGAGCTGCGGCCATTCTTGCCGCTTTGGAATCGGCGCCGGCAATCAGATGCATAAACTCAGGCACGCCCTCAAAAACAAGATTATCTCTTTTAGACCATTTGTCTATCGGATGCGCAAGTGTTCCCACTCTGTAAACCTTGTCAGGCTGAAGCGGTGCATATTTGTCAGTTCCAGAAACTCTAATTTGGATATCTGAAACGCGCTGTCTCTTTGGCAAGTCAAGATCAAACTTGTATTTGAAACCGCTGCCTTGAAGAAAATTGCCGGAAGGATCGACACTTTCGACGGCAGTGTCTTTGAGGTCCGCGACACCGAATTCCAGCGCTCGCTTGATGTCGGAACCCTTCATTTGAGCGACACACAATTCTTTGACATTGTCACCGTTGCAGAAAACATCGCTCAGTTCGTGCCCGGTCAATGTTTTGTTAGCAGGGAGCCCTTTGCGAATATCACCAGTATGCTTGATAAACAGTTCGATTTGCTCGTCTTTCGGAAGAATCTTGTTGATCCCTTCCATTTGCGCATCGGAAACCAGATTGGACAGCGCCGTTTCTTCGGTGCGAGTTTTTCCGAAGGGAAAGCCAATATTGAGCTTCTGCCCTGAGAAGACGCTGGAATTCCTGAGTTCAGAAACCTTTTTGAACATGTCGGACTCTTCGATCAATTTCTTCAGACCCTCATGTTCAGGAATCCCAGAGGAAATTGGATGCAACTTTCCATTAGTGTGAAAGCGGTTGGCAGAGCCGTCTTTGTTGAAAACCAGATTCAGGTCACCAAGCCATTTTGCCTCGCTGCCCGCCTGCACTATCGGAATCGGTTTCTTTGAAGTTTGATTGATCACCCATTGAGGAATAGGAGTTGCGTCGTGGGAATGAGCTCCCACGATTGCACTTAAGCCTTCAACTTTGGCGGCAAGTCTTTTGTCTTCAGCGAATCCCAAATGAGAAAGAGCAACAATATTTTTGACACCTTTCTTTTGAAGTTCTGCAATGCATTTCTTGGCCGAGGCAATATGATCGTGAACTTCGACATTTGCATCTTCCAATTCGTGTGTCACCAAGCCGATCAAACCGACCTTATCTTTGGTTCCATTAGCCTTTGTTACTTCGACGATCTTGTATGGTTTTACAACGCCGTCCGGTCCAATAAAATTTTCAAATCCAGGCAACTTGATCTCAAGATTGCTGGCGATTGTCCGTGAGACGCCATCCTTTGCGTCCTTCAGATCGTTTGTGATGTTCAACCACGGCTTGATGTCGGTTTTGCCCCCACCCATATCGACCGAATGATTGCCAGGTATTGTTGCTGTCGGTTCAAGCGCTGCAATTGCTTCGTTCTCTAAACGGCCATTTCCCGTATAGTTTGAAATCACGTTTCCGGAATACTCATCACCAAGACTGTACAGATGAACAGGCTTTCCGTTGGCAGAATTTCTCGCTTTCTCTACCACGGTGCCGATTCTGCTCAGACTGCTATCACCAAGCAGATTGCTGTGCAAATCATTGAAGTGCAAAATCTGAAGCGATGTCAGATCAGATCTTGGCTTCAGTGAATCGGTCAGTTTGGAAACAATCTCACCACGTCCGCGAAAGGCAGTGAAGAATGGAGACGCGGCACCGCACAACGCGCTGCCTGCCGCAGTTTCCACGGCGATACGGCTGCCGGCCTCGCGCAATCCGCTTAGCGGGTCTCTGGCAATTTCCTCACGATAATTGTACAAGTTATGCGGCAGGCTAAAGGCAAGGCTGCCAGATGCACCACCGGCAATGGCACGAGCGGAATCAAACATGACTCTCTTTTGAAGTGAATTGCCAACCACACGCATGCCGGCTTCCTCTGCTACGGACGCAGCAACAGGTCTTCCCAGTGCTTGTTTTCCCAGTGTGCGCGCATACATTGCTGCAGCCTTCGCCTCAGTTGCCGCGCCTAAAATGCCTGACAATCCGTCGATGGCGCCCCAAGCACAATCCATAGCATGGGTAGAGTGCTTCTCCTTCGGCAAGAACAAATTCTCATAACCGGACTTAGCTGCAGGTCTCAAGAGCATTCCAGAACAAGCAACAGATGCTACCTTTGCCAAACCTGTAAGATGGTATTTAGAACCCACGGCAAAAGCGACGGCACCGCCCACCGATGCGCAAAGAGAGCCGGCAAAGTCTGCCCATGGATCGGATCCTGATTCGGACTTGTGCGGTGTATTAATATCAGCTCCTTTAACGTCAGCAGGCTTGGCATGATTGGCTTTTTCACTGGAAAGATTGATACTGTCTAAAGGCATTAGAATCACCGCAGGTCGTATGGAAGTAAACGAAGGCGGACGCAGGAGCGCAATGGCGCTCATTCGTTCGTTGTCGGCTATCGGGTACTGTTATTCTACGGCGATTCGAAATTTCGATATATGTGCAATTGTGCAGTCTTTGCTTAAGGCTGCCCGCTGGTTTGCTTGAGGCGCTTCAGTTCAGCCTCGATTTTAGCAGCGCGGTCGGCGCTCATCGGGTGTGTGGAGAGGACGGAGAACAATCGAGCCGAGCCGGGACCCAGCGTGTTCTCCTCTCTTTCCAGGCGCTTGAAGAAATTGACAATTCCCTCGCCGGAGTAACCGGCTTTGACCTCGAGTTCGAGCCCGGTGATGTCCGCATCTGTTTCCTGGGCCCGACTGAAATTCAACGACTCCAATTTTTGCGCAAGAGCAAATACAGTTTCCAATTTCTCAGCCTCGCCCGGTCCGCTCACACCGCCGGAAACCAAACTCAAGCATGTGATCAAACCGCAATTGTGCAATGCCTGTTTCAGCGTATGCCTGTGAATCACATGACCAATCTCATGCGCCATCACGCCGGCCAATTCGTCATCGTTTTTCGCCTTTTCTATCAGCGCGGAATTGATGATTATTATCCCGCCGGGATATGCGCACGCATTGACCTCTTTGTCTTTTTTGACAAAAAACTGAAACTTGTAAGGACATTTCTCCAGTTGTGCCGTAAGCTTTTGCGCAATTCCAGTAACCCGTAGATAATTCTCAGATTTTTTATCCAACTTGTCTGTTCGCGCCAGCATTTCACCCAATTTGATTTCAAACTTGGGATCGATCATCGTGGCAATTGCAGCCGACATCGGATCAAGAATTAAATATCCGGTAATTCCCACGGCAAGAACAACGCCGACCACAATGGACCAGTACCTGGCTTTGTGCGAACCTCTTTTGACAATCTTATGATCGGCTTGAGCAGCCTGCTTGCCTAACTCAGTGCCTCGCGCCGCCGCAGACAATGCGTGCAAGAAGGTGCGATCTTCGGAAACAATCGTGACATTCTGTTTTTCACTGCTCAATTTAAAGCGATCGCCGTCATGTCCACCAACTTCCAATCGCAACTCTTCAAACGGGATACCGAATGTGGTGCCGCAAATCGAAACCTTTCCGCTTTCAACCTGTACCTGAACTTGGTCGGGAGCGTTCCCAGACGAGTCGTAAAAGCGTGCCTGGTATTTATCCACGTGATTTATCCGATGAGTGATGCAAGTCCGCCCCGGCGTGTGGCAAATTGACCTACCCATGCGCCAAACGCCCTTGGATTGCGCGTTTGAATCCACACTTTTCCCGGTCCTTGAAATTTGCACGCCAAACCTTCGCCGCTGGTCATGCTGCTCCACCAGGTCTTGCCTGCTTTCACCATGTGGTATTCGGTGTCTCCCGACCAGGCAACAACGTGCCCGTTATCAACGATATACTCCTGACCGGCAGGAATGGGAATCTCCATGATTGCACCAAAGGCACTGATGACGAAGTGGCCGCTTCCCTTCAAGTGCAAGACAAAAAAGCCGGCTCCGGAGAACAATCCCGCCGTCAGTTTTTGAGCCTTAGTGCCCATCTCTACATGGTCGAGCGCAGCCAACAAACAACCACTTTGAACATAATAATCTTGACCATCAGCCAACGATATTACTTTGACGTCGCCAATCAGACTGGGCGCCAAGAGCACGTCTCCATTGCCGTCTTCCGCTGAAATTTCCTGGAAGAAAAAGGTTTCGCCTCCAAGCACCGACCGCTTCATTGCGCCGAAAAACCCGCCCCACATCTTTCCTCGAATGTGCAATTTCGGAGACTTCGCCACCATCGCGCCGGCTTCCGCTCTCATCGCCTCTCCTCTTTTCAAAGAGACGAGCAAAACAGCATTTGATCCTTCGTGAAGAATATCGAATTGCATAAGTTAGTTAGCCCCCAGGTATCTTGTCCACTTACCCGTGAGCTTGAGAACTCAAACTAAAATATGGCAAGAGAAAGAGATGAGCTATTTTAATATCTGGGAATATCTCAAGGGATACGCGCGGATTAATTCTCATGGGCAGCAGGCAACTAGGCGAGAGACAAATGAACTTCCTGGCGCGCTTGTACGAACGCGGCACAGGAGATTCCGTGCCCGTTACCGTATCATTTCAAGACGACACCCTGCTCCTTTATCTTGAGGAAAACGGCAACCAGCCAATTGCCGTCGCGCTCGAGATCGGA
>PNKB01000271.1 GCA_013997645.1 Cyanobacteria bacterium PR.3.49
ACGCCTGCAAAAGTGCCGATTGCAATACGCGGCCAGCCGATAAATTGCAGAGCCGGCCAGCCGGCAATTTGCAAGCGCACCGGCCGTCCGACTGAAACGAGCGGAGCATCCCAGTCGCGTATGCTTATCTCTGCTGCTCTATCTTGTGTATGGGGAGCAATCACCGCCAGGACATCTCCGGCACTCACCATAGCTCCGGCACCTACTCTCATCAGGCGCACGATTCTGCCTGCACAGGGAGCATCGACAGTGCGTTGATCAACGCGTCTGGCGAAATTATCGATATCAATTTGCAATTTATAAATTTCAGCATCCGTGCCGGCAACCAATTGACTGGCATCTGCTTTGGCAGCTTTGATGGCATTTATATTGCCACCGGTGTCGGCTTCTGTTCTTTTGGTATCGAGCACGGAAATGCTTGCATCTTCTTTTGCAACATCCAGTGCTGCAACGGCTCTTTCCAATTCTGTCTTTGATCTGACTGTATCCAACTCTGCCAGCTCTTTATCGCGCTTGGAGCGCAATCCATCGTTGTAGAGACTTTCGACCCGCTCCGATTGCCACTGGGCGGTTTTTAAACTCTGCCTGGCCGCTTCCACCGCTTGCTCTGCCTGATACACGCGATCGCCGGCTTGTTTAACCCTCTCGACAGTGGCCGGCACTGCTGCTTTCTTCACACCCGTCGAGTTGGCGATTTGCTCGGCAAGTGCAGTCACGCGCGCCTGAAGAGCATCGCGCTTGGCGACCAAGGCATCTTTTTGGGCCAGCATCGTCTTCAATTGACTGGCATCGAGAAATCTGGAATCAAGCTCTGCCAGTCCAACTATTTTTTGACCTTTCACGACATCTTGCCCGTCTCTTACGAACCAATTGACGATCCGTCCGGGAATCTGCGCTTCGATAGTTTGCGGCCTGTCCATCGGCGAAAAAACAATAATTTTGCCCGTGCCGGTGACGGACTGGCGCCAGGGAAGAAACATCGAGGCCACTACCGCCGCCACCATGATTAATATCAAACAAGTAACAGTGAGTGTGAAAACAACCGGAGTTTTTACCATCTGCAGCGCTCTGAAGCGAGGCAGCGGCTTTTGCTCTCTTGGTTCTGCCACCATTGTCATTTGCGAATTAATTCCACCAATTTTGGAAACAACAATTCGAGCTGGCTGCCATTGCGCGCCAGAAGTTCGCGCAATGAGCCTGATTCGACGACTTTGCCATCTTTGAGAAAAACCATTTTTGAAGAGTGAAAAATGGTATCGGCATCTTGAGAGATGTCAATGATCGTCCAGGGCATACTCTCGGCAAAGAGGCGGTCGAGAATCTTCATTTTGCTTCTCTCCTCGATGCCTGTGAAAGCTTCATCGAGAATCAGCAATCGCGGTTTTTGAACGATTGCGCGAGCAATCAAGAGTTTTTGCGTTTGACCGCGCGAAAGATTGCGACCGCCACTCAAGAGCTGGGTTTTCAACCCGTCGCTCATGCCCACCAGATCTTCTTCGAAATCGACCAGTTCAAGAGCCCACAGCATATCGGCATGATTGATTTCCGGCCGACCAAATGTGACATTCGTTTCGATTGTTCCTTCAAATATCTCATTGGCATCACTGACGAGGGAAACGATACTGCGCAGGCTTTCATTGTTGATGCTGCGAACATCCATGCCATTCACAGCCACCAGACCGGATGTGGGTTCGATTAATCCGGCTAAAACGAATGCAAGAGTTGTCTTTCCCGATCCGTTCGGTCCCATTAAGCTAATGCGCTCGCCTGGCTGCAGTTGAAGGGTCATGCCGTTTATGACGTTAGTTCTTTGACCGTAATCGACATGCAATCCCTGAATACTGATCGAGGCACCGCCTGCGGTGACAGCACATTCGGCGCCGTCTACTCTTTCCATTGGCAGGTCTTCGACATAGCCGATTTTTCCAAGCGCTGAGAGCAATTCATAAAGAGTCTGCAAGTGCCTGATCAAACGCTCAAGAGCGGGCAGCATCTGTGTTACCAGCAACTGAGCGGCGACCAATTGTCCGAGTGCCAGTTGCCGTTCGATTACCAGCCAACCGCCTATTCCCAGTACCCCGGCGGCTGCAAAAGCTTGAAACAACGCCAATCCCGTAGCCTGGCGAAAGAGTACATTGAAATGGCGGCGCCGCGCCTGCGTGTAATCGAAAACAAGAGAATCAGTTTGCTCCAGAATATAAGCCGGGAATTTATTGAGCTTGATTGCTGTTTCGCACCGGCCCAGTTCTTCCAGCCATTCTGCCACCAGATATCTTCGCGATGTCTCGTTGCTTCTCGTCTTATAACCACCATGGCCAAGCAGAAAGACTTCCAGAAGCACAAAGCCGATAACTATCAGCACGAAGACAAACAGGTAAGGGCTGTACAACGCCATCAGGGTCAAGCCGATCAGTATTTGCAGGGTGGCGGCCGGGACATCCAGAAGCAAATTGGCAAAATTTCCCTGAATGGTTATCACGTCGAAAAAACGATTGACAAGATCAGGAAGATATTCTTTCGAGAGTTGCGAGTGCTGAATTCGCGGCACGCGATAGGCGATACGCAAAGCTATCCTGTTGAACACTCTTTGCCTGACAAGCTCCACGAGCCAGATGGTCAAAAGGCGCAGAATTGCCGCAAACAGTAGTCCACCAAGAACAAGGCCGGCGATGACTGTTATCGGTTGAAGGAAAAAGCCGGCGGCGATAGTGTTGACCACCATCTGAGTGGAAAGCGGAACTGCCAGGCTCAAAATTCCGCCCAGCGAGCTGTAGATGAAAATCAGAAAGAGGTCTTGCTTATCCTCGACCACCATTCGCCAGAGGCGAAAATATGGCGAAGTTGGTTTGTCTTTTTGATTTGCGTCTCCGGCCGGATAGAGAACTTTCGAGAGAGAATCGACTGACATGTATGAGGCTTTGCTCTTGTGACGTCCTAAGCAGTCTATTTAAGTGTGCCTGAATTGAAAGCCAAATCCAAGAGCCGCTGGCAAGAAGGTCAGGCGAAAGCTCCTAATTCTATCTAAGCAATCCAGAGCGATATATTCGTCCTGCATACGAAATGGCGGGTTCGGTGCAAGAAGTGGATCTTGCACCGAACACTGGCGTCAGGAAACTCAATTTATCGCGGTTGAAAGTCCGCTTGTTCTTGCCGCGGCAAAGACACTGTAAAAGTGGTGCCTTCTTTGTCGGAGTCGCAGGATATATTTCCTTTATGCGCATCAACGATCTGCCGGCACATATAGAGACCTAAGCCCACTTTCGGCAGATAGCCGTTGCCGCTGCCTTCGCCGGTCACCGGTCGCTCGAAGAGTTTGTCGCGCTGTTGAATCTCAATGAATGAACCGCTGTTGTTCACTTTGAACATCACCCTGTCGCCTTGACGGTAAGCGTGCAAAGTTATCACCCCTCCAGCCGGTATAAATTTGAGCGCGTTGTCGAGCAGATTCTGGATGACCAGTCTTATGGAATCGCTGTTTCCGACGATGTCCACTTCTCGGTTTTCGCACAATTCCAGCTCGATTGAAACATCCTTTTGTTGCGCCTTTTCGCGCACGGCTGTCACACATTCCTTAATCAGGCGACTGACGCTGGTTTGCTCGAGAATGGTGGTTTCCGAGTCGCGGTCGAATCTATACACGGAGATGATGTGCCCTATCATGCGCAGCAAGTCTTTATTGCCGTCGACAATTTTCGAGAGCACTTCTTGCTGTTCTTTTTCCAGCGGGCCGAGTTTGCCTTCGGTCATCAACGAAAGAATTCTATTGGCGCCGACAATCGGGTTTTTTAAATCATTGGCAAGCATAGCCATGAAATCATCGCGTTGATTCATGAGCAATATGCGACGATTATTGTCTTCGGCGCTTTTTCTGTCGGTGATGTCTTCCAACGTGCCGATCATGCAATGGCTGAAATCATTCGTGCCGGTTTTGCGCGTTAATGGCACAGCCTTGGCCTTGACCCATTTGACGAGGCCTGCTTCGGTTTTTATGCGAAACTCCTGGGTCCATTCACTGCCTTCTTCAACTGATTTTTTCCATGATTCGAGAGTTTTGGCTCGCTCGCTTTCGACGACCAGTGTCCACCATTCTTTTGCTTTTTGCGATGAAGTCGAGGTAAGTTGAAACCAGGGCAAACCAATAACTTCCCAGCTGTGATCGGCATTGGACTCGAAAATTACAGTCGGGACCGACATGCACAGATTGCGGAATCGCTCTTCGGTCTGTTTGACCTGATCTGTTCTCTCGACGACCTCAGCTTCGATTATTTCGTTGGTCAAGGCCATTTGTGCCTGACGCTCGGCAATTCTCCTTTTTTCGTGCATATCCATGACGCACTTGCGGATAAGGAAAACATCGGCAAAAATCACCCAGGCTGCATGCTCCAGCCAACGCCAGGGTTCTGCATAGGTTACGCCATAAACGGAAAACGGCATGTAGACGCCCCGAAAGATATGGTCCAGGGCTGTCAGAATCGTGGCAGTCAAAAGTACTGTCCAGTCGGCGTAAAACGCCAGAAACGTGAGAGAACCGAAAACAAGAAAATGCGTCTCCAACCTGCCGCCGGTAAGATGAATCAATAGTGCGGTCATCAGCACCTGAGCCACGGCAATAGTGTGTCTGGTCAGTGAAGTGCCGGAGTAAAACCAGGCAAGAGCGATCGGCAGAACAATTATTGCCATACCTAGCCAGATTGAAAGAACGACGTGAATATGCGTGTTGGAAGTCACACCTTC
The DNA here is from genome assembly GCA_013997645.1 of Cyanobacteria bacterium PR.3.49. Taxonomy (GTDB): domain Bacteria; phylum Cyanobacteriota; class Vampirovibrionia; order Obscuribacterales; family Obscuribacteraceae; genus QKMZ01. The sequence continues at coordinate 4,735 of PNKB01000271.1, forward strand.
CCAGGAACTAGGCGATACCATCAGCGCTGTGAGGATGCCGCCCAGCCATTCTATGAAAAGCAGCACGGCAAACATTTGATCGCAAGCCGCATAATTTTTCCTGACCAAAGCGTCGAAGATTGTCTTTGTCTTCTCGTCAATCAATTTTGCAACTTCGCCGTGGCTTTTCAGCTGCTCAATACAATCTATACTCACGCAACTACCTCAATGCACAGCCGAGAACCGGTGTTGTTACGAATTTGGGATTTCGCTCGAGAATCGTTTTCTTTGCCAATTCGAAATTGGCGTTATCCCCTGAATGTCCTCTTGATGCGGTGATGCCGCCTGAAAATTGGAGAATGCCTCTGCCGTCGTAAATTAGAACGTGACCGGATGTGGTGGCACCGAAAATATCGGCTTGCGCTCCTGTTGTGTCATATACGATGGAAACATTGCGAATTCTCTTCAGGCTGGAGAATACGGGCTGAAGTGCCCATTCCGACTGCATCTCCTGTGGCATGAAGGCGACCACTGTGCCGACCGAGTCTTTTTCTCCGGCCCGCATCAATTCGTGAAACTCATCGACGCTGGCCATCGAGCAAGGGCACATTGGATGAAGAAACAGAATGATATTCTGGCGACCCTTTGCCATCTGAACGATGCTTTTTGCAGGAAAAATGCGCTTTGTATTGGCCAGAGGGCTGGCAGTCATTTCATATTCGAAAAGCACAAGGTGTCCTGTGAGCAAAAGAGTTGTCCACATCATGTAGGCAAGAATGAGCAGTATTTTTATTGCCGGACCCTTTGTCTGGCTCAGAGCCGCGCCAAAGGTGGCAAACTTTTCCTTTCCGGAAGGAATCTTCATCGCACTTACCTGTTTTGAGATCAAACGCCCAGGCTATCCAAATCTTTTTTCAATTCCTGCATTGACTGATAGCGTTGATATCTGTCTTTTCTCAAAGCCTTTGTCACTATTGCTTGCATGCG
>PNKB01000272.1 GCA_013997645.1 Cyanobacteria bacterium PR.3.49
CGGGCAACCCGGTGTTTTGCGGCAAGATGGGCGACGAGGGGCAAAAACGCTTTGTGAGGCTTGTCGGGGCAAGGTCGTCGTGCTGCCACTGGCCAGCTCTACGCCGGTGCCGCATTTTTAAAAGGTGGATAATCTGATAACCTATGGCTGTCGACCGGGCGGTAACGCGACTTGGATTTTCTGAAGGAAATTTCGCATCGACCATATCCGCTGTCTGCGGCACCATATGTGATGTCACAGGTGTGGCGCAACTTGCTGTTTGCGCACTGGCGAGTTGCGCCTGAAGATTTGCAAAAGTTGCTTCCTCAGCCGCTGGAAGTCGACACTTTCGACGGCTCCGCCTGGATAGGTGTCGTCCCCTTTCGTATGTGTGAAATTCGGGGAAGACTGATGCCGTTTTGTATTGATTTTTTGGAATTGAACGTACGGACTTATGTCAAATACGGTGCCAGACGCGGTGTATATTTCTTTAGCCTGGATGCCGATCATTATCCGTCGGTTTGGGGGGCCAGAACCTTTTACGGGCTGCCGTACCATCGCGCCAAAATGAGCTACCAAAACAAAAACGGCGTCATTCAGTATTCATCAAAGCGGCTAGGACGCGGTCAGCCTGCTGAATTCTCCGCCCGGTACGAAGCGACCGGACCGGCTGAAATTGCATTACCGGACACCCTGCCGCATTTCTTGACGGAGCGTTATTGCCTGATGGTTGCGCAAGCCGGCGTCGTACAACGCACCGACATTCACCATGTGCCCTGGAAATTAGCTCCGGCGCGTGCGGATATAGCTCTTAATTCTATGGTCACCCCACTGGGCTTGAGTTTTGACCGACCTGCGGATTCGCTGCTTTATTCGGAAGAAATGAAAATGGTCAACTGGTTGCCGTCTCGTGAAACGAGCCGCGAATATTGAAGTTTTTTAGTGAGTTTTTCCTGTTCGGTCAGCTGGTGATGTTAGCTGATGAAGATGGACCCTGTAGCGTCAGATTCAAAATTGCCGATGACGAGAAAGTCCAAAGATACAACGAATACAGCGCTTGCTCACTGGCAGAAGTCTGCTGCCCCCGATACTTGTGCGATTGAATATTCGCATCAAAGTGAATTCGGAATTTTCTCCTCGATCATGAATGGTCTCGAGGGGCTTATAGATAGAAATGCTTTCGATGTCCGCCTTGCCATCGTGTGCGGATTGGTATTGATCGGGTGCTTCATCCTGCATCCCGTGCAAACAATTCTCTGGACAACCGGCATATTGGCACTGCTGGGCTTAGTTCTTCTTGCCTCGGGTCTGTTTAGCAATTATCCAATCGTCACCAATTCAGATGGTATCACCTGGTCTCCGCTGCATGCGCTGAGCCTGCGTTTTCGCTTTTCACGACCCTGGTCCGACATTCGCTCGGTAGAATTTACTCGCAACCGACACGTCACGAATACGCCTGATTGCGTTTGCATTGTTTATAAAGACGGCTGCGACGTGCAATTGAAATTGTCCGGGTTTACCAAGAAAAATCTGGAAATGCTTTTGCTGATGATAAGAAATAAGAGTCCGCAGGCTAAGTGGTTGCCCAGTATGGAAAACATAAGATATCTTCCGTCCTTGCAGATTTCCGGAAGCGGCAATTTGTCTTTCACGGGCTTGTGGCTGGATGAAATCGGAACGCGCCTGGGGAGCACCGCTTTTGTGCCGCTGGATCCGGGCACTTTGATGCAGGATGGACGCATAAAAGTCTTAGGGCAAATTGCTCTAGGTGGACTTTCGGCAATTTACCTTGCACAGACTGAGGACAAAAAGACTTGTGTTCTAAAAGAATCGGTAGTGCCATTTTCATGCGAGGACGACGCTCGCAATGCTGCGCTCGATTTATTTAAGCGTGAAGCTCAGCTTTTGGCGGGGATCGATCACCCACGCATTGCCAAAATCTATGACTTCTTTGTCGAAGATGCGCACCACTATCTTTTGATGGAATATTTGGAGGGCAGCAATCTTCGTCAGTATGTAAAGGAGAACGGTCCACAGAAAGAATCTATTGTAATTTTGTGGGCAAAGCAGATTGCCGACATATTGACTTACTTGCACTCAAAGCAGCCGCCCATTATTCACCGTGATTTGACGCCGGATAACTTAATTGTGGAGGATGACGGTGCTTTAAGTTTGATTGATTTTGGTGCTGCCAATCAATTTTTGAGCACCGCCACAGGTACCATTATCGGCAAGACCTCGTACATGTCTCTAGAGCAATTCCGCGGCAAATCCAGCCCTGCTTGCGACATCTTTTCGCTGGGCTGCACTCTGCAATTTCTCCTTTTGGGCATTGACCCTGAGCCATTCTCTTATTCATCGACTGCTACCGGCAAGTCTGATTGGAAAAATGTACAGGAGTTGATTCGCGAATGCAAAAATCAAGATCCTAAATTTCGGCCGTCGGCTCAGGTAATTGCCGACAGACTGCAAGTCATTTTGAACGAACGCTCAGCGAGGTAGATGTTTGACTGGGCCAGCTAAGAATGAGAAGAAAGGTGGGCTTCGCTGCATTGTTGTGGAGACAGTTTCCAATCGACCCGAAAAGGATTACAAACCTGTCTACTTCAACTTGAGTTTGGGTTTTGCTCTTGCCTTTGCAATCGTTTTCTATAAACATGTTCCTGCTCTGGTTGGACTGTGGAATCTGGTAGGTCCGTTTTTGGCGAGCAACTGGTGGCTGATCGCTTTTTCTTTTGGAATTTTCTATGCAGGTGTTGTCATCGATGAAAGGAACCGTGGTTCGCGCGGGTTGCTTCGCGTTATTAGGACAGACGAAAAAGGTATCGTTATGGGTCGCCCGGGCATGAGTCCTCGCGACCCTGTGTTTTTCATCCCCTGGAAAATGCTGACAGCCATTGAGAGCGGCATTGATGACAGTGCTGAAGAGCCGTATGAATATATCATGCTGCGAATGGGCGCTTTTCTTGCCTATAAATTGCGTCGCGATATCGGCTTTAATTGGATAGACGAGCAAACTGTTATAACAAAAGCGCGACAGAATGCACCCCATGCGAAGTTTTCGATTGAGCGCCGCATCGGCGATCCCATGCGTCAGGATACGCGTTATACAAATCTCTGGTTGCAGTATTTAGCTCCATCCGGAACGCGTGAGAGGCGCGGGCATTTGCAGCCGGGCGATGTCATCAATCGAGGCCGGTTCGAAATCATCCGCGTGCTAGGAGCAGGGGGGCAGGGCACTGCATATCTGGCCAAAACCCTTGCTGGTGCTGAAGTCTCTGATACCACCGCCGATGGCCTTAATGCCGGCGATACAGTCGCCATTAAAGAATATATTCTTCCTGTGCATGCCAACGATGGTCTGTCTGCGCGTATGAAAGACTCGCTGGACAATGAAGCGAAGATACTATCGGCAATCAGTCATCCCAATATTGTCGCTTTGCACGACTGTTTCGTTGAGGATCATCGCGGCTACATGGTATTGGAATTTATAGATGGAGAGTCTCTGCGCGCGCACATCAAATCCACCGGTCCGGCAAAAGAAATGTTGGTCGCCTGGTGGGCGGTGGAAATATGTTCTATTCTCAAATATTTGAAAGACCTGTCGCCTCCCATTGTCCACCGCGATTTGACACCGGACAACATCATCTGGAAAGGCGATCGACATATAAAGCTTTTTGATTTCACTGTTGCGCATCAATTTGAAGCGATGCGTCTGGCGACGGTCGTTGGCAAACAATCGTATATGGCGCCCGAGCAGGTAAAAGGTTACCCGTGCCCGCAGAGCGATATTTACTCTTTGGGTGCCACCATGTATTTTCTTTTGACCGGGCAAGATCCCGAACCGCTTTGCGTGTCCAGTCCACGTTCTGTACGCCCGGAAGTGAGCGAGGAGATTGACCTTATAGTTCGTAAGTGCATGGCGTTTGATCTAAAGAAACGCTATTTAGATCCTTCAGAAATCGAAAAGGATCTCGCTCAGCTCAAATAGCCGACAAAAGAGCCCTTCGGGGCTGCTGGGGCTGCTGCCACATTAGTGCCACCTTGGCTCGCGTATGCTTTCGAAGCTGAATGCCGAGTCCAGCGACGGCGCATTGTTATCACCCGCTTATCGGGCGCCACTGGACCTTACTAACCACAACCTTTGCACAAACGCAGTTTCTACGGGGTATTTCCGATGACTGAACGCGGCCGCTTTGAACAAGTAGAACAAACGTCCAGCTACAGCGCCACTTCTGAGGCTGCAGCACAAGCTTGGGACAAGACACAATTTCGCGGGCAAGTTTGCAGTCGCGGCGATCAAGATGTGCAGTGCGTCGATTTCGACAATGATGACATTTACAACCGCAACGCCGGCAATCACAATCTGCGCGATAGCAGCCAGAGTTTGCAAACAGCCGAGAACAGCATTGAAAGCGTTCTGAAGCGTTTGGAAAACGGTAATTTTAGAGGCACAGACGGCTTGATTCGGCAGCTCGATCGCAGCTCCGATACGCTTGACCGCGGCGCCGACAAACTGACCGACGGTATAAGAAATCTCGCCGCCGGCAGCGATGTCGAAGATTTGATCGACCTGGCCGGCGCTCGCAAAGACACCAAAGACGCCGGTCGTTATGTAGACAACGCCATCAAGATGTTGGAGCACGGAAACACCAGAGGCGCAGCCAGATACTTGCGCGAAAGTCTGGAGGAAATCGATGACGCGCAATCCGGTATTAAGAACGGATCCGATACCAATCCTTACCAATCCCGCAATGGCAGAGACAGAGATAACCAAATGCATGACTGGCGCGAGCCGGACCACCGCTCACATCGCAATAACGATCGCGACTTAGATCAAGACCGTGGATACTCTCATAACGACAACGACCGGCGCATGCGCGATCATATGTATCACGGAGTGGTTGGCCGCATGAATGAAACATCCGGACAATTCCAAATCGGTCGCGGTCTCAATCCTCTCGATCCGCGCGGTCTTCAAGAATTCGTCAGTAATCAAACCGGAATTGACGTGCGTGGTTTGGAAAGAGCCGGCGATAGAGTTGCCAGCGTCTTGGATCCGGCCGGCGGTTTGCCCAGACCGAGCGAAATACTTCGCCCGGACAAATTCCTCAGCCGTGTGGCAAAAGGACCATTCGGCATCTTCGGTTAAGTTCTGGAGAAACAGTCAATTGGCGGAACTCGACCACTAGTTCCGCCACTGACTGGAAAGAAAATTTTTCGATAGCCGGCAGCTCTCAGTTATCTAACCGGTTGTCGCTGCCAACGGTTTAATATTATTCGCCCAATGTTGCCGAAAGGTTGCCAACCTTTCCGTCCGGGAAAAAGACCGAGAAGGCTGCGCCCAGCCCTGCCTTGGACGAAACGCTTATAGAACCGCCGTGCGCTTCGACGAGCATTTTGCAGATATGCAATCCCAAACCGGCGCTCGGAATTGGAGCGGTGGAAGTACTGGGCGCTGAGGATTGTGAGGACTGGCGCGCTGCTGCTCGCTCGAATTTCTGAAAAATCCTTGCCTGGTCTTCTTCTGAAATTCCCAGCCCTTCGTCTTTGACGCAAAGTTTGACGCCATTGCCGGAGCGTTCAGCCGTCATGGTCACCTGGGTCTCATTGGGCGAGAATTTGATGGCGTTGCTG
>PNKB01000273.1 GCA_013997645.1 Cyanobacteria bacterium PR.3.49
GAAGAATCCACGTAGGTGTTTCCAGGTTACACACTCTTCAAACACAAAAGATGTGACTGATACTACTTTTGAGTCAGGCTCCAAACAACGATGTTTTGCCAGAACCCTTAACCAGGCAATTTGAGTCTATTCGGTCGTCAGGATTACGGACGAGTGGGCCTCGAATGCTTTTAAATTTCGCTTGAACAGACCTTTGTTAATTGACTTGGCCAGGTAACCTCGTGGCAGTCCCATTATCAAGACATCGGCCTGGGTAAGCGAATTGAGATTAGCTAACAGCCCCGAAGGTGAGTTGGCAACGACGCTTTCAATACGAAGCTCCGTACGTTTTTTGTTTTTCCAGGTATTTTTGATTTCGTCAATACGATGCCCTGTCAATGTGTTGACGGTGTTCTTCTTGGAAGATTGAATCTGCAAAATTATAATTTCTGAGTCAGGATGCGCAAGGTGTTCTGCTACCTCCAATGCCAACTCCCCATTTAGAAAGTCTGCCACTGGAATATAAAATCGAGAATACCTGCTCTCATAATTTCGTCCAAGTAATACTGTCTTGCAGTTTGTATTATTCAGAATCGACTGAACGCTGAAATCGGCGCTTTTGCTTGTTTTTCTTGTCTGGAATTGCATCAAAAACATGTCTATATTTCTTGATTCGATTGTTTCGGCAAGAGCATGTACATAGTTATGGGTGATTCTAATGCTTGTGTGAGTTGGAATTCCCAACCTCCTTCCGGACTGCTCACAAGCCACAAGAACGGCGCGACTGGACTCGGTGGAAATGTCTGCGGCTGCTGGATTTTGACTAGGAGGTATTGTGATGACGTGTAGGAATTCCAATTCATATTCCTGGCCTAGAGCAATTTTGGTTGCAGCGGAGAATGATTTCTGATTGATCGTATCTGCTATGCCAAGGAGTAACCGGCCGGAACCGGCTTCCCGTGCGCGAGTCTGGTAGGCGACGTATGACCTTGTGCCGTTTTTCGCCCGAATTCCTGTTGCCTGAGATTGTGCAGCGACAATATCTTTTCGCGTAATAATGCCTATCAACTTCTCTCTTTGCGTGACAGGTAGGCGGCTCACCTTAAACCGATCCATAAGAAAAAGGACACTGCTCAGCGGTTCGTCCGCACGTATGGTAATTGGACTGGCGGTCATGAACTTCTTGACTGGGGTTTCAGGTTTAAGGTTATTTTGAATAGTCGATAGAAGGTCCGGTCTGGCGACAATTCCCACTACCTTTCCTGACGGATCTACAACCGGATATCCCTGGTGAGTGTTCGTTTCGAATATGTTTTTTACGTGAGCAAGTGTGGCGCTGAGCGGTATCGTTTTTACTCTCTCTGTCATGAATGAATTCGCAAGAAGTGTGTCCAGAGTCGAGCCATCCTCCTTTTCTTCTAAGTTCATGCCGCTCCAAGAAACGAGCTGATCGTAAAGTGATCCTGGGTCTAATTGTTCTGCCACCAAATATGCAACCACACAGCAAATCATGAGTGGAAGCACGAGATTGAAGTCCGTCGTCATTTCGAAGATGATGATTACGGAGGTGATCGGAACTCGAGCAACCGCACAGAAAAAGGCTCCCATTCCAACGACGGCCATTGTCCCTATGTCCCCGCTATGTATTAGCTGTTGTTCGCCGACGGCAACCAAATGCCCCAGGCAAGCACCCATGGTCAGGCTGGGAGCAAAAAGGCCTCCTGGTACACCGGAAGAATAGGCCAAGACTGTGAGCGCAAATTGGACCACCAGAGCTATGGCAATAATCTGAATGTTGGTATCACTCTGAAAAGTCAGCTCTCGCAACCCGGCATAATTGCAAAAGGTGTCCGGCAAGACCATTACCATCATTCCTGTCATCAGGCCCGCAGTGCTGGTCGCTAAGATTGGTGGGCACCTAAGAATGTCCCGATTGAGCGAAAGGGATGCAATTATCGTTTTATTGAAAATTGCACCACAGAGACCTGAGAGGACACCAAGAACAACGAGAAAAGGGATATCTTGAAATGCAAAAGTTGCTTTTGGAAAGAGTTCCGACAGATTGATATCGAGACTGTGAACTCCCACCAGTCTAGACGTCACCGATGCTACAAAACAGGCGACAACGGTGGTGCCGACTGCGAAGCCAGACATTTTTTTGATCAGCTCTTCCAGGACAAACAGCACGCCCGCTAAGGGAGCATTGAAAGCAGCAGCGAGACCAGCACCCGCACCAGCGGCAATTAGTTGAGTGTTGTGGACAGGAGATGTCTTTCGCAATTTACTGAAGGCAGAAGATAAGCCGGCCGCAACCTGTACCGTCGGCCCTTCTCGTCCCAGTGCCATACCAGAGCCAAGCGAAATTACACAGCCCAGAAGCTTGGTTACGGCTGATTTCACTCCGAGACTTATGGGAAAACCGAATAACGCCGCTTTGGTCTGTGGAATGCCGCTACCTGCAATGCCTCTATCGACGTATCGAATCAGCAATCCTACCAGCAGCCCGCCTAGCAAACCGATGATAGGCAGAAAATACGGCGAGATGCCGGCTAGATGCACGCGCATCGTGCCGACGATCCCCACTCCATTCTTAAGCAGAACTGCTCCCAGAGCCGCAATCAGTCCTATCATGCAAGCTTCCGGCACAGCAATGTTTACTGGGCTTTTCTTGCCCGCTTGAAATGCGGTCTTTTTCGTTTCCAATTCGATTACCGAGTTTCGGCTTGTTAGCTGGCTTTGAGCATCGAGGCCATTTGTTCCTCAAAGAAGAACTTCGACTTGCCCAATGCCGGTTCTAAATGATTGAGCCAGGTAGCATGCGGATCGTACTTGGCAAAGAACACCTGATTGACCCATGCAGGATCTCGGGCTTGAATAAACTTCAGTACAAAGACCTTTTCGCCAGCCACCTCTGAAATCGCATCAATCATTACTTTTCCAGGTGTGCATGACATCGAAGGACCTCTGACCGTGCGACCGAGTCCCGACACTGTTTTGTATGCAGCGTTGAAAATCGCAAGGCATTGTTCCAATGGAATTTCAAAGTACCGCCTGGCACCTGTGTCTCGCTCGACGAACATGTAATACGGTATCGCTCCCAATTTCACTTCGCGAGACCACAGATCCGACCAGACCTTTGCATTGTCGTTCACATGTCGGACTACAGGCGATTGGCAACGTATAGTCGCTCCGCTGCTTTGAATGCGTTTTATCGCGTTTTCGGCGATGTCCGTTTCGAGAAAGCGAGGATGACTGTAATGAGCCATAAGTGCCAGGTTTCGACCCGATTGTTTTACCTGCTCGAACAGCCTCATCAAATCATCACTATCGTCGTCTGTGACGAAACGGTAGGGCCAGAATGCCGGTGCTTTTGTACCGATCCTGATGCTGGTGACATGCTCCAGTTCGGGCGTCAGCAACGGCTCTATGTAGGTCCGCAGCAGCACCGTTTTCATAATCAGCGGATCGCCTCCGGTGAATAGAACACTCTTAACTTCCTTATGATTTTTAAGATATTCCACCAACGTGGCAGCTTGCTTGCTGGCAAACTTCAATTCATCCATGCCGACGAATTGAGGCCAGCGAAAACAGTATGTGCAGTAAGAAAAACAAGTCTGCCCTGCCGAAGGAAAAAAGAGCACGGTTTCCCTATACTTGTGCTGCATTCCATCTAAACTTTCTCCCTTGAATTTCGGTACGTTCAGCTGCTTCTGTCCTGCTGGGTGTGGATTGAGGCTAAGCTGAATCTCGCGAGCGGCTGCCATTATCTCGTTGTCACCGGCGCCACTATTGGTCAACTGAAGCATTCGCTTCAATGAATCAGGCTCAAGCATTCCTGGTTGAGGAAAGGTCAACTGAAATATCGGATCATCAGGAACTTCTTTCCAATCAATCAGATTTTCTACGACGTAGTTGTTAACTCTGAACGGCAGCACCGATGCGACTGCCTTCATTTCAGCTTTCCGTGCACCGGATAGTTGACGTGTCTGCGGCAGTGAATCTAAATCTTTCGCGCTGTAAATTTTAAGTTTCTGTGCATCGCAGCCAGTTATTATGTTAACCATCTCCGTTCCTCCGTCCAAAATCAGCCGACTGCGACTCGTTCCGCTGTCAGGCACGCATCGGAAATGTCCAGTTTTTTAAGTGCAAGAAGCCCTGCGCCGATGCACTCCGAGTTGCCGGCTGCGCTGCCAGTAATGATCCGGCAGTTGTTCCTGTTTTCCAGCTTCGCGCACTTTCTCACTTTGTTTCGAAGAGAGCGCATAATGAGATTTTCGTTCTTAACCGCTGGCCCGGCAACAATAACCGCATGCGGTGCCAATAGATTGATCACCTGCCCCAGCCCGAAACCAATCGCTTTTCCGGCCTCAGCAAAAATGGCCTGGGCAACAGGATCGTCTTTTCCTGCAGATTCAAGCAATCCGCCAATACTTCGAACTCTTAAACCGGAATCTTGACCTAGCTTTATCATGGCGGCAGTACTTGCTACCGTGTCTATGCATCCGCGAGTACCACAGTCGCACAGGCGTTTATTATTCGGAACCGATAGATGACCGAATTCGCCGCTTAATCCCCCGCTTCCATTGAGGAGAATTCCACTACACATGACTGCCGAGCGAATTTTATGACCGATTCGCAGAACAAAAACCAACTCCGAATCTTTGATTTTACTGTTGCGAATTTCAGCTAATGCAGCCATATTTGTATTTGACTCGACAACCGGCAAGCAGCGAGTTCGGATTGCCAAAATCTTTTTGACTTTATCTGTTTCCAAAAACGAGCTGACCTCATCCGTGCTGGCTCCATCGCTTACCGGACCAGGAACTGCTATTCCGACCGCCAAGATCCTTTCAATGCCTGAATTCTCTTCCTTCAGCGCTGAAAAAAGCCTATCGGACAGAAATTCAGCAATCTTTGTTCCATTCCAGGTGTGGTCGATCCTGCTGCTGAAGTTCGTAATGGTGTCGCCATCTAAATTCATCAGGCATCCGGAAATCTCAGATTCATCGAGAGATACTCCAAGGACTAATCCGTAATTCGGATTGAATTGAAGACCGACAGCAGGTCTTCCTCCGCTGGATTCTTTGACGCCGATTTCTTCAAGTACGGTCTTTCCCGTCAACTCGTCCACTATGTCCGAGACAGTGGCTTTCGCCAGACCAAGTGTTTTTGATAGCTCTGCTCTGCTAATACCTGCATTGTTACGCACGCATGCGAGAACATCTTCTATATTTCTTCGTCGCATTTCAAAAAAACTGGGACTGCTGACCAAAGTTATCTCCAATGGCGACTTTGCGCCTTTGCCACCGGACGCTCTCTAACCTCGGCGTTTCCGCTTCTGAATTGCGCCGCTCGTTAGATGTAGTTTAGCAAGACTTAGTTCGTTTGTCAAACGAACTAAGTCTTAATGCCCGTTTCCATCGATGTTTTCAGTGCAGAAAAGAGTGGCGAGAGCCACTCTTTTCTCGGCCAGTCTTTTGGGACTACGATCGAGTTAGAAGGAAATCGTCTTCTTGGAACTGGCGGTTTACACTACATTCTGAAACAGTAATCTGTCTTTGTTCTTTCTAATTGGCTTGTGCTGTGATTTCAATGCCGTTCATCCGTCCT
>PNKB01000274.1 GCA_013997645.1 Cyanobacteria bacterium PR.3.49
TTAGCTTATCTACTACCAGCGCATCTGGCTTGATTTTCATATCGCCTGAAAATGGATAGCCGAACATCAGCACTAAAAACAAATTCAATGCTATCAATGTCGAACAAAGCGCGGTCATGATGATCTGCGCTTTTAAATTCCTGAGACCGAAGAAGTACGAAAATACGCTGCACACAGCCGCACCAAGAATCAAAACTATCCATTCTTCAACGGGCATGCCATTGTCGGAGATGTTGGTGCGCGCTCGCCTGTTATCCCATAAATTGGTAACAGATTGAACGGCCATCGGATAAATCGCTTTTTGACTTTCTGTAACCGGCTCAAAATCAATCACTTCATGAATGAGGTCGAACACCATTTTTCTGGCCCTGAAACTTTTACTGGCAGTGTCCATCATCGGCCATTCGACCTGGGTAACTTCCGTCACGTAATCAAGACACAGATGTTCGATTTTCTTCTGTTTGTCAGGTGGGAATCGGCGCGATAGGACAAATACGTCGGCAAGACTGTTCGCTTCGGACTCGACGATATTGCGAGCTTCCTGAAAGCGTGTCATGGCATCGACAACGACAAGTCCAAGCAAAACAGCATACATGGTGCCGACCACGGAGAGCATATAACCGCCCACCTCGTGGTTTTCCATCAGTGAGTCGATATGCACTTTCTGACGCACCCAGACCAACCCGACGACCGACAGTGCAACGCCTAAGGTGAAGATTACGATGGCATTTAAATAAGTGTCGAGTAGCATGTTAATTGAGTCTTAGTGGCAGGTGCCGCATGATGAGCTGGAGCAAGAACCGCAGCCACCACCGCCTGAAGATTTAGAAGAAGAAGACTTCGATGAGCCCTGACCGACATCGGGTGTGACGCCGCCGGCGCGTATAAACGCATTCCAGATGCGAGTGACATCGGTGCTGCCGCACTTCTCACATGCACAATCTGTTGATTCGGCTGTCATCGAGCGTTCGACAGAGAATGTTTCTCGGCAGTCTTTGCAGCGGTAATCGTATTGAGCCATCTTACTGGTTTCCTACTATTTTGGAGGAGCATTTTCTGATGAAGGTATTCTTTCGACAGCAGGCTTACTGCCACCGGCATCTACCGAACCGGGAGAATTCAGAGCATCCCTTTGTTGCTGAACCTCCTTGGCTTTCTCCTTCATCGCCTTGAAGCTCAACTTTCCGGTCATAAGGGCGGTCACGTCGTTAAACATAATTACCACCATCAGCACGATCAGGCTCAAGAAGCCCCATTTAACAATTTCGCCCTGATAGCGTTCTTCCATCGGTTTGCCGCGGATGGCTTCATAGCACATGAAAGCCAGGTGACCACCGTCCAGCGCCGGCCAGGGCAAGAGGTTGATGATGGCTAGATCCATACTGATCATGATGGTGAATATGAAAAGCTGGGTCCAGTCCTGCGTTGCCACATCCGCCCCGAAAACGACCACGGCAAGAACGCCGTGCAAGTCCTGGAAGCCGACATCCGGCGCTCCTGCGCTGCTCTTTGCGCCCATCGCCTTACGGCAGAGCCCTTCGACCATTTGTCCAAGCTGCGTCAACATCTGCATAGTCAGTTCATTCAGCTTGGCCCCTGCATATGTGGCAATTTCAACCGGGTTTCCGTCGATTTTTTTGTACGAAACTGCCTTACGCATCAATTCAAGACCGATTGTGCCCTTATCACTCGGTGTGACCTTGAGCGTCAAAGAATCCATCGAATTCTCAAGCTTTTGGTAGTCAGCCTCGGAAGCCTTGCGGGGATTGAACTCTTGCAATTTTTCCAGGGCATCACTGGATATAGCGCGCTTGAGCGCAACACTGACCTCAACATTCTTGTGTGCTTTTATCTCGGTAATCATCTCTGTTTCAGAGGCGACTGGTTTGCCGTTCACAGATTGAATGATGTCGCCGGGCTTGAAGCCGGCCAGGTCAGCCGGAGATTTGATTGGATTTGGTTTGCCGGCCATGACGACATAGACAGGGTCGCCCATGGAAAGAACCATGACCAGACAGACAAGATAGGCAAAAATGACGTTGAAAGTGACACCGGCGACGGCGACCAGCGCCCGCTGCCAGATGGGGAATTTGCGGAAGGGCTTTTCAGGAGGTCCGAAGGCATCGGCATTCGATTCGTCGCCCAGCTCAGGGATAGCGACGTAGCCGCCCAAAAGGCACGCGTGGATTTTGAACTCCGTACCCCACTTCTTGCCAACCGTCCAAGAAGGGCCGAAAGGCAGACCGAAGCCGAAGACAGGTGTCTGAAAACCAAAATACCGAGCTACAAGAAAATGCCCGCACTCGTGCACAATAATGAGCACGCTCAGAATGGCGAGCATTGTTAGTATCGCAAAAGCCTTTTCCACATGGACCTCAAATGCCAGGAGCCCTATTCAGGTACTCCACAGAAACATCCCTATAGTAATAGGATAGTATCTGGGCTGCATTATAGCCACTTTCTGCAAGGGTTCTGGCGCCGTATTGAGACATGCCGAGCCCGTGTCCGAAGCCTCTTCCGGCGAATATGTAACTTCCGTCTTCAAACGACACATTAAAAATCGAGCTCGGGAGCTTGAAGAGTTGTCTCAGGCGCTCGCCGGACAGAACAGTGGTGTTGCCGGTGGAAACAACCGCCGCATTCTTGACCCGGTTGGTCGAAACCTTCCAGAATGGCTGAATGGACAGCAGTGTGCCGGTTTTCAGCCCAAAAGCCTTTTCCGCCTGATCGATATTGAAACGCCTTTGCCAGGCAAAATGCGGTGAATTGTCGTCGTAGTCCAGAACCGACTGGACATATGGGATTTCCTTGCCCCAGACGTTTTCCCCCGCTTCCGTAGCACCGCCACTGGTGCTGTGAAAAAACGCGGAAATTACTTTCTGGTTGTGCTTCAAAACTATGCCGACAGTTTCATCACAAGCCTGATTGCCCGCTGTAGTCTCGCTTTCGACGCCGAGATAGACCTGGTCGTCGGTGGTGTCTTTCAAGTCGTAACTGTCTTTCTCGTTTTTCCAATAATTGGCGACTGCATAAGAACGGGCCGCAATGCTCTGCGCTTTGACCGCCTCTTTATGCCAGACAGTAGGCATTTCGGAAGGAACCACTGAAAGTAAATAATCTTCCAGGTCGACAATATTTATCGCCTGAAAGGAAACATCAGCCCCGCTGCTTACCGGCTTTAGCCAGATGGCGCCCCGATAGACGCGCCCGTTATAGGACAGCAAGCCTTCTTTCGCATTTGAAACCACCAAATATCCATACGGCTTGATACCGCCTTTGGGCGCCGCAGGCAAAGTCGCCCCTGCATCCGCTGTCGATTTTGGCGATTGAGGAAGATCGAATAACAAAGAAAACTTATTAACCGAAGGAGCATTCGAATTAAAAGAGCGAGGGGTCATGGCAACCACCTGGCGAATGGCGCTGCCCGCAGGCGCTTGAGCTACCGAGTAGTAATCGGCACCCTGAAAGGCCAGACGCCTATTTTCTAAGTGCACCTGAAACCGGCTGCCGGCCGCAATTTTATATGCCGGTGTCATGGTGGCAAGATTGATCACGGTGGCGCCGTCAATCATCGCTATTTCAGGGGCTTTGGAGCCGCGGCTGAGCAGCACTCGAATCACTTGACCGGAACGACTGGGAATAATCTGGCTCACCGGATATGGTGCCGCAAAAGACTGAGATGTTGCAGTCCGGCGGTCGAATGCAGGGACCGGCAGAGCAGCCAGAGGTGGAAAGTTTTCTTGCGAATTGCTCTCGTCAGACGTGCTTTCATCGGCTGCCAGCGCAGCGGAGCCGAAAAGCAAACCGCAACTGAGCGCCATCAGTAAAGAGAGCATGCTGCGCCCGGACCACCAGCGGCTGCGGGTGCCCGATTGACCAGCCGGCTTTTCTCTCAGCCCGACTTCGCCCACCCCTTCCAATCTAGAGGCAGTCGCCCAGTTGGAATCTGACTGAGGTTCTGACTGCCGGGGGTCTATCGCCCGCGATTTCATCACAGCAAAGACACAAGCCAGAGCCGCCGCTATTTCGTCTCGATTGTCCGCCGTCGTCATTTCAAGATTATATCCATTGGCAGCCCGCTAAAACATAGGCGGGATCAAGTCTCATGACGCCGGGCGCGCCGTTTTGGGCGGCTACCCGCAAAGATTGGCGCCATTTTATTTGCACATTGGATCTAGAGATATATCGATCAGGCCTTGAGCGCTTCGGCGCCGCCGACGATTTCGAGCAATTCTTGCGTAATGCCCGCCTGACGAGCCTTGTTGTATTCCAAAGTGAGGCTGGAAATGAGATCGCGAGCATTATTGGAAGCGTTGGTCATGGCGTTCATCCGCGCTGCCAACTCGGAAGCTGACGCTTCGAGCAAGCCCTGATAGATGACGTTTTCCATATACTTCGGCAAAAGCTCCAGTCTCATTACTTCAACAATGGAGGGCTCGAAAAGGGTTTCTGCCGAAGGAAGGCTGGTGTTTTCCTTGACCGGCAGAGCAATCGGCAGCACTTGTTGGATAAGCACTTCCGAACGCAACAGGTTGATGAAGTCGGAGCCAATCAGCTCGACTGAATCAACTTGCTTCTCGATATAAAAGTCGGCAGCTTCTTTGGCAATCAAACGCGCCACTTCAACACTCGGGATAGCCGGCAAATTTGTATGCGTTTTCAGCTTCTCGATCTTGAGTGATTTGAAGAACGCTGCCGCCTTCAATCCGACCAAAATCAGCTTTACTTCTTTGCCTTCGTCCTTCAGCTGTTTGATGCGCTGCATCGATTCGCGGAAGATTACGCTGTTGTAACCGCCGCACAAGCCGCGATCGGAAGAGAGGATGATCAAAGCAACTGTTTTGATCGGCCGTCTTTCCAAAAGATGCAATCCTTGCAGATCGATCTCCGCCACTTCCGAAACGGCTCTCTTGAGCATGCTCACGACCGCTTGTGTGAACGGTCTTGCCGCCATCATCTTCATCTGCGCCCGACGCACTTTCGCCGCTGCCACCATTTTCATGGCTTTGGTGATTTTCTGCGTTGATTGCACCGATTTGATGCGGTTTCTAATTGCTTTTAAGTTTGCCATGTTTTTTTACTTGTTGAAAAAGTTGGTCTTGAAGTTCTTGATCGCGTCTGTCAATGCGGTTTCGTCTTCCTTGGTGAGCTTGTCGCCGGAATTGATTTTGGCATCGAGATCCTTCGACTGAGCAGCCAGGAATTTGAACCACTCGGCTTTGAATTTCTGGATGTCTTTTTGCTCGACATCATCAAGCAATCCATTGTTGGCTGCATAGATGATGGAGACTTGCTGAGCCAGAGAAAGGGGTTGGAACTGAGGCTGTTTCAAAACTTCCGTCAGTTTTTGACCGCGGCGGATTTGATCTTGGGTTGCTTTGTCGAGGTCGGATGCGAACTGAGCGAACGCTTCCAATTCTCTGAACTGCGCAAGGTCAAGACGCAACTTACCGGCAACTGCTTTCATGGCTTTGGTTTGCGCGGCGCCGCCTACCCGGCTGACCGAGATCGGAAGAGCAC
>PNKB01000275.1 GCA_013997645.1 Cyanobacteria bacterium PR.3.49
GATCAATTGGTTTACGAACATAGCAATTTGCATACAAATTATATGAGAGCAAAATGTCCTGTTCGTCATCGGACGTTGTAAGAATGACTACAGGAATCGTCCTAAGTTCCGCATCAGCCTTAAGTTCTTCCAGCACTTCACGTCCGTCTTTCTTGGGCATGTTGAGGTCCAGGAAAATGACGGAGGGGCGAACCGCATCCTTATACTTCCCCTGCTTGCGAAGATAAAGCATACCTTCCTCGCCGTCGCTAACGACATTCAAGCTGCTCATATGAATCTTGCTCTGGGACAGGGCTTCCCGGGTGAGCGCAACATCATCGTCATTGTCATCAATGAGCAAAATGTCTATGTCTCTAGGCTTTTGCATATTTTTTTCCTTTTGGTATTACAGGCAACGTAAAATGCACGTCGGTTCCCTCGCCTATTCGCGAGTCTATCCAAATTTGTCCGCCATGATTTTCGATAATCTTTTTGCAGAGGGCCAATCCGATACCGACACCTTCGTATTGACTCTTATTGTGTAAGCGCTGAAAAATGATGAAGACGCGCTCCTGATACTTCTTCTCCATGCCAATTCCATTGTCGGTCACGCAGAAATGGTGATTGCGCTCGTTGCTGTTAGCCGTAATCATAATCTTCGGTTTTTCCGAGCGGTACTTCAATGCATTGCCAATCAGGTTGTGAAAAACTTGAGATATCTGATCGCTATCAGCGACGACGTCCGGCAATATGCCAATCTCAATTTGAACGCCAGTGTCTTTGATAAGGGCACTCATATCGATCAATACATTCTCGACCAGCTCGTTAGAGTTGCAAATGGCAGGGGCTTTAGCACGCGTATCTATACGTGCATATAAAAGCAGTGCAGCTATGAGAGACTGCATTCTCTTCGCCGCGCCCATCATTCGATCGAGGTGATCGATTACTTTTTCGTCCTTCGTACCTTCCAGGCCCTTAACCAGAAGATTGCCAAAACCAGTAATAGAGCGCAGCGGCTCTTGCAAATCGTGAGCAGCGACATAGGCGAATTGCTGTAAGTCGCGGTTGGAGCGCTGCACTTCCTCAGCTAACGATTTTTGCTCGGTGATGTCTTCTATAACAATGATGCCGCCGCGATTGCTTTTCTCGCTGTGGTTCAGCACTAGCGGCGTAATCGTTACTCGAATCCAACCGCCGAAAGGCCTCCACGCGTTTCGCACAAAAATCTCTTGTTTATCTACGCGCTCTGCACGCATAGCAGCAGCAAACGGATCCTGCTCGGGAGGAATGCGAGTAACTCTGTCCGGCTGATAGAAGCCTGACAATTTGGAGCGGTCACTCAAATTCTTGATATCGAGCGTATTGAGAAGATCGTCGGCAATGGGATTGGACAACAAGCAGTTGCCGTGTTCGTCAATTACAAACACCCCAGCGCCGATGTTTTCCACGATGGCTCTCAAGAGATCGTTTGATATGGCGTCATCTGCCAACTTAAGCCTTCACCGCCTCCGCCAAATACTGCGCCGCAAGCTTTTCAAACGCCGTCCACGGTTTTGACCTACCGCGTGATTTTTCTTTCCAAAGCTCAAAAGATGTTCTCGGATAGAGCCGGTCACCAAATTTTGTCTCGCGTTCAGGTTTATATGGATCGCCTGCCCAGGCGACTTCCTTAATTGCCTCGACCCGAAACCACAAAAGCCAATTGTTTCTTTCCGGTAGGCGAATTGCGAGCACTCCGCAAGCAAAAAATGCCACATCTTCGCCCAAGCGCTCCAATAAATCGTCGAATGCAATGACTTCGGCTTGCGATTGCTCCAGAAGGTGCAGAATCGGCGGCAAGGCGGTTTCCGCAGGCGCGATGCCTCGTTTTTGCATCCTTCCGCCGCGAACGATAGCTGCTCCATTCGCCGGTATCAGATCCAATACGGAAAGCTCTCCTTCCAGGAGCTTTTCATCAAGAGTCCGGGCTCTGTTGGAAGACAGCATCTCCGCAATGACCTTTTGATCATTCTGCCTGTGCCTGGCCAGCAAAGCATCATTCAATTCAGTGAGCTTTTTCGAGGCAAGTTGGGAAATACCCTCGTAGAAAGCCTCATCTGAAAGACTAAATCGCAGCGCCGTACGATTGTGACAAGCCAACAATCCCCAAAACCTTTCACCTTCGAACAGCGAAATTGACATCGAAGCCTGCACTTCCATATTGCGCAAATACTGCAGGTGTATTTCCGACACACTGCGCACGAACGAACTGCTCAAATCAAGCGCTCCCATCGGCTGTGCATCAACAATCCTTGACTGTGGTGCGTCGACATTGGCAATCACTCTCACTTTATTGAGTTGGTAAAGCCGCCGCGCTTGCTGCGGAATGTCGGACTTTGGAAATCGCAATGCAAGGTATGACGGCATCTCGTCCAGCTTACTCTCAGCAATTATTTCGCCATCCCAATTTTCATCAAATCTGTAAAGCTTAACGCGATCGATTTGGCAGTGATGGCGAACAATCTGCACCAGCCTCTCCGCAAAGTTCTCAATGGATTCAATGTTTTCTAAAGACTTCTCAAAATCATGAATGCGCTTCTCAGCCGACCTTGAATGGTGCCTATCATCATACGGAACAACATCCAGGTATACTTCCTCACCCGCGCAATGCTTTAGTACTTCGACCTTTTCTCCACTTGCCAGGTCGACTACAGCGTAGAAAGATTCCTTTTCAAATACTTCCGCAAAAGAAACTTTTGGAAAAAACTCTTGTATGTTCTTGCCGAACAGAAAGTTGACCGGACAGCCGCACAAAGCCGCGAATGATTCGCTTGCGCGCAATATGCGCCCATTCTTGTCGAATGAGACCAGCGCACCAAATGGCTGAACAGAACCAGGTACATGAATCGGCTCGTCATCACAGTTAGTCGTGTCTAACGGCTCTCTGGAAGCAATGACATCATCGTTCATGGTGCACCCTGTCACTTAATTCGAGCGCTTATTTTGACACGAACAGCTACCTAAGGTAAATGAAGAGATCTTCCTACCTATTTATAGGTAGAAATTTCCGTAGTGCTTCCAGCCGGCGCCTGACGCCAATCAAGAAAACCCTATATCTCTTCCCGAAATAAACCTACACATTTCTCCATATCCCCCACTACTCGGCTCTTTTCAGACCCACCACAGACGAGATCGAGGGTGCTACCACTAGGGTAAACCCGTGTTGTTACTCCCATTCGCTTTTGGCAGAATAACAGTGTAAGCAAAAGCAGTCCATTCAATCTATCAATTGCAATCGGCGCCGAAGCGCCCCAGGAGCACCTCTGGTGCGGCTTTGCTGTGACTATCTTTTGGAATCAAGAAGGACGGAGACAAATACAATGAACGGCAATGTAAAACCGCTTTTCAATAAATCCACTGCTAAAGCGCATCTCGCTGTAGTTCCGGCGCAGAAAAAGCTCACCGAGATGACAGACGAAGAACTTATTCGCGCTTGCCAGGAAAATAGAAGAGGCGCTATTGACCTTTTATTGAAGAAGTACCAACCTACTCTCACGGCTATGGTGCGCAAACGTTTTCCTGAATTGAGAGACATCTCCGATGTTCTGCAAGAAGCACAGATCAGAATGTGGAAATCTATCGGTCAACTGAGAAGTCCAGCAGCATTCAAGAGCTGGCTCGGTCAGATCGTCACCAATCTCTGCTATGACGAATTGCGCAGAAAAGTCAAAAATCAAGACATCATCTCACTCGACGAATCCTACGAATCGGAAGACGGCGACAAGATGGATCGCATGGAAAGATTGGTTGCCGACACCCGACACCAACCAGACAAAGATTTGCAACGCAAAGAGCTCATCACTGCACTTGAAAGTGCTTTGGACAGCATCCCGCAAGAGTTCAGACAACCGGTATTGCTCCGCGAAGTCGATGGTCTGTCCTACGACGAAATCGCTGCCTTGATGGGCACCGAACTCGGTACCGTTAAGTCACGCATCTCGCGCGCTCGCACCAAAATCCAAAAGCGCATGGAAGGTTATCTCAAGGACGCTGCCTAATCGCAGCAACCGCTCTACCTCCAATAGACATCCCACGGGCAGCGGCAACGCTGCCCGTTTTGCTGCACGAAACCCTGAAGACAGATTATCAACCAGCTTGCTTGCTGCTCAAACATTTCAATTTAAGCCTGAGTTTCAGATTGAGGGGTTTTTATCGGAACTTTAATCCAAAAAGAAGAACCCTTGCCGACTTCACTGTCCACGCCGATTTCGCCTTCAAGCAGCGCAGCAGCTTTTTCTGATATTGCCAGTCCCAAACCGGTCCCGCCGTATTTACGGGTCATCGATCCATCCGCCTGCATGAATGGATCAAAAATAGTCTTCAACAATTCAGGCTTTATGCCAATACCGGTGTCCTCGACGCAGAGGCGGACAAAACTACTATCGTCCGGGTCAATGCAAATGCAAATCAATATTCTTCCACTGTCGGTAAACTTCACCGCATTGTGCGCAAAATTCAAAACCGCCTGCTTCAGGCGAAGCTCATCGGTGGTGATGGTTTCCGGTACACTCTCGTCAATCTTTGTCTCCACTGCGATGGACTTCTTTTTCGCGGTCGGTGAAATAGCTATAGCCACTTCATGTACAAGCTCACGCAGATTGACATCGCCCAAATTGACGATCATTTTTCCGGCTTCCATCTTAGAGAGATCGAGCAGGTCATTGACAGTGGCCATCAGATTTCTGGATGACTCGCGCAAAATTTGGTGAAATTCTGCAACCGTATCGGAATTGCATTCATCGATTAGCAAATCAGCAATACTGACTATACCGCTGAGCGGCGTCCTGATTTCGTGACTGATATTGGCCAGGAATTCCGATTTGGAGCGACTGGCATCAACGGCAATATCGCGGGCTTTAGCCAGCGACTGGTTGAGCGCGACTAGTTCTCGATTCTTCTTGCGCAATGCTTGATCGAACTTATATCGCTCGATTGCATGCAAAACTGTTCTGGACAACAATTCCGGCGTCAGATGACTTTTGACTAGATAATCCTGGGCACCTTGCGTCAAAGTTTTTTGAATCAGCGCTTCATCATCATTGCTAGTAAGCACTATGACCGGAGGCACAGTGGCAGAATAACGAGAAATCGTCTCGAACGTTTCGATACCCTGACTGTCCGGCACTCCTAAATCGAGCAAAATCACATCAAAAGATCTAAGTTTGAGCACCTCGAACGCCTCTTTAAGGGTGGTTTTGTTGGTCACAAACGCGCGCGAGCCAAGCATGTCTTTAGTCAGGACAACATCATCCTGGTTGTCCTCAACCATTAATATATTTAGCTTGGGCGGCA
>PNKB01000276.1 GCA_013997645.1 Cyanobacteria bacterium PR.3.49
GACAAAACCGGCAGCAAGCAAGGTGGATGGGCGCAAGCGCGCGATTCCAAATTCACCGACATGCTTGTCGAGATGCGTGTCAGTCGTCAAAAATTCAAAGAAACCAAGCAGCAAGCGATGCTTGACAAGAGTCGCGAAACCCTGAGCGATGAAAGACTCGATGAAATCGAAAAGATGACCCTGATCGACTCACTGACCGAGTTGTACAATCCGCGCACTTTTCTCAAGAAGCTGGAGTACGAACTGCGCCGAGCCAAGCGCTACAAACGCCCGCTTTCACTCCTGATTATGTCGGTCGATAAGCTCGACGAGCTGGGCCGCATTCACGGACAGCTTTTCATCGAAGACACATTGAGAGCAGCAGCCAATATCATCCGTGGCGCCATCCGCGACGTTGATGTGCCGGCGCGCTGCAACAACAACCAACTCGGTGTGGTTTTTCCTGAGACGTATTCTTCGCGCGCCATAGTTGTCGGCGAACGGATTCGCGAAAAGATCAAAAGCGTTCCAATCAACGATGAAATTCGACATGTAAGAGTGACTGCCTCAATCGGTGTAGTGTCCTTTCCGACCCATGCACGCAATGAGCACGACTTGATGGCGAAGGCTCTGGAATTCATGGAAAAGGCAGATCAAGAAGGCGGCGACAAAGTCTACAATGGCTAGGGCTCTTCGAAATTCTCGGCGCTATTTAAGTGTCATTGTTGCAGTCACAGCTACCGTTTATTCTTCGGTGGCGCTGGCTCAGGACGGTCAAATCTCGCCGTCCAAAGGCATTTCGCTGACCATCTACAATCAGAATTTCGGTCTGGTGCGCGACTCGCGCCAAATGGAATTGAAGAACGGCATCAATTATGTAAGCTGCCAGGACGTCGCGTCCAAAATCGATCCGACATCGGTCAGTTTCACTTCATTGACCGCGCCCAATGGAGTCGTGGTCAGAGAGCAAAACTACAAATACGATTTGATCGATCCCAATACCATCCTCAATAAGTCGATAGGCAAACAGGCAAAGTTCAAACAATATGTTGCCGCAGGGGGCGTCGTCGAGCTGAACGGCATATTGTTGAACGGACCAAACGCGACAATCGGAACACCAGACGGCGGCAATTCGGAAGTGTCGCAGGGTCTTGTTCTAAAAACCGGCAACGGCATCATCCTCAATCCGCAAGGGCAAGTCGAACTATCCGAATTGCCTCAAGGTCTTGTCTCCACACCATCGCTTGATTGGAAACTGGAAACGGACAAAGGTGGATCTCACGATGTTGAGATCGCCTATCAGACGGCAGATATCAACTGGAAGTGCGACTACGTTGCCGTCGCCAATCAGGACGATACCAAATGCGATATCACAAGCTGGGTGACGCTCGATAACAAATCCGGCGGAACATATAAAAACTCCGCGTTGAAACTGATTGCCGGAGATGTTCACAAAGTGCGCGAAGCGCAACCCATGATGGAGATGGCTATGGATGCGGCCGTTCCCGCTTCGGTACCACCGCCTCCGCAATTCAGCGAACAGTCATTTGCCGAATACCATCTTTATACTCTGGCGGGCAAAACCGACATCAACAACAATGAAACAAAACAGCTCAGTCTTTTCAATGCCTCTGCCGTGCCTGTGAAAAAGCTCTTCGTTCTGGAATCAGGCGATGCGCGAGTTTATGATGGCGGCGGCGATGGGGACAAACGCAAAGTTCAAATCAAATTGGAGATGCAAAACAGCCAGGACAACCATCTCGGCATGCCCATGCCCAAAGGAAAAGTGCGCGTCTACAAGAAAGACTCCGACGGCGCCTTGCAATTCGTCGGTGAAGATCAAATCGATCACACACCAAGAGACGAGAAAATTCGTATTTATCTCGGCGATGCTTTCGACGTTGTGGGCGAAAGACGCCAGACCAATATGGAACAACCAAGCAATCGCATACAACGGATGTCTTACGAGATTTCAGTGAGAAATCACAAGAAAGAAGCCGTACATGTGCAGGTGATCGAACACGCCTACGGCAATTGGAAATTGATCGCGCAGAGCCATCCATCGGCGAAGAAAGACTCGCATACATTCGAATTTCCCATCGATGTTCCTGCCTCAGGTGAAGTGAAAGTCACTTACACCATCGAGATGAAGTACTAGAATTTAGAACTAGAACAATTTAGGCGCGC
The DNA here is from genome assembly GCA_013997645.1 of Cyanobacteria bacterium PR.3.49. Taxonomy (GTDB): domain Bacteria; phylum Cyanobacteriota; class Vampirovibrionia; order Obscuribacterales; family Obscuribacteraceae; genus QKMZ01. Next base: position 2,167 of record PNKB01000276.1, read on the forward strand.
ATTCTGTATCCGACTCTAGGAATGTTTTCAATCACCGATTTTGATTCGTCATCGCCGTCATCCAGTTTTTTTCTCAGCCTTTTTATTGCAGTGCGCAGGGCATCGGAAGTAACATCTGAATCATCTTCCCAGACCCGCTGAATCAAGGCGTCAGTGCTGAATACTACATCCAGATTGCGCATGAAAAACTCGAGCAAGGCAAAATCTCTAGGCAGAAGCATAACTTCCTCACCGTTTTTAGTGACGCTGTGCTTCACTGGATCGAGTATCAAATTTCTTGCGGTAAGAACATTCGATTTTACTTCTCCCGGTCGGCGCAACAACGCTCTGATACGCGCAGACAACTCTCGCAAACTAAAAGGCTTGGTCAGATAATCGTCGGCACCACCGTCCAGTCCGCTCTCGCGGTCAGCTATCGTGCCTTTGCCGGTCAACATGATCACCGGCGTCGAGCCTTTCTTGACTCGATACCGTTTGAGAATATCGATTCCCGTCATTTTCGGCAGGTCCCAGTCGAGAACGATGACGTCAAAGACATCATTGTCGATGCGGTAAGCCCCTTCCTCGCCGTCATAAGCAATAACGACATTATGATGCTCGGCAGTGAGCCACTCGTCTATGGTGGTCGCTTGATCTCTGTCGTCTTCAACCAGAAGTATTCTCGCCATGGACCTAGAATACCAGATTTATTTGCCTTCCAAGCCAAGCAGCCCTGGTTACATATGCCCAGGGCAGGGGGATATTAGAACTGTGCATTGGCGCGGCAGGCAGGCTCATGCGTCTCAATTTATCGCTATCGACAAAGCTCGCGGCAATGGTCGCCGTGCCTCTGCTTATCAACCTTGGCTTTCTGTTTTACCTGTCCGACCTGCAATCCAAAACCGAGTCGGAAGCGGGAGAAGCTAAGCGCTCGCGCGAAATTACCGACGCTATCAATGTAATTTCGAAGAACATTTACGAATCATCGTCCGAGTTGCACGGGCAAAAATTGACACCGGAATTTGTCTCATCCAGAAATGTAAGCCGCATCGAAACTGAGATGAGAACGGCATACAAAAAACTCTTAACAGCGACCGAGCACGAGCCGAGAAAATACAAACTGGTTAGTGAGTCGCAAGCAGCAGCCGAGGCTGCTCTTTCGATTTTTCGAATCATGCAGGAAAATCCGCTTATTCAAACGGACCTGCGCTTTGAAGACAAGAGAAAAACGTATAATCGGCGCCTGAGAAAGCTCGGCGCTACTGTGCTCTCGGAAGAATTGCTGGAACTGAACCGCGAAGAGAAGTTCAATTTAGAACGCAGTCCCGAACGCGAAGCCAAGCTCAGAGACTTGCAAAAACAGATCTTCTTCATTTTTGCCTCGACAAACGCGATCGTCACTGTCGTGATCGCATTTCTTTTAATTCGAGGCATTTCATCACGACTGCAAACAATGTCGGACAATGCCTACAGGCTGGCCAGCGATATGCCACTGAATCCGGTGCTGAAAGGCAGCGACGAAATTGCCAGATTGGACCAGACATTTCACAAAATGTCCGAAGCGATCACGCAAGCTGAAAAAAAACAAAGGGCCGTGACCGACAATGCTCGCGATGTGATTTGCTCGCTGGACGCGGCAGGCAAATTCGTAGCGGTCAATCCCGCCTCTAAAACAGTCCTTGACTACACACCGCAAGAGCTGATGGGCAGATATTATGTCGACTTGATTGTTGCCGAAGATGTCGCGCATGTGCTCAGTTGCATGGAAGCGGCAAACAAAGACGCCAATACCAAACCTTTTGATGCGCGCATGAAAAGAAAGGGCGGGCAGGTTGTGGATACGCTCTGGACAGCAGTCTGGTCGCCCGTGGAAAAATCGTATTTTTGCGTTATTCACGATGATACGGAAAGAAAATCAGCCGAGCGAATGAAACAGGAAGTGGTGGCAATGATCACGCATGATCTGCGCACTCCTCTTTCGACCATCAGAAACTTTCTGGAAATGCTGGACGCCGATATGTACGGCCAATTGACTGAGAAAGGCGAAAAGATGCTGGCGCTGGCAGATCGCAATTCCCTTCGCATGCTTTCGCTTATCAACGATCTTCTCGATGTTGAGAAAATCAAAGCAGGCATGATGGAATTGGTGCTAACCAAAACGCATCTGGAGCCGATGCTTGAGCATTGCGCTCAATCTCTAGCTACACTTGCCGAATCAAGCGACATCAAAATAGATGTCGCTTCGGAGAAAATAGTGGTGAAAGCTGACGAAGACAGACTTTCCAGAGTGGTTATAAATTTGCTCTCCAACGCCATCAAATTCTCCCCGTCCGGCTCGACCGTTACTCTTTCGGCGCAATGCAGTCCTGATGGCAAATTCGCGCGCGTCATGGTCACGGACGAAGGGCGAGGAATTCCGGAAGAAATGGTAGGTACGATTTTCGATCGATTCACACAAGTAATGGATGCCGATTCTCGCAGCAAAGGCGGCTCCGGACTAGGACTGGCAATATGCAAGGCGCTTGTGGAATTGCACGGCGGCACTATTTCGGCTGCCTCTGGCCAAAACGGAAAAGGAACAACCTTTACATTCACGGTGCCGACGGAATAGATGCTGGTTGAAAAACCGTATCAAACCTGCGCTGTTACAACACCAGGCTCGATTGTGGACGGCATTGCCGCCAGCGCTTCCAAGGCAACGCAGCGATTGTGCACCTCACGTTTGAATTCGACGATCCGCAGTGGGATATATACAAGAAATGCGGTAGCCCAGGCTTGCAATGCGCAAACACCCACATGCAAGGACTCGGTCCCCGGTATCGCGCCTGATGTTGCCACACCAACGGTAATGCCGCACAGGAGCGCAATGGTTGCGGCCCACTTGAATTTAGGCAATTCATCCAATTCCGGCACTCTGCCAAAGCAGTCCGGCTGCCGCAAAAATATTCTGCGCATCAAAAACCATTCCGATAGAACTACAAGAGTAGGAGTAGGCACGATGACGCAGTTGAGCGAGGCAATGGACTCCAGTGATTTAGCCGAACCTGATACGGAGAGCCAGGCCGCCATAGCCGCGCCCAATATAGCCAGTACAGCCACCCATCCTTTATGATTCCATCTCTTCAGATTTTCGCA
>PNKB01000277.1 GCA_013997645.1 Cyanobacteria bacterium PR.3.49
TGAAAGCTCTCGTGGAATGCGGCGCGGACGTCAATCTTAAAAATAAGTCCGGTTCGACTCCGCTCAAACTTGCTCAAATGACCACCGGTAAATCCGGCTCAGGAAGTGAAGGAGCAAAGAGAGAATGCGCCCTGATTTTTGATCTTTTGACCAATGCCGGAGCGCGGCTCACATAGTGCCGATGCAAGTTGCACGCCAAGCAGGTATAGTTTTTTCTTTCGAGAAGCGGTGAGGTATTGCTTGAAAAAGTTGAAGAGCTTGAGTTTAGCGAGTTTTCTAATTGCATCTGCGACGGTGCCGCAGCCGGCCGCGGCGATGCCTGTCGGCGTGACGCAAACCAAGAACATGTGCGATCGCGCCGAACTGATTTTTGCGGGCAAAACGGAGAAGTTGATAATGGCGCCTGGTCCCGCGCCAACTCCGGGTGGAAGCAGGAATGCCACTGTTATTGTGCGAGTGATTAGAACAATCAAGAACACCACCGGCTCGCCCATTGCTGAGACGGTCAAGATTACGAGCCGTCAAGCTTCTGACCATTCATTGACGACAAATGAAGGCGAGCGTGGCATTTTTTTTGTGCGGCGCGAAGGTAAGCCTAAGGATTCTAAATCCGCTAAAGACACTAAGGAATTGGTTCTCGTTCCTGTGGACGAACAACATATTGGCGTGCCCTTCTCGCCGACAAGCGATTGCCCGCTGCCCGCTGGAAAAACGCCATTGGAAATCGTCACGACCGAGCTCGTGAAAGTAATCGACACTCCCGCCGCCAAACTCAATACGGTAAAGTTGCCGCCGGGTCAGGCTTTTGGCACCTATAGAGACATGTACAACGAGCAAGGTACATTCGATCAAGCTACTGTCGTATACGGCAATGCCGCCGATGCACTGCGTTCTCTTCCGGCCAAAGACGCTGTGCCGCTCCTCGTCAAAGTTACTCAATCCAAGGATGTTCGCTGCCAATTGCGCGCCGTTCACGCTCTTGCGCTTTTGAAGAACTTCGATTCCGTGCCAGTGATCGAGAAAATTTTGATGGACCCGCCCAAAGCTTATGCTTTCGATGTGGCACAAATTGCCAATCATTTGATGGTCGAGGACAAGAAATACGAGCCGCTGATGCGCCGCCTGTCGAAATCAAAATCACCCTGGGTGCGGAAGGCTGCAAGAGATAATCTGGAAAATTTGAAAAAACTATGAGGCGGTAAACAAAGCTTTTCAGCCGATTTGGGCGCGTCAATTTTGCGTCTGTCGAATTTGAAAGCAAGAGTCGGAGTGCCGGCGTGGCGCGGGCTTTGTACATTAATGTCATCGCCGCGACAGCGTTGCGACCAAAAGGCTATCAAAAGGACTAAACTATGAGCGTTGTACTGATGAAAAAAGAACTCAGGCTGATGGCAACCAAGGTTGAAACAGCGAAAATTTCCAGTGCGGCCGAGCGTGTTTCCAAAGATCCACGCTGGCAGTCGATCGTGGAACGCGACCAAAAGGCTGACGGCAGTTTTTTCTATTCGGTAAAAACCACCGGCGTTTATTGCCGGCCGTCATGTGCTGCTCGTCTGGCGCGACCGGAAAATGTCGAGTTTCACAACTCTTGTGCGGATGCCCGGCAAGCTGGATTTCGCTCTTGCAAGCGGTGCAAGCCGGATGAAGTTTCCCTTGCAGACCAAAATAAAGAAAAAATCGCAACTGTTTGCCGCCTCATCGAAAGTTCTGAGGAAGAGCCGACGTTGCAAGAACTCGCTGACAGTGCCGGTTTGAGCACATATCATTTTCATCGATTGTTTAAGTCTATTACCGGTTTGACTCCCAAAGCCTACGCTACTGCGCATCGTGCTAAAAAGATGCGAAAGGAATTAGAGCGCGGCGGCAGTATTACCGAAGCAATGTTTGAAGCTGGATTCGGCTCTTCGAGCCGTTTTTACGAGAAGACCAACGCTGTACTCGGCATGACTCCGACGGACTTCCGTCGCGGCGGTGCCAAAATAGATATTCGTTTTGCCATAGCACAGTGCTCACTGGGAGCCATTCTTGTCGCACAGAGCGAGCGTGGAATTTGCTCTATCTTGTTGGGGGATGATGCGGACGAATTGGCGCGCGATTTGCAAGATCGCTTCCCCAATGCGAATCTCATTGGTGGCGACAATGAGTTTGAAAAACTAGTTGCGCAGGTGATCAGCTTTGTGGAAACACCCGGCATCGGCTTGGATCTGCCTTTGGATGTGCGTGGAACAGCATTTCAGCAACGGGTTTGGCAAGCACTGAGAAAAATTCCGGCTGGTACGACCGTTAGTTACACAGAGCTGGCTAATCGGCTGGGCCTGCCGAAAGCTGTTCGTGCCGTGGCGAGCGCGTGTGCTGCCAACAAAATTGCAGTGGCAATTCCATGCCATCGGGTAGTGCGTAACGATGGTGGACTTTCCGGCTATCGCTGGGGAGTCGAGCGTAAGGCAACCCTTATAAAACGGGAGGCAAACGCATGAAGACTGTGGAGAAAGATGAGGTTTGTCTGGAGGGCATCATTCGCCGCGTTGAAGAAACTGATTGGAAGAGTGTTTGCGACTCGCTCGACAGCGAAGGCAATACAATTATTTCAGGCGTCCTGACGCCCGAGCAGTGCAAGCAAATTGCTGCGATGTATGCGCGTGATGAACTGTTCCGTAGCCGAGTAGTCATGGCGCGTCATGGCTTCGGCAAGGGCGAATACAAATACTTTTCCTATCCTTTGCCCGAGATCGTTCACAGTTTGCGAAGGGCTGTTTATCCGTATCTCGCGCTGATTGCAAACGATTGGAATGCAGCCATGAACATTGCAGTTAGATTTCCTGAGCAACACCAGGAGTTTCTCGCGCGCTGCCACGAAGCCGGGCAAACCAGGCCGACCCCGCTTCTGCTTCAGTACGAAGCAGGCGACTACAACTGCCTACATCAGGACCTTTATGGAGAGCATGTTTTCCCATTGCAAATGGCAATCTTGCTTTCCGAGCCCGGAAAAGATTTTACCGGTGGTGAGTTTGTCATGACTGAGCAACGACCGCGCATGCAATCACGACCGATGGTGGTGCCGCTCGAGCAGGGAGATGCGGTAATTTTTGCCGTGCATCATCGTCCGGTGAAAGGTTCAAAAGGCGTCTATCGAGTCAATTTGAGACACGGCGTAAGCCGTTTGTTGACCGGACAGCGCCACACTCTTGGAGTGATTTTTCACGACGCGACTTAATCTGAAGTCGCTCAATTAACAAAAAAAATTTGGAAGCGCCTTGTTTCCCGTGTCGTAACTAAGTGTCTGGCTGTTGGTGAGCAAGAGGCTCTTTTACTGGTGTTGCTTGACTGAAATTTTTGTACTACGTAGGTCTCTATCACTAAATAAGATAGTAGCGATGTGGCAAAAAACGACACTGAAGGGTAAGTCCGCATTTTGAGTGCAGATTACTTGCTTCAGTGTCGTAGCTGACCGTCGGGGCTCACCTCGTTCATGGATTTCCCTTTGCCTTGGTAGGCTTGGGCGCTGCAAGTGCGAGCGCACGATCAAGCGGTGCATCAACCTTTGCCACAGGAGCAACAACTTCGTCGGGGGTCATCCCAACTCCGTGAATGCTCTTGCCGGCAGGCTGATACAGCTGAGCGTACGTGACTTGCATGGACGTGTTGAACGCCAAGTCCATGTTGAGCTGAGCGATGCCCTTACCGAAAGTCTTCTGACCGATGAGCTTTGCGCGCCCATTGTCCCGAAGTGATCCGGCGAACATCTCCGATGCGGATGCCGAGCCGCCGTTGACCAGAATGAAGACAGGCTTGTTGCCGGTCAGGTTGCCGACGCGCGTGACGTTCGACGTGACCTTGCCGTTTTCCTTGTCTTCAAGCGAAGTCTTGGTGACTGTCATCACCTCGGTGTACGGCTTGCCGTGACGGTGCCCCTTAACCGTGGCGAATTCGCCCTGGTCGAGGAACATACCGGTGATCGAAAAAGCCTGTGCGACGTAGCCGCCACCGTTGTCCCGAAGGTCGACGATGTAAGCCTTTGCACCAGCTTTATTCAGCGCGCGAATCGCAGCTTCCGTTTCGGAGGCGGCGTTTTCGGAGCCGAATGTCGAGATTTTGATGTACCCGACGGTGCCGATCATCTTGTACGTCACGACGTTGGTCGCGGCGGTGGCGGCAGCTTTGGTCTGAGTTTGCCCGTTGTTGCGAAAGTAGGTGTAACCATCTTTCAGCACATCGAGCATCTCATTGATCGCCTTTTCCGCATCGGCCTGAGTGGAGAGCTTGCCTTTGTACTTGTGCTCCCACTGGTCGAATGTGGTCAGACGGTCGCGCCAGAGAAAGTTCTCGTTGGCGTTGCGCCAGACTTGCCGGTAAAGATCTTCCGGAGTCGTCTGAGCGGCGGTTGTGGTTGACGTCGGGACCGAAGTCTCGACAGGTGCGGTAACCTGCGGGCTGTCGTTACTTCCCGGATTAGGTTGGTCGGCTTGGCCGCTACCAACGCTAAGACCGAGCGTAAGAAGCACCGCCATCGCGATGTTCGCGATGAAACTTCTGCGGTTTTTCATAACGTGTCTCTTTATTGGTTGCGGGCATTGGGTCCGAACTGCGGTTAAACAGACTCGGGCGAAACACCCTGGTGAAAAGCGCCAACAAAAATCGGAGCGGTCTCGAACACACGCTGGCTTAGGCGCAGGTGGAGTTTGAGATGCTCGTGCAACGAAGGTCTGGGTTGGAGATCCCTGGGTTGTTGAATTTGGTTGGCAATGAACGAAGTTATTTCCAACCTAAGGAGCTGAGGATTTATAAAGCAATCCTTAATAACCCCGCCGGCCGGGAATTAATACGGCAGTGCCGGAAATACCCGCAGAAAACCGACAGCTGAAAACGACACGTTACAGCCTAGCGCGCTTACACTAGTCTGATACGCGTAAAACCTTGACAGCATGCGCCATCCCGCGTTATGCGCCGCGGAAGAGTGATTTGTTCTTTTCTGACTTAAGTGACTTTACGTGTTTCGAGCAAGCATGCGCTATTCGAAAACGCGCAAGGAGTCTTCCATTGCCAGCTTGGCGCTAACTTGCGGATCTCTGCGTTTTATAATTAGCGGCGTTTGCAAAATGAATTCATGATCGCCGACTTTCTTCTGTCTGCCGCCCGGAACGACGACCGCGTTTTCCGGAACCCGCCCGAAGTGTTCTTCGCCGGACGAAATGTCGATGATAGGAGTGCGAGCTGTGATGATGGTTCCCGCGCCTATAACTGCGTTTTTCT
>PNKB01000278.1 GCA_013997645.1 Cyanobacteria bacterium PR.3.49
TCGGCTTTGATGACTTTTATGGTTTTCTCGGTGTCTCTGACATTTACACTGAGTGGCGCGATCCCTATTTCTATCCGGAAATCGTAAATAGTCCCGAACGCACCAAACTTGTCCAGAATTCCAATTTCAACAAGTTCTTAGTCCACGGCAAGCGTGGCAGTGATATCGAGAATGTCGAAGAAATCACTATTCCTGTATCGTCGACTCTCGATGAAAAATGGGCTAACTATTCCATGGACTTCATCAGGAAACAGGCCAAGTCCGATAAGCCTTTTTTTCTTTATCACTGCACTCGTGGATGCCATTTCGACAATTATCCGAATGAGAAATTCAAAGGTAAATCTCCTGCCAAATATCCCTATAAAGATGTCCTGGTCGAGATTGACGACGTGCTCGGTCGCTTGGTGAAAACGCTGGAAGAGACCGGACAGCTGGATAATACGCTGATCTTTGTCACGTCAGACAACGGACCGGAGATGGAAACCTGGCCGGATGCCGGTTACACTCCGTTTCGCGGCGCCAAAGGCAATACCTGGGAAGGCGGAATGCGCGTGCCCGGAATTGCATATTGGCGAGGTGTAATCACACCTGGGCGGACTTCCGATGGATTATTCGATCTCTCGGACATTTTCACTACTTGCGTGACTTTGGCCGCTAATCCTTCAGAGATACCCAAAGATAGATTCATAGATGGCATCGATCAAACTTCATTCCTGCTCACGAACGATGGAGAATCAAACCGCAAGTTTGAATATTATTGGTTGATGAAAACTCTCTCGGCAGTTCGCGCTGGGGAATTTAAATTCCATCGCGCCGCCACCTCGACCAGTGCTGATGATGTAGTCGACATGGGTGGATTTTCCGGCGTGTCAGAAACCTTCTCTTACGGAAAGTTATTCAACCTATATCTTGATCCTAAAGAAACACACAGTTATTTGATCCGCAAACTTGTCTATAACGAGATCTTCCAATCTGCCTTAAGACGTCATGCAGAAACTTTCAAGAAGTATCCACCGAAACTCTCGGTGATGGTGGAATAGCATGGTGGCTTGTCTGTAATTGAGAAGAAGAGGCAAACATTTCTTTGCTCGCCTGCGACCTGTTTTGATGGGTGTGATTTTGCTTGCTCTTTTGGCAACGAATGGCTACTGTCAGAGCCAGGAATCTCAACCTTCCCAACCATTGCAGCTGCGCGGTCTGAATTCCCCTTCCGTACCCGCACCTTCAACTGACACTCCTGATGCCGACCGGCTGACGCCGTCCAAACCTCCCGACAGAAAGGAAGATCTGCCTTTAAGCACGCCCCTTGACGAAGTGAGATTTCGTTCTATCGAAAGCAGTGGCACCATTTTTGTCGATCCTGAAAAAATATCCGTCAAAGCGCCTGTTCTCAGTGCCCTGATTAGGCTCAATTCAAAAATGTCTCCCTACCAGCTTGATGCCGGCAGCGCGCGCGAAATAGGGCTGAAAGAGACGCTTTTGACAGCACTGGGCAATAACCTTGATATTAAAATTGTCGATGCTCAAACTGGAGAAAGGAAGTGGGATTATTTCGGCAATCTGTCCAATTTCTTGCCGACAATCGATAATTCATTGACCTTCCAGGGTTTGAAAGGTTCAATCGCCAACCCGGCCGGGGTCGCTTTGCCGCTCACCAATCCGTTTCTCACCATGAGTTCCGGATTCACTCAGCCGATTTTTACCGGTGGGAAATTACTCTATTCGGCATTGCAGGCCAAACACCAGTACAAAGCATCGCAATTCGCATTGAAAGGAAGCACCAATGATGTGCTCCTGCAAGCGACCAAGCTTTATTACGAACTTCTGCAGGATGAGGTCCTGCTGCAGATTCGCATTAAAGCCGTGGAAGTTTCGCAGGGGCTGGTGATTCTCAATCAAGATCTTTTTGAAGGCGGCGTCGTCACTAAATTGGACGTGCTGCAAGCTCGCACGCAGAGGTCTAAAGATCGCCAGCGCTTGATTGAACAACAAATTGCCAGGCGTAAGGCGGCTGTAGACCTGGCGACGTCGCTCAATTTAAACACCGATACTGACTTGAGTGCTGCCAATCGACTCGTGACTAAAGCTCGATTGGTGGATGAAGCTGTCGATATCGGTCAATTGCTTCAGATAGCTGTCGACAATAGACCAGAGCTGAAGCAATTCAATGAATACAGATTGGCTGCCAAAGACGCGATAAAAGTTGCCCGCGCCGAGTTTTTTCCGCATATGAATTTTACCGGCGCCGTGCTTGGAACCGGCAGCAAAGTCACTTCTCTCCAGCAAGATGCTTCAGTCTTTTCCAGTGTAATTTCAGGCGGTGGGGTGGCCGGTCCTATTTCGGCAAGTTCAATTCCTTTGAGTGGAAACAACGAGGGCTCTAAAAAATTCATCACCAAGGCACTTTTTTATCTGGGATTGGAAGTCAGTCTTCCCTTGAAAGGTCTCGGCATGACGCAAGTGTCGAATCTGCAAGCGGCTCGATATCAAGCAAGGCGCGTGCAAAATGAATTCACGCGAGTGCTCACCAGGGTTTATCAGGAAGTCAGAAACAGCTACTTGGAATGCATGGATGCAGAGAACCTGATCCGTGAGACGACCGATCAAGTAAATTCATCCGAAGAGCAACTTTCCGTTGCTGAATACAGGTTGCGCAATGGTGTCGGAACAAACCTGGACGTCATCAATGCTCAGCGTGACTATACCGATGCCCTGGTCGACAAGGCAAAAGCAATCATCAAATTCAATACGGCAGAAGCCCGGCTCCTGCACGCCACCGGTCGGATTACGGTAGACACGCTCACCAGCATGACGCCGATGAGGAAGTAAAAATATGTGGATTGTCAGATTAGCGCTCAGTCAACCTCATACTTTTATCGTGATGGCTCTGCTCATCTTCATTTTTGGATTTATTTCAATCAAACAAATGGCCGTTGACATTTTTCCGAAAATTGACGAGCCGATTGTCAGCTGCGTTTGGACATATACCGGCATGCAACCGGAAGACATCGAGAATATGCTGACCACCGTCACCGAGCGCGCGCTCACTTCGACGGTCAAAGATATCCATTACATGGAATCGATGTCTCTGAGCGGGATGAGTATCATCAAGATTTTTCTGCACCAGAAAGGAAATATTGCTGAGGCGGTGGCGCAGGTTGCATCAGTCGGCAACGCGATTATGAAGCAATTGCCTCCTAATATAACGCCTCCTCTGGTTACTCAGTCATCCGCCACGGACGTGCCGGTGCTCCAGCTTGTCGTCGGAAGCAAGAAGCTGGGAGAAGCAGAACTCTTCGACTGCGCCAACTCTTTCATCAGAATCCAGCTGGCGGTCGTACAGGGTGCCACCATTCCTTATCCTTATGGCGGCAAATATCGCCAGGTGATGATCGATCTCAAGCCTGCTGCTCTGGCCGGCTACGGATTGACTCCTTACGACATCGTCGACTCAGTCAACAAACAAAGCATCATTGCGCCTTCGGGAACAGCCAAAATGGGGAGCATTGAGTACATCGTCTCTTTGAACAATATGCCGCGGCTGATCGATACTCTCAATGAAATTCCTTTGAAACATGTGCGCGGCGCTACTGTTTATTTGAGAGATGTTGCCTTTGTGCATGATGGATTTCAGCCTCAGTTGAACATCGTCAACCTGAATGGGCAAAGAGCGGTCATCATGAATATCCTGAAAAACGGCGATGCCTCGACTCTTGCTGTCGTCAATCAAATTAAGGGTTTAATGGACCAGATTCGCGCCTCCGTTCCCAAATCGGTGACGGTGGACATTCTCACCGACCAGTCTAAATTCGTCGTCGAATGCGTCAAAGAAGTTTTTCAAGAAGCGCTTACGGCAGCCGGTTTGACTGCACTGCTCATGCTTGCCATTCTGGGCAGCTGGCGCAGTACGTTAATTGTGATCACATCAATTCCTCTTTCGATTTTCGTCTCGATCATTTGTTTGAACTTAACCGGCAATACAATCAATTCTATGACCCTGGGAGGCATGGCTCTGGCGGTAGGCATGCTTGTCGACGACGCGACCGTGGAAATTGAGAATGTGCACCGTCAAATGGACATGGGTAAACCGATTGTCCAGGCGATTTTAGACGGAGCCCAGGAAGTTGCTTTGCCGGCGATGGTTTCCACAGTATCAATTTGCATAGTCTTTCTTCCAGTCTTTCTACTTCCAGAACCCGCCCGATCGCTCTTTGTGCCTCTGGGACTTGCGGTTTCCTTTGCCATGCTCGCCTCATACGGACTTTCGCGTACGATCGTTCCACTTATGTCAAAACGATTGTTTAAATCAGAAGAGCATGCAGCAGGAGAGAAAAAAGAAACATCACCAGGTTTTTTCGGTCGCATTCATTCTTTCATCGACACTAATTTCGACAAACTGCGTGATATTTATCATGGCTGGCTCGGCACTGCTCTCGATCACAGAGGTGTCGTAATCGCCGGGTTCGTCGGCTTCTATGCCTTGAGTTTCTGCCTGCTTCCATTAATCGGCAAAGAGTTTTTTCCGGCTATAGACGCCGGGCAATTGCGCCTGCATGTAAACGCACCGCCAGGCACGCGGGTAGAGGAAACAGAAAGAATCTTTCGTGCTGTCGAAAACAAAATCGGCAAGATCATTCCCAAAGAAGAAATTGTCGTCATGACCGACAACATCGGCATGCCGGTCAGTGCGGTCAATTATGCATTTTCTGATTCACAAACAATCAGCGAAGCGGACGGAGAAATCCTGCTAACACTAAAAGAAGAGCGAGCCCATCCAACTGCTTTTTATCAACGCCGAATTCGCGAAATGATGACTCGCGACTTTCCCCAGTGCGAGTATTACTTTCAGCCGGCCGATATCATCACGCAGATTCTCAACGCCGGCTTGCCTGCGCCAATCGACATCAAGATCCTCGGGTTCAACAAAGAACAAAATTTTGAAATTGCCAAGAAAATCAAGCGCAAAGTTGAAAACGTAGAAGGTGCTGTTGACGTTTGTTTGCATCAAGTTTTGAACGCGCCGAAGTTTTTTTTCGAAGTGGACAGAACACGGGCCAATCAGCTTGGTTTGAATCAGAAAGACATATCCAACTCGCTTCTGGTATCGCTCAGCTCAAGCTTTCAGGTAGCGCCGAATTTCTGGCTCAATCGCAGTAACGGTGTCCAATACAACTTAGCGGCTCAAACTCCCCAGTATCGAATTTCATCAATGGGCGACCT
>PNKB01000279.1 GCA_013997645.1 Cyanobacteria bacterium PR.3.49
CTCCGGTATCGAAACCAGGCACAGCGGCCGCGCTGGCGGCTGCTTTTCCCGGCACAGTGATTTTGATATTGCTCGGGCAGAAGATATACACCTGCTCGCTGAGCTTATGGAAATCACCATCAAGTGCAGCAGAGGCGCCGGCGACAAAGTCGACCAGCCTGTTGGCATCAATCTTCTTCATGTTGCCCAGTGAAATTGTTGTCGCTGCGCGTGAACGCAAGCACTCAACAATTTCTACCGCTTCGTCGAATGAAACAGGTTCGAACATTGAGATTTGAGTGCCAAGTCGCTCAGGTGCAGTTGAGCGCATTGAGGTCATAGGCACGAGTCGCTTTTCGGCAATCGCCGGAAACAGATCGACTTCCTTTCTGGCACCACGGCCGCTGTGGTTAGGCAGCGGGATTTCATTCAACGTATCTTGGGTGTCGTCAGCCATATTAGTCCTTCTTCGATGCTTATCGTTGTAGGTATATTGTGTTGATAAGAGACCGACTTACTTTCGCACAGGGTGACGCATCTAGTGTATATGCCACCTAGTTTGGTGTCTTATCATGTCCATAATTCTAGTTCATTCGTGGTTTTTAGCAAGTGAAAAAAGCTGCCTTCACCACTGGCGGCATGTCCAAAAGGCTCATGGATTCAGGCTTTTCATCAACGATTAATTGCGAGCGCAAGTGACTCACATATGCGCAGGTCTTCTTTTGTAGTGATCTTGATGTTCCATCGTGTACTCAAAACCACACTCACTTTATATCCGGCCATTTCCATTATCTGTGCATCGTCCGTGGTGACCCATCCTTCTGCCTCGGCGCGTTCGTGAGCTTGCAGCAGTGCTGAAAAACGCGCAGCTTGCGGGGTTTGCACGTTGTGCAAATTGGTCCTGTCAACTGTTTTCTTTATGAGAGTTCCGTCCGTCTCTTTCACCGTATCTGATACTGGAGTTCCGACGGTGCAAGCATCATCTTTTTCTATGCACTTGATGACGTCATCAAGTATGGTGGCAGTAATGAAAGGCCTGGCTGAATCATGAATGAGCACCGCATCGGGCGCAGAGCCTTGGGCTGCCAGCCATTTAAGCCCGTTAAAAACAGAGGCTTGCCTGGTTGCACCTCCAGTGGTGACTGATAACTTGGCGATTCCGTCGGTGATCCATTTTCGCGCGTCCGAATGCACCTCCTGCTCCAGACCTGCCGCCACCAGACAAACAACCTTTTCGATGCGTGGATGAGCCAGGAGGCATCGCAGCCCCCATGTATAGACGGGGCTGCCGTTGAGCAACTGGTACTGCTTTGCGGATTGAGTTTCATCCCCAAAGCGTTTACCGCTGCCGGCCGAAACGAGAATCGCCGCGACTGAATTAACCGATGTCACCGGAGCCGTCCGACACGCTTTCTAATGCAGCTTCGACTGCAGCCGGCGCAATGGTTACCGCCGGAGTGTCGTCATAAGACTCAGAAGATGTTTCGAGCTCGCTTTCGTTGCCGTCATCGACGCTGTTTGGATCAGAGCTGTCTTTTGCTTCATCTTCCAACTTCAATTGAATGACCAGTCTGTCTTCTTCGCCGTCCACGCCGGGAGTGGCATCGAATGTAGTGCCTTCGTCGTCCTGAGCTTTCTTCTTATCGCTCTTGCGCAATTCGGTACGCAAGGACTTGGCATCTTGCGTAAGGCGGAAATAGTCCTGGAATTGCTTTGTGGTCGTGAGCAGCGGAGAGCGTCCATCTTCCTTCTTGTTGACAAGCTCGCGGGCCAGCAATTCTTTTATATGATCGTAGGCGCCTGCGCCCCTTATCTTGATGATGTCGGCCTGGGCTACCGGTTGTTTAATGGCGATGGCCGAGAGAGTTCGCAGCAAGGCAACAGGCAAGTCCATCGGCAGAAATTCGTCGATAATCGATGAATATTGATCTTTGACCTGAATGATATATCCGTCGTCGTCTGCGATTTCCAGAGCTCCATCGCGGTTTTCGTAGTCGCGAATAAGCTCCAGGATAGCTTGACGCACAAGCTGCACATCCTCATTAACGATACGTGCAATGGCTTGAGCTCTGACCGGCTTTTCGGTCAAAAATAGAACAGATTCAATTTTTGCTTTTAGACTCACTGTTAATCACGTTATCCGTCGGAAGTATTAGCCGAGATTCTCTAGGGTATTGAAACCGGCATCAACTGTCAATAAGCAGTTACCTTAAATGCCTGTCCTTCCGCTGGCGGTTCAGCGCGGACTATTTGAACTGGTCCATAGAATTCTTCTTGTTCAAGTACTATTTTACCGGCATTCGACAAAAATAGGATCGCCAAAAACGCATCGACCCAGTCACTTTTCGGTCCGAGCATTCTTATTAATTTCAGCAGGGAGAGCGCGTCGCCAATCTTGATCGACTCTTCCAATAGCTGATCGACACGCGCAATGGTGACTTCTATATCTTCATCGTGCGCCAGTTCGAGTAAGTCGTCTACATCTCTTACATCGATATATCCATCCGTCTGGATACGTTGACGCGGCTTCTTCTCGAGCCGCTCTTTTTCAAGCTTTTCAGCATCTTTAAGGGCGTCGATAAGTTGTTGCAGGGTGACTTTGCGCTGGCGGTTTTGTTTGTTGTTTGTGCGACGAACCAGCGCCTTCTCGAGATCCTTGAGAGTGATCTGTCTGGGCATATCGGTGTCCATGGCCAGCAAGTCTTCATCGAAGTCGATGAAGTCGTCGCCGCAGACATCCAGTTCTGCGGACGCTGCCGCCAGGAGCGCTTCGGCTTTCATTCTGAGAAGCACTGAAGCGTGGAAAATAATTTTGCCGCTCTGACGCAGGTTTTCTTTCGGAGCTGCTGCGATTGCTTTAAGGAACTTGTCGGTCACATCGATGATGTCGATGTTTTTCGGATCGATGTCGCCGGACTCGGCGAGCTTGATCAAGATTTCAATACCGTCTACGGGCTTTTCGATAACAGAAGTTTCCAAAGCCGTTTGCGGATCCAAAGCAACTGCAACAGTCACAGCTTGCGCCGCCGGTACAAAAACCGGTGCCGGACTGGGGTTTACTGTTGTAGGGTCATGACCTTCCATGGACGACCTCAAGCGCTGGCAGCCGCTGCGTGCTGTTCTTCATCGGGAATATGAATTTCTTTGATGCCGACTGTTCGGGAGAATCCATCGGCACGGAGCGATACGCCGATGGCATGATCGGAATTTTCGATCATCGGACGTCTCAAGCTGACGACAACGAATTGTGCAGCTTGCGATTGTGCCTTGACCATACGAGCCAGACGCTCAGCATTGGAACCGTCCAACATCATGTCGACTTCGTCGAATGCGTAGAAAGGCGCCGGTGCATATCTCTGGAAGGCAAATACGAAGGAGAGCGCCGTCAGTGATTTTTCTCCACCAGAGAGAGCCTCGATGCGTTGCATCTTTTTCTCTCTTGGCTGGGCGCGAATAATCAGACCGCCGCTGAACGGATCTTCCGGATTTTCCAGCTCCAGGCGTCCGGAACCGTGGGAGAGCTCTGCGAAGATGCTCTGGAAGTTGATATTAATCGCATCGAAAGCTTCCATGAAAGTGCGCTTCTTCAGCTCGTCATAGCCGGCGATGCGTTGCAAGATCTCATCGTGCTCTGTTGTAAGAACATTGAGGTGCTCGTCCAGTTCTTTCTTGCGAATGTCTGTTGCATTGTAGTCGTCCAGAGCCTTCATGTTGACCGGCTCCAGCGCGCGCATACGTTTTTCCAGTCTTTCTACTTGATGCTTGAGCTGGTCGACCGTACCTTGATTGGGCGGTTGATAACCGGGGTTTTCTTCAAGCACGCGCTCGATTTCAACTTTCAGCAGAGCCAGAGCATTTTGCAGATCGAAGTAAGCAAGCTTGCGTTCTTTGCGTTGCTCGGCCACGTGAATCTGTTCTTGATCGATTCTGGTTCTGTCTACTTCCAGCCCGGTCAGTTTCTCGTGAATGCCGTCCTTAGCCGTGCGCAGCCCTTCTAATTCTTCAGAGAGAACTTCAATTTGCTGTTCTTTTTCTTTAATAGAAGCGCGCAGAGTGTTAATGATTTGCTCGAATTGCGGCTTCTGCGTTTCGAGCTCAGCCATCTCTTTATTGGCTTCTTCAAGTTGCGCAGCCAGTTGCTGGCGATTATTCGTCTCCAGTCTTTCTTCTGTATCGAGCTTATCTGTAAGGCGCTGAATTTCTTTCAGTTCTTTCTCTACGGCTTCCAGCCCTTCACGCAATTCTTCCGACTCGTGAATAAGCTCTTCGATTCTGGTCTTCTTGCCGGTGTCGCGCACTTCGTTGAGCGACTCTTCCAGCTTGCCGATTTTCTTGCCGAGCTCTTTTAGTGAGGTGTCCAGTCCGGTCATCTCTAAATCGATCTTGTCAATTTCATCGCCGTGCTCGCGTAATTTCGGCTTCACGCCTTCGATATCGTTTTCCAGGTCGGCTTGAGCTTTCTTCTTCGCTTCCACTTCGACAAGTCTCTGAGACAGCTCGGTGCGCAAGACATTGGCTTTGGCGCGCTCATCCGTAAGGGCAGCTTCCGTGTCCTTGAGCGACTCTTGAGCCCACTTGATCTGGTCTTTCAAATTTTTGGTGGTTTGCTTCAAAACCGCAAGGTCGGTTTCGCCTCGCGATGAGAAGTGCATCTTCGCTTTGTTGTCGACACCGCCGGAGATACTGCCGGACTTGTCGAACAGTTCGCCTTCCAGGGTAACCATGCGCGCCTGGTTGATCATCTTGCGACCGACTTCCATGTCTTCTACGACGATGGTTTGTCCGCAGGCATATTGCATGGCGCGGGCAAAACGCGGGTTGAAGTCGACCAGGTTATAGGCAAAGTCGATGACGCCCGGGCGATTTGGCAGAAGACCGGGTGGTTGAGTTTGAATCTTATTTAGTGGAACGAAAGTGGCGCGACCGGCCTGATGCTTCTTCAAATAATTGATGCATTCCTGCGCTATCTGATCGTCGTCTACGACAACATGACCGAGGCGCGGTCCTATTGCGACTTCCAGAGCGGTCGTATATTCCTCGGCGACATTTCCGAGCTGTCCTATTGTTCCGTGTACTCCCGGAATATTTGCATTGAGTATCGCTTCGACAGCTCGCCCATATCCGCTCTCTCCCACCACTTCTTTGGTGGTTTCCAGCTCGATGAGGCGCTTTTGCATCGACTCTAAAGCCGAGCGCTTGCCTTCAATTTCTTCTCTTGTCGATTGCAATTCGTCTTCGAGC
>PNKB01000280.1 GCA_013997645.1 Cyanobacteria bacterium PR.3.49
CTCTTCCGATCTAAAAACGGGGAAACAATCGAGCGCGACTATTGTTTTCAGCCGGTGGTTACCGGGGCTGAAACCAGATTTTGGTATGTGAATGGAACTTGTGTCGCAGGACGCAAAATATTCGGCAGAAGCACACCATGGTTGGAGCGAGAAGACAAACCTCGCATTGTCGATTACTGGAAGCCGAATTCGAAAGACTTTGCTGAAGCTCTTGAGAAAGCTGACAGGCTTTGCCGCAAGTCCGGGCTGACAATCGGCTCAATTGATTCAATAGGAAATCACATCAACGAAATCAATGGTGCAGGAACAACGTTTACTCAGTACAGCAGTATGAATTTGATAACGGACGCAAGAAAACCGCTGGTCGAATACCTGGTTTCGCTGGTCACACAGAATTAGTGAACAGGCAGAGCGACTGGTCTGATGGTGCTATTTTTCTTCGACGGCTTTTGACTGTTTCACCGTGTTCCACATGACTGCCACCATGCCGAGAACAGTGGAAATGACAATAAGCAAAAACTCGCCTCTGATGAGGGCAATTCCGTTTTCCATGTTTTTCTTATCCGTAAAAAAACTGCGCTGATTCTATTTTTCCGCAGAGCTCTTGCAAAACGCTTGCGCTGCATTGTTATGCAAAGTACAGACTTCACAAGTGTTATGAAGTTCCTGAGCGCCCGAAGTATTTGGGAATTAGGTAAAGGGATGGGAGAATCTCAGTGTTCAGGTTGGCGAGAGACACTTCAACTCGGAGAAGGTGACAAATGTGTCGGGCCGGAGATTCTCCCCTCACATTTGTATTCGGTGCAACTTGCAAAACGCTTTCAATCGCTTTAAAAACTCAATTTATTTCTCTGGCAAATTCAACAACAAAGCTCGTCCCAGAGCCGCCGGGTCCGGTTTCCACAGTAACGATGGCATCATGGGCGTTGGCCACCTCCTTGACGATGGAAAGCCCAAGGCCGCTGCCGTCGCCATTCGTGCCCACCACCCTGTAAAAGCGCTCGAAAATGTTGTCCCGTTCCTCGGGTGAAATACCGGGTCCCGTATCGCTGACGATCAGTTTTACGCGTCCATTGTTCAGCAATCTCACATTCACCCTACCCTGAGCAGGTGTGTAAAGAATGGCATTCTCTACAAGATTTACCGCCAGGTGCGTGAGGCTGGCTTCCTCGCCAAATACGTTTGCGGCAGTAGGAGCCGCCTCAAAAGTGAGATTAACACCGCGCATCACTGCTTGCTGGACAAGGTCGTTGACCACATCCGATACGAGAAAGTTTAGATCTATCAAATGGCTGGTGCTGTTGTCGGCGCGCCCGTCGGTACGGGCCAGGGCAAGCAATTGCGACACCATCCGGGTGGCTCTATCCACCCCCCGATCCAGCTCGGTGACGACACTGCGCAGCTCAGCAACCTCCGTCATTTCAGGACCAATACTCGTGTAGGTCTTGAGTCCGGCCAGAGGCGTTCTTAATTGATGCGCAGCATTGGCAATAAATCGCTGGTGCGCTTTGATTTTCTCTTCAGTTTTTTGAAAAAGCTTGTTGATAGCACTGACCAGGGGAAACACTTCCTCGGGCGTCTGACTGTCAGGCAGCGGGCTGAAATCAGCTTGCGAGCGACCGGCAAGTTGCTTTTGCAGCGTGCGCAGAGGAGTGAGAATGCGATCGATGCCGTAGAAAACGGCAGCCATAGCCAGCACAATCACCAGTAATTGCGGTACCGCAATGCTCAAAAGCAGTTTATTTTGGAAGAAATGCCTGATGTTGGTTGTTTCCGCCAACTGAACAATTACCTGCCCGCCCTCGTCAACAGGCACTTTGATTTCGGCAATGCGCACTTCCTTTCCATTGATAATGCCGGAAACTACCTTCGGTATATCGACTTCCAGATCGCTCACCGGACTTGGCACAACCGTATCGCCGGATATATGCCTTCCGTCGATTCCGACCACCCGGTAATAGAGCTTATCGGATTCGTCGTGCTTCAAGATGGCTTGCGCAGCCGGTGGCAGGTCGGCAACAACCTTACCGTCCTTGACGCGCAAACGACCGATGACGCTATCCGCCGAGTTGATCAAATCCTTATCGAAAGCATCGCCGGAGATTTGGTCGACCAACCAAAAACTGAGAGCTGCGCTGGCTATCCATAATCCGAATACGAAGGGAACAAACAATACGAGAAGTTGCCTGCGTATCGATATTCTCTTCATTAATTAGCTTGCTCGATTATATAACCGAAGCCGCGCACCGTATTGATGGCGACATTTGCATTCTCCAATTTCTTTCTCACGCGGTGGACGACTATTTCGACCGCATTCTCGCTGCTCTCGTCACCCCAGTCCGGAACTTGATCCATGATTTGTCTTTTGCTGACCACGCGACCGGCTCTGGACATCAGCGTTTTCAGAACGATTGCTTCCTTAGGCGTGAGGTCAAGCTCACGATCGCCTATCGTCAATACACCACTATTGGTATTGAGCTTGAGAGAACCGAACTCGAGTTCGACTTGATTGCTCCAATTGGTCTTGCGCAGAACAGCTCTGATTCGAGCTTCCAATTCTAGAAAGTGGAAGGGCTTGACCAAATAATCATTGGCGCCCAGGTCTAATCCATTGATTTTGTCTTCCAGAGCATCCCTGGCAGTAATAACAATGACTGGTGTTTCGGAGCCCTTTTTGCGCAAATCGGTAAGAATTTCCGTTCCATCCAGGCCGGGCAATCCAAGGTCAAGCAGCAAAACATCGAAGTTTTGCGTCAACAAAATTGCCTGCGCTTCTGTCCCGGTGCTCACGGCATCGACGGCATAACCTTTGCGCTTCAGTGCCATCTCGAGCCCGTTGCAGAGATATGAATCATCCTCGGCCAATAAAACTCTAGTCATCAATGCTCAGACTCCGTTATGCGCTTAAAAATTCTCGGGACATATAACTAAGCATACCCAAAACTGAGCGAAATCG
The DNA here is from genome assembly GCA_013997645.1 of Cyanobacteria bacterium PR.3.49. Classification (GTDB taxonomy): domain Bacteria; phylum Cyanobacteriota; class Vampirovibrionia; order Obscuribacterales; family Obscuribacteraceae; genus QKMZ01. The sequence goes on from PNKB01000280.1 coordinate 2,957, forward strand.
CCCGCCCGTGGCTTTCTTGCAGTTTCCTTTCAAAATCTCGCTAAGCATTATCAACACACATCCGCAGCGCTTTTACACAAATCGGAAGCAAGAGCTTTTTTCTTTATCAGTCCATCAAAATAGCGTGCAATAGCCTGACCGAACTGCGGTCCTTTCTTTGAATAGTTTGCGTAAATAGATGGGTTGAGCAGCTCGGCCTCGATCAGACTTGGGCCACTGCTGGTGGTGACAAAGTCAATGCGGCTGAAGTGAATCGGACAGCCGAACGACTCGTAGGTGCGAAGCAGGTTAACTGAGTATTGAAGCTCTTCTTCGGTCGGCTCATAAATGGCCACTGTGCCGCCTAAAGATTCATTGCAGCGAAATTCTTCTGCATTTTGCTGGTTGGGCATTTTTACAACTGCATGCTGAAAGTCAAAACCCAAGAAGGCAAGGCTCTTTTCACCGTCTCTTATTTCCGGCATAAACTCTTGAGCAATGTACTTCGTCTCATTACCGGCAATTGCCTCGAGATCGGAAGTTGTCCTGGCAAGCATTACATTCAGTCCTCGCTCGCCGAATAAGGGCTTGATCACACAAGGCAGGCCTTTACTCAAGCGCTTCTCGACTGCCTCTTTTATAGTGAATGGTGTTCCAACCCGAATATTTTTGTCAGCCAGTTGAAATAAATAATTTTTGTCGATGTTGTGACGAATAGTCGCCGGATCGTTGACCACTACGTTAATGCTTTTCTCAAAAACGGAAACCATTTGAAAAAAACGCGGCAGATCGAAATAAAATCCTTCCATTTTGTAGACGAACACAAGCTCGAAATCAGTTAGCGCAAGCGGCTCTACAAACTTCGATGCGGCATAATCGAACATGCGAGTAAAGTGCGCGTCCGCATCAGCAGTTTCAAATTCAAGATCTTTCCAATTGACAAAATAAACACTATGCCCCGACTGTTTCAGCCCGGCGGCAAAATCAAAACAATCATTTTCGTCCACGGCAAAGCGCACGGCAAAATGATTATCGGTAGTGGCACCCACTTCTTCGGCAAGTGTAAACAGAATATTCGCCAAAGCGCAGCCCTGCTCAAACGCCTGCAGCAGTCGAACGCCTTAAGGATTGGGCGAAGCGACCGTTGTGCGAGCGACCAAGACCATGTCTTGCACTTCTTATAGCCGACTGAGCAATCACGCGCATCGGATCGACAACAGGCACGGTCAAGCTGCTCGAATCTATTACAAGCGAAATCTCCGTGCAGGCAGCAATAACAACCTCGGCACCTCTTTTGACAAGAGAATTGCCGACGGCGGTCAGGTCTTCTTTGGCGATATTTTTGCGCCCTGCCTTAATCCCTTCCGGTCCGTAAATAGCCTTCATAACCAGTTCTTGCTCGACAACATTCGGTCGTAATGTTTCAACCCCCCACTCAGCCAGCGGACGACCGTACAACCCCGTATCTAGAGTGGGAGAAGACGCCAGTAATCCGACCACTTTGGCGCCGGGGAAATTTTCGACCACATGATCGGCTGTTTCAGCAATCATGTCGAGGACGGGCACGGATATCTCATCGCGCAGTGCACGCAAGTAAAAGTGCGCGCAATTGCAAGGCATAATCAAAAAATTCGCGCCTGCACGAACGAGGCTGCGTGCAGTTTCCACAAGCGCGGGCAGGCAATTGGCGCCTTTGCCGCTGATTGAATCAACGCGACTGGGGATATTCGGATTGTTGAAGACAATGACAGGAATGTGCTGGCCGTCATTGCGTGCATCCGCCAACTCAACAATGAGCTGACTCAAGCGATTAGCCGCTTCCGGACCAATGCCTCCTATAATGCCGACAGTCAAAGGTTTCGACAACATAATTTCGCCCATCCGCAGGCAGTGCACCGGTTTGGATTGCTGAGGGAAACGCCGGACTCAATCGCGCCACGCGACCGGATCTGAAATAAGTATATGGTCTGCCTATATCCGCACAAGCTAGCGCAACCAACTTGTTACACTTATTACAAGCGGCGCTGTAAAACCAGTGCCTGTTTTGATTACGCGTGTTTTTACATCACGCGGGAGGGGAGTGGCAAAACTGATAAGATAGGGAAGCGTTGAATGCGCAAACCGGGTGGGCACGGGTTGGCAAAGCAGAGTCAAGAAAATCCTGAAAAGCAAAACGTCCCTGTTGCGACGACTGGCGAGCAGCCTCCGGAACTTGTCGTGGACAAAACAGAAGACACGGATGGTGGTCTGGAAAC
>PNKB01000281.1 GCA_013997645.1 Cyanobacteria bacterium PR.3.49
CGGAAGTTGAGCGTGGTGCCGTCGCCGGTGGGGATGTAGCGGCCCAGCATGAAGACGAACTTCTTGATCAGACCACCCGAGACCTTGCGGTACTCCCAGCCGAGCGTTTTGGCGATCGCGTGTGCGATGGTGGACTTGCCGACGCCCTGGTCGCCTTCCAGCATCAAGTTGCGCCGCGGGTCTTGCAGAACCGTAGCGATGAGCTGGGCTTTGACCGGGTCGACGTACACGCCCTTGAACTGGTACTCGACCTTGCGAGAGACCGGTTTTACGAAGATAGCGCCGCGGTTTTCAGCCTTCGGGCTGGTCAGGTGGTCGACTCGACAGATCCAGACTTCGCCTGCCCGGGGCTGCACGCCTTTTTCCGGATCGACAACGAGAATGATCTTCTTGGACCGCCCCTGGTCAGTCCGGTTGGACTTGACCGCGTTGGGCACAGCGCTCACAGGATTCGCTTCCCAGTGGACGACGATGGTCGCCCCGGGGATGAATTTTTCTTGTGACATAGCATTCCCTTTTTCAGTTGAGTTGCAGATACTTGCCGCTCCGCCGGTTTTGAGACAGGCAGAGACGACGCTGACATCGAAGCTAAGGACGCAGTCTGGCAAACAATCGGCAAGCATCTTCCAGCGCGGTTGCGAGGAGAATATGCGTGCAAGTTGTTGCGGGGTATGGTCTTAGCTAAGTAGTTTGGTTGATGAGAGATTGAGAGAACATAGCCATACCTTGAACACTTTCAGCTCTTGAAATCTATGCGAAAGTAGGTCTGTGATAGCAAATTCACCCTCTTGGCATTGGTAAGGCTATCGCTATATTTAAACTGGATCTCACGCGCGATCTCGGACGTGTGATGAACCCCTCTTAACAACCCTGGAGTAATTCTCGAATAAAAGAACTGGTGAGGCTTTCCGCCTATCGGAAGTAACGCTAGTTTCGCTAGTACCGGTCATGACTAAAACAACCGGTTTAGATCCGGTTCAAACTCTTCATGGGTACATCTTTCATAGCGTTTGTTTGAGCTTGGTTTGCAATATGAGCGTTTTAAACTCCTGGGAATGAATGTGCTGCTGCGAAAATGAATGTCCTGCTGCAAAAAAGATGGAAAAACAGCAATGCTGACTGCCGCTCAAAGGCGTTTGCGGCCGCCCTTTCAATTGTGTTGTGCACGCAAGTGTTTCAGGCTCCCATAGCCGCAGCTCAGATGGTCCAAGATTTGATCACGCGCGGAATGCAGGCATACAACGCCCGGCAATATCCGTCTGCGATAAACAATCTGCAGGCGGCAGTCAATCGCGATCCCGAAAATGATACGGCGCATTACTTTCTTGCCAATTCATACATGGCCATCGGTCACCGCCAGCATGCCTTGCAAGAGTATGCAAAAGCCTGGCAATACTCCATGGACGGCGAGATGCTCGACAATTGCGCGCGCGTTTTGGAAGCCTATCGCGTGCCTCTGCCGCGCCGCACTCCCAGAGCAAGACGCAGTGCGGCCGGGCTCAATCCTTACAGCACCGGTTCTGTCGAAGCGATTAACAGGCTGGCGCAAACACATTCATCGCAAGCGCGGCGGGCGATGGAAAGTCATTCATCTTCGCTGGATGTTTTCAAGGCGGCACCCGAAAGCAAAGACGGCATGAATAGAGCCTGGGACGATTGGATTCTCAAATATCGCTATGCGTTCAACAATGTGCTCAAGACTTATACGGGCGGCCAGCGCCGTTCCGGAAAGACGCGCATGGTTTTCAGCGTCAGTCAAAACCGCAAATTGCGCGGTCGCATCGTCGACACGAATGCGCCCGTTTTTCTCACCAACGCCATGTTGGCGACAACGCGTAAGCTCGATGGAGACCCGGGTCTGGGATTTCCTGCCGGCTCGCAAATTCCTGGTTTTAATTTCACGATGACTTATGATTACGGCGCTCCTCTGCCCGAGCCGACCACGACGGCAGCTTTGAGAACGACTAGTACTAGTGCCGCTTTGCGCGCTCCACAAGGGCAGGGCGCTGTGGCAGGAAGGCTCTCCGGAACCAAAACCGGAGCCGATTTGACGTCGACCAGCACGACCGCCGCCTTGTCTTCGAAAACAACGAGCGCCGGTCTGAAAGTGCCGGAGGGCGAGCGCGCTTCGGCGGCAGGAACGCTTGCCGGAACCGATGTCTCAGGCAAGATTGGCGGCGGTTCTACAAGCGCCGGGTTAAAAGCCGATGCGGATCAGGGCATGGCACTGCCGACGGTGAGCACTGATGTGTCCGGATTGCTTCTGCCGAAACCCAAATTACAGGAGCTAAAGGCGGCTCCTGCCAAGCTTTTACAAGGCAAGGGCCGGTCTGTTAAAGTCACGCCAGGCAAAAGGTAGGGGGTATGGATCTTTCTTTTTTGAAACAGACCGATGGACGTCACGGCGGCTCACGCGCCCTGAGCAATGCAGTCGCTGCGGCAATTGATGAAGGTCGGCTGGTGATTGGAGACAGGATGCCTTCCACGCGCGATCTGTCACTCTACCTTGGTATCGCCCGTGCCACCGTTGTCGCTGCTTATGATGAATTAATTGCCAGCGGATATCTCAATGCGGAGAGAGGTTCCGGAACTTTTGTCGCGGGCGGAAAAGCCAAGCAGGTGAGCAAGTTAGTATCACCGGCAGTGTCGGCGAGTTTGGGCCGCTTCGAAAAATTCGATTGGAACAGCCTGGGAAGCGACAATACGGAACGCTTGCGTGCTTTGCCGGAGCAATTGCAGGTGCTCGGTGATTGGGACCCGCTCAATCATGGTGCATCACCTCCCGACCTTTTGCCGCTCAGGCAGTGGCGCAAAGTGATTATCAATCAATTTATCGAAGAGTCGAGTGCTATGCCGCACCACGAAATCGACTTGCTCGGTTATCCTCCTTTGCGGGAAAGCATCGCGGTTTTCCTCAGGCGCACGCAAGGAATTGTTTGCGACCCGGAGCAAATTGTTATTTTTTCCAGCAATCAAAGTGCGCTCAATCACTTGTTTTCATTGCTTGTGGCACCAGGTGATCTGGCTGTTTGCGAGGAGCCTTGCTATGCCGGTGTGCGCGAACAGTTTCGCCTCAAAGGTGCTCGTGTTCAGACCGTTCCGGTCGATGAAGCAGGAATCGTTCCGGAGCATCTGCCTGAAGCAGAACATGCGCGCTTTCTTTACTTGACCCCTGCCCATCAGGATCCGACCGGCGCAACTCTATCTGCCGCCCGGCGCGAGAAGGTCTTGCAATGGGCGTACAAAAATAATGCTTGCATCATTGAAGATGCCTGGGATACTGACTTTCACTACGCCGGGGCTCCGGCGCCGCCGCTGTTTTCTCTGGATAAGCGCGAGTGTGTCATCTATCTGTACACGTTTTGGAAAACCCTATTTCCTCTTGTGGCGACGGCATTTCTGGTTTTGCCCAAGGGGCTGGTTCCCCTCTTCAGAAAAGCCAAATATATGTTCGACGTTCCCATACCGCTGATCGAACATATGGCGCTTGCCGAGCTGATTTCAGAGGGAGAATTGGAAAGGCATATTCGCAAAATCTGGAAAGTGTTGCGGCGCCGGCGCCAGTCATTCATCCACGAAATGACCGTTCGCTTCGGCACTTCAGTCGTGTTTCTTGCCGAAGGAGCAGGTTTGCATCTGGTGGCACGCTTTTCGGAAAAGTGGTCGCTGGAGACAATTTTGTCTGCGGCAAAAACAGCCGCAATTCCGCTTACACCGACGACTGAGTGTTATGACGGCTCACCGGCAATCAATGAATTTATGATCTACTTTGCAGGAATTCCGGAAGAAGACACAGTGGCCAGAGTCGACGTATTCAGCCGCACCATGTCGGTTGCCGCCGGTTAGAGATTCACCTGGTCGTTCGTTTCTCGTCTAAAAATTCAGCGAAATCTTTTGATTCAATATTTTTATTGAAGACCGCCATTTGATCGCTGACCTTTTTGAAACCCTGTGGCGGCGCCAGATCAGCATCGCTCACCAGACGTTTTTTAAAACCGTATAAACTCAATTCCTGAACCGGAACTCCATCGAATCTGTAGTATGTCATTGCTACGGGAATGCCCGGGCTGGGCGGAAGAGCCAGCAAGTTCGCAATAGCCTGATATGTTTGTCGAGGATAGTTTTTTTGCTGTAAAACCCAGATTTGACCGTCTTTGGGCAGCAGTTTTTTCCAGGTGCGATCCGTGCCTCGACTGGCTTCTTGTGTTTCCATCTTGTACAGTGTGCAATCGAGCCCTTTGTATTTTGTTTTCTTCGAAGTGGTCAGTCGCAGGCTGGTGGGCGAGCTCGGTCGCACGAGAGCGGAAAAGACAGCCGGACTGCCTTTCCATTTGTCGGGCGGACAGGTGAAATAGACCTTTTCGTTCAGGTTGGCGTACGTAATATGCCAGAGTGGTGCCTGCATGTAGAGTGCCATTCTGGTTTTGCGAATCGTCATACTGAATCCGTTTTGGGTGACGAGAAAATCGACGTCGTCATACATTTGCGAGTGTTCTTTGAGAAACACTGCCGGCTGATTAGGCTTCGATTCAGCGGACTGCTGCGCATTTAGAAACATTGCAATGGCAAGCGCGCAGGCGTATGTTTTTCTTTCCATATGAACTTCGGGCAAACCATATTCCTCTATCTTAGGTTTGCCCGCTTGCAGAATTTAGAAGCGGGAGACCGCGTCATACCATAAGACATAGTAAATGCGCTGCAAAAAACTGAAGAGGCAAGGCCGGCTCATCTAAGGAGGGTTTCCTTTTGATGAACCGGCCCGCTCTTCAGGGGTGCGCGTCAGCCGCCCAGGTTATGGGTGGCGACGATCAGGAGGACGACGCTGAGGAATCCCAACGCCATGGCGCCGGTGCCCTGTTCGTAGTGCTCGTCCCGCTTGCCGGCCGCCTTCAAGCGGTTGGCGTGGCGGAAGAAGAGGACAGAAGCGATGCCGGAAACGGCCGCGAAAACGAACAGTGCGATGACTTCCACGCTCATGGTTTTCTCCATCAGTAATGCGTGGTCGAAAAGACCGATGCTGCCGCAAGCAGGTTTTGACGCCTGCCTGCGGAGCCTGGTCGGGTGAATGGCGGGGCGGAAGAGAGCATGGACGCTTTGGCTAATCCATGCTCTCAACCTTCAGCATGCAGTCGTAACCCTAGGCTGCGGGTGCAGCCGTCGCG
>PNKB01000282.1 GCA_013997645.1 Cyanobacteria bacterium PR.3.49
GCCCCACTTTTTGATCGACTCATCGAGATATTTGCGCCAGGATTCAGGCGAAGATTGGGGTAGGCGAACTTTTAGAGGAAAGCGGCTGAATCTCGCGCTGGCAATACCAGGCGGTCTCCAAATCGCGGAAACATAATCGCCCGCCTTTTCATCGTAAGGCATGCCTTTTACAACAGCGAAATAATCGGTTTGGGCAATATTCGGGTTATTGCCGACCGGCGCCATTGCCTGTGGTGCCTTGGGTACCGGTGGAGGCGGAGGCGGCTTCACCGCATTTGGTGCAGGAAACTGCTGATTAGACTGCGGCACGGTCGAGGTGTAGATTGGCTGTCCATAAGCCGGATACTGCTGCATTGGCGGAACCTGAGCCGGCGGATACTGCGCCTGCGGCTGCTGATACTGCGGAGGGTATTGCGGCGGTTGAACATACTGCGGCGCCGGATACTGCGACTGCTGGTATTGAGGCGGCTGAACATAAGGCTGCTGATATTGCGGCGGTTGTTGGTACTGCGGCTGCTGATACTGTGGCGGTTGCTGATATTGCTGAGGCGGCGGGTATTGCTGTGGCGGCGGGTATTGCGGCGCCTGTTGGTATTGAGGAGGTTGTTGATACTGCTGCTGGTACTGCGGCGGTTGCTGATATTGCGGTTGCTGATATTGAGATTGCTGATACTGCGGCTGTTGATATTGTTGCTGCGGATATTGCGGTTGCTGGTATTGCTGCTGGGGTTGCGGATATTGCTGCAGTGAAGGATTGCCTTGAGGCATCATCCAGTTGGCAGATGCTTGTGGCTGCTGCTGTTGTTGCGGCACGCCTGATGCCGGGGTGCCACCAGCGCGCCAGGGCTTACTTTGGCTGGGAGATTGACCGAAAGCTGAAGTCGGGCCAGCTTGCTGCTGTGGAACATAGGCGAGCTGCGGATTAGTCTGCGGACCTGCAGTGTTTTGAGAATCGAAAGAATTTTGCGGATAGGCCGGCGGCGCTGGAGGTGCGGGCACTGCCGCCATCTGAGGTGCCTCCGCTTGCAATTGCGGAGCCGCTTTTTGAGGATAAATATTGCTGGCCGCTTTTTGAGGAATCGATCCTTGCGCCAGGGAACTAGCTGAAGGAGTTTGACCAAAAGCGCTCTTCATGCCCAGCTTCTGCTCCAGACGCGCCAATCGCTCAGGAGGTGGAGCCTGCGTGGGCGCGCCAAATATTTCCTTTTCCAGATGATCGAGCCTGTCGTCAACTTCGTGCTCTGGATAAGTAGAGCCGAATGCCTGCTGCTCCAGTTTGGTGATGCGCGTTTCGTCAGGCGAAGCACCTGGCTGCTGGTCGGATTGGCTGCTATAACGGTTTGTCGTCCACGCATTGCCGTCGGCACTACCAGCCCCGCTATTCGTCGAATCAGGCAACGGCTTGCCGAATTCTGGTATTTGCGAATCAGAGGGAAACTGCGGCTGCGGAGGTTGCTGTTGCGAGTTCGAATAGTCAGGCGACCGGTATGGTGTGTACTTATAGTTGGCAGCAGGTGCATCTGACGGATTGACGTCGTTGCGGTTAAGCGTGTTGCCTCGGCTTACCGGCTGTCCGTTAATGCGTCCCAGCGGATTTGGGTTTTGCGCAGTCGGTTGCGGTGCGGGCGTATCCATCTTCGCTTCTGAAGGATCGATAGCTTTCAAAACCGGCTCCAGCTGTGCCGGCGCACAAAATGCCGGAGGCAATGAGATGCTTACAGACACGGTCATTGCAAAGAACAATGCTTCCTTCTTCGCTTGTTTTCGTCTGGCTCTATCCATCGTCTCTTAAATTATTCAGCAAGCAATTCTTCTGTGTATTCGCCGCCAATTCTCAAACTAGTTTGCAGGTCCATTATCTGTTCGCGAAACACCGGTCTTATCATTTTAGCTGGATTGGTAACCACTTCGCGAAGAATTGCATATGCGGCCGGATCGAGCTCCTTCAGCATCTTTCGACTATCTCTGACCGAGAAAGCCGCCACACATTCGGCCCAATATTCATGCATGCTGGTGCGCGCATAGCCGGAAATGAAAACACGCTGGTGCACCTGCTGCGGTGTCAGCACCTCGGCATAGCCTTCATATCCGTTCGGCAGAGGATAATGCCGTGCACTCTTTGCTTTGTGCTTTTCGTAGAGTTCGGTTATTAGAGTCTGGGTTGCTTGAGACAGCACGAACTCGAGTTGGTGCCCAAACTCGTGCGACACAACGAGATTGACACGCACTTCAACATAGGGCTGAAGTCGTATTGCGATTACAGCCAGAGGACCGAACCGCTTGTAGAGCATAATTTCTTTTTCGAACTCTTCTTTGTCGAGCGTGACATTGCCGTGCCTGACTCCGGTGACACCGGCGGCACCGTGCCGCACGTTTCCAAACTGCGCAACGCCCTCGCTCTTGCGCACGATTTGCAAGAGTCCGCAAGACGCCCACAAGCGCATGCTCTCCATGACGTATTGTTTTTGCGGTGTATTCAGTTTGTCAAAATCATCGAAATAGCGAATGATTTCGTTGTCTGAGTAGGTGAGGTTTTTTCTGTAGAGCGGACGCCCGAATTCATGAGTGAAAGCGGTACCGTCTGACTTGTTTCCCTCAAAAACCAGATTGAGCTGTGTTGTTTCATCCAGCTTGCGGCGCGGCTCTTTCAGTTCTCGATCGCGCACATAGACTTCGCCTTCGTCATCGAACTCACCGACCAGACGGTGATTTTGCGTAGCCAGGCGGCCGTTGATGACAGTCAAAACCACGCCGTTGTATTTCAAAGTTCCATCCGGACCGACTCTAACTCCCGGCAGATCCAGTTCCATGCCCGACGAATCGATGCCGCGAAAAATGCAGCCTTCGATGTCATCAATGGCGACCAAACCGTTTTTTTCAGTAACGGGGCCGAAGTTTCCTTTCAAATAGCCGTCTTCGAACAAGAAGCCGACAACAGCGCCGTCGGCCGCGCAGATTTTGCCATAGTCGACAACGAACATTTGCCCGTCCAGCTCTATGAAACCGCTAGGGCCCTCGGACTGCTCAGAAATCGTGGAAATCTTGGTCGACATTTACCCTTTATCGGTAGGCACTATGAGCCGATTTTCGCATCATGCCACTGTTTTCGCCAGTGCAAAACCGTTTAAACCCCGGAATTTCCAGGTTGAACGGCTCGGACATCGCGAATCGCCCAGATACGCCCATCCAGCCTGGACATTCTTATTTCTTGGCAGAAACAGTTTGGTTCGCTTTTGCCCAGTCAGAGGCAAATAGCGCCAGTCCGGCGTCGGTCAGGGGGTGTTTGACCAGCTGTTTGAATACTTTATAGGGCATGGTGGCGACGTCGGCGCCTGCCAGTGCCGCCTGGGTGACATGCACGGGAGTACGGATGGAAGCGGCCAGTACTTGGGTTTCCAATCCCTGCATGTGGTACATCTCGACAATTTCAGCTACCAGAGCCGAGCCGTCCTGATTGATGTCATCGAGACGTCCGACGAATGGGCTGATGAAGTATGCGCCGGCTCGGGCGGCTAAAAGCGCCTGGTTAGCCGAAAAACAAAGGGTGACGTTGACTTTGATGCCTTTCTTGGAAAGCTGAGACGTAGCAGACAAGCCATTTGCGGTCAAAGGGCATTTGACGACCACATTTTCCGCCCAGGTGGCGATGTCCAAACCTTGCTTGACCATGCCGTCGACGTCTTCGTCCGTAACTTCGGCACTGACCGGCCCTTCAACGATGCTGCAAATCTGCTTAACCACCGTTTTGAAGTCTTTGCCCTCTTTTACGACCAGGCTGGGATTAGTAGTAACACCGGAAAGCACGCCCCAGGCGTTGATTTCCTTGATTTCGTCCACGTTTGCGGTGTCGAGAAATAGCTGCACGGCGAAGCTCCTCTGATAAGTCCTCGTAAAATCTATCTGAAAACTTCTGGTGTGTTCAGTATAGCTAACAGATGTTGGGGATAAGATTTTTAGAAGGCAAGTTGTAAATATTAGCCTCTCTGTATTAGTTCAGACGGGATACTTTGGTGAGCAGTAGATACCCCGAACAACCGAGCGCCGGGCAAATGCTGGCGGCAACGCTCTTTGGAGTGTTAGTCGGGCTGACCATCATTCATTACACCAAGCGTCCGATCTTCCCTTTCTTGCCGGGTGCGCATGTTGCACCGGTAGTGGTCACCGAAGAACGGGCGCCCAAACAAGCTTCGTCATTTCCCAGCCTGCCCAAAATTTCTCTTTTGCCGCAACTCGATCGCAGCATGAACATCCTGTGCATGGGCGTCGATTCGAACGGGCGGCATGCCCAGCGTTTCCTCAACACACGTTCGGACACGATGATGCTGGTGCACATCGATCCGGATTTGAAGCGTGTGGGCGTCGTCTCCATACCGCGTGACAGCAGAGTGAAATTGCCCGGTGCGCACGGGATAGACAAAATCAATTCGGCGCACGCGCTGGGCGGGCCGCAGCTGGCTGTGGACGCAGTGAAAGAAGCCTTTGCCGTGCCGATCGATCATTATGTGGTGGTTGATACGGAAGGCTTGAAAAAACTTTTTCATGCGCTCGGTCCGGTTGAGGTAATGGTCGAAAAGCGCATGAGATATCGCGATCGCGCTGCCGGTCTGTATGTCGATTTGCAGCCCGGATTACAGACGCTCGATCCAAAACAAGCGGAAGAATATGTGCGTTTTCGCCACGACCCCAAAGGCGATATTGGCAGAATCGAGCGCCAGCAGTGGTTCTTGCGTCAAGTGACCAAGAAGCTGAAAGAACCGTCTGTAATTCTCAAATTGCCTGACATTTTTAAATTTGCCACCGACTATGTGGTTACAGACATGAACGCCGAAGATATGGCGAAAGTTGCATACTTCGGAAAGGACATACAACCGAGCCAGGTGCAAACAGCGACCTTGCCCGGACATGCCGAGTACATTCACGGCGGCAGCTACTGGATTCCTGACCCGGAAGCTTGCTCGGTAGTATTCAGCCGACTGCTCAACGAAAAAATCAGCGTCGCCGAGCAAGAAGAGCAAAGGCAGGATTTCGGCAGCGATGCAGCCACTGCCGCCACCACATACAGTGATGAAG
>PNKB01000283.1 GCA_013997645.1 Cyanobacteria bacterium PR.3.49
GCTTGTGTTGATAAACAGCTGATCGCCGCAACCTTTATTCACAACTTTAGTATCGGCAGAAATTAGCTGTATTCCGCACTCAACACATGCCCGTTGGATGGAATTCACAATCGTATCCAGCTTTTTCAGGCACAAGCCTTCTTCCATGATGAAAGCGCAAGACAAGTACAGTGGTTTTGCGCCGCGCATGCAAAGATCATTCACGGTTCCATGCACCGAAAGAGAGCCGATGTCACCGCCCGGAAAAATAATCGGGTTGACCACATATGAATCGGTCGTAAAGGCCAGGCGCTCGGAATTCAGTGGGACAACCGATGCATCTTCTTTCTGGCCGAGAATGGGGTTGAACAGGATTGGCAGAAAAGCGCTATCAATCAGTTGATCAGTCATCCGGCCGCCACTGCCGTGACCCAATTTGATCACAGCCGAACCTTCACCACCTATCGGGCACACAATGTTGAAATCATTTTTCGGCAAAGACAATGTTTTCCCTCACTACATAGGTGATCAGCTACAAATCTCAAGACGCCCATAGCGAAAGTACGCAGCGCATGTGCCCTCCGAAGATACCATAGTGGCACCTAGCGGTTGTTCAGGAGTGCATTCCCTGCCGAAGGCCGGGCAATCCTTTGGCTTTCGAATTCCCTTCAAGATGTCACCGCTAATACATATACTTGACTCTCGGATCGGTTCAGCGTTGGTTGAAAACACCAGGTCTGCATCGTGAGAGGCGTATTCGGGGCTGAGTTTATAACCGCTCTTGGGTATGAGCCCGAGTCCTCGCCAGTGCTGATCGCAAACCACAAAAACCTCATCAAGAACGGCCTGCGCGGCAGCGTTGCCCTGTTTAGTCACGGCTCTGGAGTATTGGTTTTCAACAAATGATTTGCCTGTCTCAAGTTGGTGGACAACCTTAAGTATCCCTTCCAAAATGTCCACTGGTTCGAAGCCTGTAACAACAATCGGAATTTTGTATCGCTCACTCAGTTCTTCGTATTGACCCCAGCCCATAACGGAGCAGACGTGCCCAGGTCCGAGAAACCCTTGCACGCGACTATCGGAAAAATCCATCAGTCCTCTGATTACAGGCGGCACAGTCACATGCGAAACCAGTAGATAGAAATTATCCAGGTTAGTTCGCTTGGCCTGCTTAACAGCCATTGCATTGGCAGGCGCAGTGGTCTCGAACCCGATTGCAAAAAAGACGACTTGCTTACTGGGATTTTCTGCGGCAATCTTCAGACAATCCAGTGGTGAATAAACAATGCGAACATCACCACCTGCCGCTTTCACGTCGAACAGATCGCTGCGGCTTCCGGGCACGCGCAGCATATCGCCGTACGAACAAAAAATCACATTTTTGCTTGATGCTATTGCAATAGCCTTATCTATAACTTCCAACCCCGTCACGCAAACTGGACAACCGGGCCCGTGCAACAGTTCGATCTCAGCAGGCAAAAGATCCTGCAACCCGTACTGCATAATCGTATGTGTTTGCCCACCACAAACTTCCATAATTCGCCAGGAATGTTTTGTTGCTCGCTTGATTCGTTCTGCAAGAATTGACGCTTGAACTTCATTTCTGAATTCGTCCAAATACTTCATTCGTTTTCACCCGTGAATTTAAGCTCGGCACTCTTTTCCTCGGCGCTGATTGCCGAAAGCGCCCTCAAGGCTTCATGCTCATCGATAATACTTAATGCAAAACCGACATGCACCAGCACATAATCTCCGGGTTTTGCTTCCGGTGTGTATTCCAAACAAGCGTTTCTGCGTATTCCTGCGAAATTTATTTTGGACATTCTCAAACCATCCTTTTCAAAGATAGTTTCAACCAATCCGGGAATTGCTAAACACATAAGACAAAGACCTCACGATCCTAACTTCGATAACGCGACAACGACTTGACCAAATGAGATCCCTCCATCATTGATGGGTAATTTCTTCGGCAAGAAAACTTGGAAATTCTCTTCATGCAATCTTTGCTCGGTCATTGCTGAAAGCAAAGTATTTTGAAACACACCGCCTGCCAAACAAACTTTCGAATCGCCGGTTTTACTCCTCAATATCTCCAGAACATCAATAATAAAATCACATACTGCCATATGGAAAGCACGCGCAACGCATTCACGCCCATGCCCACGCATCAATGCCTCCTGAACCGAATGAAACAAAATACTTGTTTTGATAATAGTCGAATCGAGCTCATACTTTAGACCCACTTTAGACAACTCTCTACGAGAACAAGAACACTGCCTGGCCACAGACTCCAACTCCATTGCCGCCTGTCCTTCGTATGTAGGCCGGCACGCGGGCGAAATCAGCGCCGATACTGCATCAAACAGCCTTCCACAGCTGGAGGTCAAAGGCGCATTGATGTTTTTTTCAATCTGCGCTATCACACCGCTTAATTCCTTTTTTCCATATCGTTCTTCCAGCGCTCCCAGAAGTTCCGACATAAGAGCATCCTCTTTCAACAGACCATGCTGAGCTGCAAAGCCGAGTGCCATTCTCCACGGATTCTTGACAGCAGCCTCACCTCCCGGCATCGGAATGTTTTCCAAATGCCCCAGCCTTTCAAATTGATGATACGAAGTGTGCAAAAATTCTCCGCCCCAGAGATTGCCATCAGTCCCCAAGCCTGTTCCGTCAAAGACAACCGCAAGAGCACTATCAATACTGTTTTCCGCCATCACGCTTGCAGCATGCGCATGATGATGCTGCACCTTGATCAACGGCAACCCGCGCCCATTGGCAAACGTCTCGGCAAATATGGTGGTTTGATAATGAGGATGCAAATCAGCGGCAATCAATTGCGGCTGAATATCAAAGAGTTTCTCATAGAGCAGAAAAGTCTTCTCGTAATTTTCGAGCCTTTCAATTGTTTCGATATCACCAAGATGTTGGCTGATTCTCGCTTCAAAACCTCTGGCAGCACAAAATGTACTTTTCAGGTGACCACCGACAGCCAGAGCCGGCACGCGCGCTGGAAACGGCAAGCGCAATTGCCCTGGAGCCAGACCACGCGCTCTGCGCAGGGTAGAATTGCGACCCCCTTGTGAGCGCACTAAAGAATCGTCGTAGCCGGAATGTATTTCTCTATTGTGAAACAGAACAGCGTACTTTCCGTACTGCTCGAGTGCCTGCTCATTGTCCGTAAGTATCGGATATCCTCTTTTATTTGCACTGGTCGCTACCAGAGGAAAAGCGCATGACTTAAGGAGAAGATGATGAAGCGGAGTATAGGCAAGCATGGCCCCGATTTCGTCTAGACCGGGCGCTATCGCCTCGGGCAACTTGCCTGCTTTCTTCTTTCTCAGCAGTACAATCGGCCTTTGCGAGCTCTCTAAAAGACTGCTTTCGCTGCCGTCCAAATGGCAATACTCATTAAGCGAAGTGACATCGCAAAACATGACCGCCAGCGGTCTATGCTTGCGGGACTTCAATTTTCGAATAGTTTCAACTACCTGCTCGTTTAAAGCATTGCCGAGCAGATGAAAGCCGCCGAGCCCTTTTACAGCTAATACGTGATTTTTTTGAAGCAGCTCTTTTGCAGCCAAAAGTGCCTGAGGTCCGCATAATCGTTCACGCTCGGAAATTTGAAGAAACAGCTCAGGGCCGCAGTCATGACAGGAGTTCGGCTGCGCATGAAAACGCCTGTTGCCCGGATCATCGTATTCCGCCTGGCACAAAGCGCACATTTTGAACTTGCGCATAGTTGTTGCCTGGCGATCGTAAGGCAGACTTTCGATGATCGTGAAGCGCGGTCCGCAGTCGATACAGTTTATGAAGGGATATAGATAACGCCTGTCCGAGCGAGAAAACAATTCAGTCAGGCACTGATTGCAGGTGGCAATATCAGGAGGAACAAAGCGCGCACCCAGTCCATCATTTTTGCTTTCAATAATCTGAAAACCCCGACTATGAGCGCTAACCGGACAAGTCTGCCAGTCGATCTTTTCGATACAGGCAAGCAGCGGCGGCTTCTGTCTGAGTTCCTGCAAAAATGCGTCTATGTCTTCTTGTTTCCCTTCAATTTCAATTTCCGCAATGCCACCGTTATTGCAAACAAACCCTTGCAAATGCAGTCGCTTTGCCAGATTGAAAACAAATGGGCGGAAGCCGACGCCCTGGACAACGCCATGAACGTAGATTTTTACTCTCGAGACAGTCACTGGCAATGCCATTTTTCTCGTCAGCGCAATTTGGAATATAGCCTAATCAGCCCCGCCTATTCTGACATATCGTCCTTGAGAATGATTAGACCTTAAGGTGGTCTCTTTTGTCTATTAAGTCGGGATGCTTCAGAAAGCCGATATCGAAGCATTGCACTGGCGCCACAATTAAATGATTCCGATTGCTCGCTTTGTCGATGCGCTGCATTTGCGGCACTAGCAAATCCAAATTAGTCTTTTGGAACGATATCGCCAAGCTGTCCATCACTCAGAATGGTTGCAGTGCTCTGCAATTAGGCAAGGAGAAGTGACATGAAAGTATTGATTGCCGTTGAGGAATCCGAATGCTCTCGGCGCGCCCTGGAATCGGTCATGGAAAGAAGCTGGCCGGAGGAGTCGCAGTTTCGAATCATCAGCGTATATGAGCCCATTCCAGCTAACGGACAGGCCATAGTTTCTCCCGGAGCGATCGAATGGATGATGGCCGCAGAGGCGGAAATGCTCAAACAAAAGAAGTTGAATTTGAAGGAAAACATCAACAATCTCAAAGAGCACGTTGCCGGCTGTCCCGTAAGCGGTGCCATCCTCACAGGAGACATCCGCAACTCCATCCTCGACGAAGCAAAAACATGGGGCGCAGACATGATCGTCCTGGGTTCGCATGGAAGAAAAGGTCTATCGAAACTATTTCTAGGCAGCGTTGCTGAAGGTGTAGCCGGACATGCCGACTGCTCGGTCGAGATAGTCAAACAAAAAACTCATTAATTGCCTTGACGGCAAACACTTTCGGAGGATTGGAACATGAAGGTCATTATTGCTGTAGACGAATCTCCATACTGCAAACGTGTATTAGAAACGATTGCAGCCCGCAAATGGCCCAGAGACACAGATCGGA
>PNKB01000284.1 GCA_013997645.1 Cyanobacteria bacterium PR.3.49
CAGGCACATATTCGTAAGTAACACGCAAATCAGGGGGCAAACACTCCTGAAACAATTGATAAAGAGCTTGTCTGTCTTGTGGAATTGCCAGCCGAAATCCTGATGACTGATCACCATCAGGAGAAACAGGCAGCTCGAAATCTACCGGCACTTGATAGTGAGTGACGCGATAGCAGCGGCGAAATCCGCTGTTTCCAAGCAAAGAAAGAGCCGCAGAATTCTGATCGGATACTTCGGCAACAAAGTGCGCGGCCCCCTGACTGGCGAATGTGGCAAAAGCAAATCGCAAAAGCTCCTGGGCAATACCGCGCCCCCTGTGATTGGGATGCACGACCAGATGCTCGATTCGCCAACAAGCTCTCGATTTACCAACCGAACTTATCGATATTAAGCCCAGAACAATACTGTCTTCCTTGGCAATATAAGCCATAGGAGCAATATGTAAGTTGCACGGCAGCCAGTGCTGGAAGAATGTGAACCCTCTTAATGCCAGAGCGTCTTCGGCGCAAAAGCTCTCGAAAGGCATGGGCTCGTTTTGGTGCCGCAAAAGGGCACGCGTCTGCGCCGTGTCGATGGCAAAAAGTGGTCCGATTTTGATCATTCTTCCGCTCTTTGGTCTCTCAGCGCATATGCACAGCCTATCCACAGGCCATGCTTAAAATCATAACACCAGTTTGTCAAGGGACTCACCACAACAATCTCAGATTGGAAGTTAAGCCGTTAACGGTCTAACTTCCAGATAAACAGGTTAGCGCCCGCGGTTACAAAGAGAGAGAGAGAGGCTGCAAGCCATTTGCATATCGAAACTGACACGATCTGATTTAGACTTGGCCCTCAACTCAGGCTCAGCTTGCACTGGCGCAAAGGTTGTGAAGACGAGATTTTGCTCCTCTGTCACGTTTAATGCACACCTTGTCGAAATGAGCAGATTCGCACCCCGTCAACGTTTTATACTGAATGTTCCATTTAGAATGTTCCATTCAATTGTTTGGATTTCCTCCTATATCCCCTTCGATACTCATGAAAAAAAATGCGGCGCCAGTCGAACGCGAAGGCAAGCAGCTGAAAGTGATCGCTGACAATCGTCGCGCGCGCCACGAGTACGAAATCATCGAAGTGTTCGAAGCGGGCATCGAGTTGCAGGGTACGGAAGTCAAATCAATGCGCAATGGAAAGGCTAATTTGACCGATGCGTTCGCGCGCATCGAAGACGGTGAAATTTGGCTTCACCACTGCCATATCGCTCCTTATGATCACGGCAATCGTTTCAATCACGAACCTCTGCGCAAGCGACGTCTGCTTATGCACCGCATGCAAATCGTAAAACTCAAGCAAAAGGTTCAGGAAAAAGGTTTGACTCTCATTCCACTCAAACTTTTTTTCAAAGGCAACTGGGCCAAAGTCGATCTGGCTGTCGTACGCGGAAAGCAGCTCTACGACAAGCGCGACGCCATCACCAAACGCGACACCAAACGACAAATCGACAGAGTAGTAAAAGAAATGCGCAATAGAAGTTGAGCAGAACCACAGCGATTTTCCACAACCAAACAACGGCAAAACAAAACAATGGCTAAACAAAACAATGGAGATTCAGCAGTGACGGGCAAAGATGTATTCGAGCATACCTTAAGGCTGATCGGTCAGCCGATTTTAAGATGCCTGATCGCCGCCAGTTTGTTTTTGCTGCTGCAAGTACCAGAGGCTCTGGCAGCGGCACCGGCGACGGCGTCGCCAATCGGTGTCGTGAAAAGCGCACGCAATGCGCAATCATATCAAGACCTCCACCTCGGCACCTTTGATGACGACTACGTGCAATTTCGTCATGCGCTCGAAAATGCCAACGTACGATTCGACGAATTGTCCGATGCCGATCTTGCCGCAGGCAGCGCCAAGCTCAACAACTACAAACTTTTGATCATGCCGCTTTCGGTCGATATGACTGCCGAAGGAGTGAATGCCATCACTGAATTCGTGCGTGGCGGCGGCAAACTGGTAGTCACTGACGCCAACGGCATGCCCCAACCGAATGGAATTGCTCTGGACGGATTGGCCGGTGTCACTATCAGCAAACAATCTAATTTGAGCGACAAGCAAAAGGTCGAATGGCCTCGCACACCATTTGCGGTATCAGAAGAATTTGCCATCGGAACAGTCAGGTCCGATGTGTCTCTTTCCGACGGTGCCACACAGTTGGCCAAATGGATGGACAGCACCGGCAGAGAAGTTTCGCCTGCTGTAGTGCGCAAAGGTGGATGCATATTCATAAGCTGGGCACCGGGTCTGCAAGGCGAAATTACTGCCAACGCCAATTTGCTTTCTCTGGCTCTGGAAGAACTCGTTCCTGGCATTACGCAATCGGCAGCCGTACAAATCAGCTTCGCCGAATATCAAAACATAAGCCAGGAATTGGAATATTTGACCAAACGCACCGAAGAGACAATCAAGACGGCAAAGCAAGCCGAGCTTGCCGTTCCCTTCAAGATGATCCAGCAGTTTTACGACTCGGGTGTGTCGCATGTGAATGCTTTTAAAGAAGCTTACTCCGCGCGCAAGTTTTTCGAGGCTGATTCGCATCTCTCGCAAGCCAGGCAGGACTTCTCAATGTCCTTTGCCCAGGCGATGCCGGTAAGACCTGTGGAAGCTCGTTCGGTCTGGCTCGATCGCGGCACCATAGTTTCAATGCGTTCGGCCCAGCAACTCGCTCAACTCTTCGACAAATTGAAAGCCTCCGGAATCAACGTTGTTTATTTTGAGACGAATAACGCCGGCTTTGCCATGTATCCGAGCAAACTAGTCGCTCAAAATCCAGCGATGGTCGGCTGGGATCCTCTGGCTGTGGCAGTCAAAGAAGCGCATAAACGCGGCATGGAATTGCATTCCTGGGTCTGGATTTTTGCCGTCGGCAACACCAGACACAATCCGATCATAGGCAAAGACGCCGATTACCCGGGACCTGTCTTGTCCACACGTGACTTCAATCAGGCATTGGCATTCAAAGACGGGCAACTGGTTCCGCCTCGCCAGACCGAATTCTGGCTCGACCCTTCAATTCCGGAAGCTCGCCAGTATCCCAAAGATCTAATGATGGAAATCGTCACCAACTATAAGGTCGACGGAATTCAATTGGACTACATTCGCTACCCGTTCAACAATAAAGGAACGGAGATGGGCTACGACTGGCAGGGGCGGCAACGTTTCGAGCAAGAAACCGGCTTGTCCCTCGATCACCTGGACGAAAGCACTCGCCAGATGTGGATCATGTGGAAGGTCCAAAACATCAACAATTTTGTCAAAGATGTCTCCACCGCCCTGAGAAAGTTCAAACCGGATATCAAAATTTCCGCTGCCGTTTACGGCATGCCGCGCCGTTTGCGCACAGCCGCCATTCAGCAGGAGTGGGAAACCTGGGTAGCCAACGGCTGGGTGGACACGCTCAATCCGATGACTTACGTTCAAAATCCCAAAGACCTGACCACGGCCGCTGCCTATGTTCGCGAATCGACTGCCGACAAAGCACTTGTTTATCCTGGACTTTCCATTCGTCAGCTCGATACGGCCGGACTGATTGAACAGCTGGATTCGGCCAGAGAAACCGGAACCCTGGGCACAACCATGTTCGCTGTCGCGCACCTGGATGATAAAAAGCTCAACGTATTGAAAGTCGGTCCCTACCGAAAGCAACCGCTGCTTACGCCTCAAGCTGAGCCGCTCAAAGCCAGTCGCCTTTTGGTGGACGATTTTGCCGCCATGGTCAATCGCTATCTGCAAGATCCGCGCACCCACATCCTTTCCGATCAAGCCAGCACCAATGATGTGCTCTCTCAGATTGACGCCATCCAGCGCTCGCTGCATCAATTGAGCAATACCGCTTCATCCGACGAGATTGAATCGGTGCTCAAAGACGTCACCAGCTTGCATACGACAATCAAAAACTGGTTGAGGTTAGAAGCATTTATTCAGCGCGGATTTCGAGCGCAATACATTGCCAGCTACCTGGGTCAGGTGGAGGCGATTCTTTCCTACGCCTCGCACAAGGTGAGATCGCAGATGCCGGCACCGATTGCTGGAGCCGCACCGGCAACAAACATCTCCAGATAGACAGCACAAGCGCAGATAACAACTTGCTTCGCCCTAGTGAATACCCTGAGTCTTTTCTCGGGGCTTACTACGATGCAGTCCCGGTCTGAGCCTGTGTTAACGCTCTTTCAGTTGGGATAGTCTTAAAACACCAGTGACAGGAAAGTTCCAGGCAAAAAAATGAACTCGACGCCAGACGACAATTACACTGACATAAGCTATTCAGTCGGCAAGAGCGGCGGTAGCACGGCAGAGCTGTTTGAGATTAGATGGTCAAGACGCGGCCTCTACTCAGAGCAAGATGACGAAAGCGATCCCCTGGTTATCTGGTGGGCGCGCTTGCTCGAGAAAGGAAACTTGGCTCGCCGGGCAAAACTCAATCAAAGCTACCGCCGCTCGCGTTGGGGGCGGTTGGAAGTAAAACCGTCTCCATTCAGCCCGTTTTCTTCTTTGCATAAGCAAGGCAGGCTGATCAACTTTTCTTTGTGCCTTCTAATTTTTTCGCTTGGCTTATCACTGAATGTGGTGGCATGGTCTCAAACTGCCGAAAGTGGCGGAAATGGCCCCGATAAAGGCGCCACTACGAGCCAAACTCCTTATTCTGAGCGGTTCTCCAGAATGAAAGACTTTGTCGGGCAGCACAATCAATACTTGGATCTCTCTAAGCTGAACGAATTCACATGGGCAGAGGACAGCCATATCGTCGCGGCCGGACAAAGTGCAAAATCAGCTCATGATGCCGTTTTCGAGAAACGCAGCACCCAGATCGATATGCAACCACCGGCGGTGAATTGCAAGAAATGCAGAAAAGCGCACAAAAGTGATACCAGGCTAACAGAAGGCGGCAAAAATCGAGTCCACGAACGGTTCGATTTTCAATCCGACCGCTGGCAGCAAACCGCCAAATAGTCGGGTTATACGCATAATTCCTCAG
>PNKB01000285.1 GCA_013997645.1 Cyanobacteria bacterium PR.3.49
GCGAAATCACTTTCGAAATTTTGCGGCTCGAGAGTGCCGGCAAAAAAATCATCAGCCTCCTCTCCCGTCAGGAGAGTGGTCATGCCCTCATTTTGCTTTACCGCTGAACTCTGCCGTTTTGCCATGGGATGACTTGCTTTCCTCTGCCACTCGCACCATATGCGGTGTATATATCCAGCCTCTACACCACCTAGTATGTTGCCAGAAATGAAGCGGAGAATCTAGTATGTAAATTCCGGGGGCGCGAATGAGGCTTGTGTTTTTGGTCGCAAATTAGAGTCCTTAATTGCAAAGTCTATCTCGTTCAAAAACCGCTTGATATGCGCCTTTAGGGCACAGCGCAACGGTGCGGCAAGTTGATCGACTGGTATCGCCGACGATATGTCTCTCTCACAAGAATTTTTCCCCACGACAACAATTCGCAGCGCCTCGAAATGATTGCTAGCGATTGCGCACGCATCAGAAACAGATTGGATATGTGAAATATTCATATCGCGCTCCGGGTCAGGTTGTGGAAGATGCGCTGATTTTAACTTTCCTTTGACAAACAAACACCGACCGCAGCGATACAGAAACACTAGGGTTTTCCCTGGTATCGCTGGAACACCCGCAAACAGATCGACAAGTGAGTGCATGCCGGGTCTGCACCACATGCAGTGTCACCGTCATAACATTCATATTCAATGAATAAGAAATCGTGCCCGTTGGGATTCGAACCCAAGGCCTTCGGCTTCGGAGACCGACGCTCTATCCAGCTGAGCTACGGGCACATGAAACCCCATTATAGCCCGTAGGCTCAGGGTTGCCGGACCATTTCCTCGAGAGCGTCAAGATTGTGAATGGTGACGCGCTTGGATTCTATATCAATCCAGTGGCTGGACCTGAACCTGTTGAGAATTTGAGTAACAGTAACTCTTGACGACCCGACCAGATCGGCGATTTCCTGATGCGTTAGGGGAAACTCGACTCGAATGCCGTTGGGCGTGACTTTACCGTGAGACTCCGCCAAAGTTACGAGCAAACGAGCAACCCGGCTGGGCACCTGCCTGAAAACGAGATCTTCGATGCGCGCCTGCGCCTGTTTGAGCCTGCCGCCAATTATCTGGATCAAACGCAGTCCAAATTCCGGGTTTTCGCGAATAAAGTTTTGGAACGCCTCACGGCTGATTTGGTATATGCGCGACTCTTCGAGCGTTTCGGCGTAGCTGTCGTGCTCGCCTGCTTCCCAGGACGCCTCACCAATCATGTCTCCGGGACCCAGAAGTGCCAGGATGACTGTTTTGCCCTCGGGCGATAAACGGGTCAGACGCACCCGGCCCTTCTCTATAAAATAGATGGCCTCGGATGGTGCTCCGGGCGAAAAAACCATGTGATGCTTCGGCAGCTCAAGCTCTTCGAGAATGCCCAGAAGTCTGCCCAACTCAACCGGATTGAAGGACTCGAACAAGTCGCTCTGCCGGATTGAGAACGCCTTCGGCGCAGCTTTCATTGCCACCTGCCTCCAAAATTCAGTCCAAATACCAGATTCAGGTGTCCCACGGCCGCTTTAAATCACCAGATAAAATGTGCCGGCGAAATTGAACTCTTCGGCGACTAATTACGTCTGTAATTAACAAGCACCCTATATAAATTGTTGGGTAGCCAACCTTTTTATACCCTTGCACCCGGCTTTAAAACAAAAAGCCCAATCGGGTGCTGGTTGGCACCGGCAATTCAGAAATCCGGAATCCCATTTAAACCCTCAGTTACAAACTTGGCGTCGAACACACTCAGAGCATACGCCTTCGATCTCAGTGACATATAACAACGGCCGACATCCGGTCACGGAGCCACTTTTAATACGCTCCGCGTCTTGGTTGCGGCTATAATCTGATTTGGTGTGTGAATAAGGCAATCCGCATGACTATTAGGTTTTGCACCGGCCCCATCGAGTGCAAGGACCGTCTATCCAACGTCACAATCGGCTGTGGAATGCTCGGGTACAGCAAAATCTAAAGGAGAATAGTAATGGCATTAGCGACCAAAGAGAAAGAGAAGTCCGCGCCCGAAAAAAACACAGAAAAGGCAATGGATAAGAAAAACAATGCCGAGCAAAACGGCAAAGACAAAGGAAAAGATTCCGCACCACCGCAGGAAAGATTGAAAGCACTGGGCATGGCTCTTGATTCAATCAAGAAAGCCTATGGCGAAGGTTCGATTATGCGACTGGGCGATTCGCGCCACCAGGCTATCGAAGTCGTGCCGACCGGCGCACTGTCCCTGGACGTGGCTTTAGGTGTCGGCGGCTTGCCGCGCGGCAGAATTATCGAAGTATACGGACCGGAATCATCCGGTAAGACAACTTTGGCGCAGCACGTTGCTGCCGAGATCCAAAAGATGGGCGGCATCGCCGCTATCGTTGACGCTGAGCACGCCATGGATCCGGAATACGCCAAAGCTCTCGGCGTAAATGTAGACGAGCTGCTCATCTCGCAGCCGGACACCGGCGAGCAAGCACTGGAAATCACCGAGCAACTGGTGCGTTCGGGCGCAGTAGACCTGGTGATTATCGACTCGGTAGCGGCACTTGTTCCCAAGGCTGAAATCGAAGGCGAAATGGGCGACAGCCTGCCCGGTTTGCAAGCTCGTTTGATGAGCCAGGCGTTGAGAAAGCTGACGGCCATCGTCAGCAAAACCAACACCATGGTTATTTTCATCAACCAACTGCGTCAGAAGATCGGTGTGATGTACGGAAATCCCGAAACCACTACCGGCGGAAACGCGCTCAAGTTCTACGCATCGGTTCGTCTTGATATCCGCAAGATCGAAACCTTGAAAAAAGACGGCGTTGAATACGGCAACCGCGTCAAAGTCAAAGTGGTGAAGAATAAAGTGGCTCCGCCTTTCCGGATCGCAGAGTTCGACATCATTTACGGTCGCGGCATCAACTCGGCCGGTTGCTTGCTCGATACCGCCGCAGAGCTGGAAATCGTCAAGAAATCCGGCACCTGGTTCAGCTACAAAGAAGAGCGTATCGGTCAAGGACGCGAACAAGCCAGAGCATTCCTGGAAGCCAACCAGCCCATGCTCAAGGAAATCGAGCAACGCGTCAAAGCCGAATTGGCAAAGAAAGAGCCATAAGCTCGACACGCAATTGAGCCGGCAATCGGCTCGATGAGCAATCGATATCAATCCAAAGGGAGCGCCGGTCGCTCCCTTTGAAACAGGCAAACGCGTTTGTGACGCCAAGACTGTATTATGTCGTTGAAGTCCCCCGAACTATCAACTGGATGACGAAAACGGCAGAGCAGCGTCAAAAGAACGAAACGAAAACGAAGCCGCGGTTCAAATTCAGCTGGCCTTGCCATCTTGGTTTGGCTTTAGTTTCGGGCGCCGTGCTTGGTTTATCCGCGCCCGGCATTACCCTGCCTCAAATTCCAGGTGTCGGATTTACCCTGTCATTCTCGCTGCTTGCCTGGTTTGCGTTGGCACCACTTTTGCTGCTGACGGCATCCAGCAAAAGTGCCTGGCAAGCATTCTTCCGCGGCACCGTATTTGGCACTGCCTACAATCTTGTCTATCAAAACTGGTATCTCGGACTGCAGCCGCTGGATTGGCTTGGCTTCAACAACTGGCAGGGTTTGCTTTTGGCAGGACTGGCCTGGCTGGTTGTCTCAGTGCATCAGGGATTGATCATTGGACTATTTTCCACTGCGGCATATTTAATTCCGACAACCGGACAGTTCTTCGCCGAGGGTTCGAAAAAGCGCCTCAGGCTTCCTGCCATTTTCATCATTCCCCTGCTCTGGGTCTTAATCGTCAACAAGCTCGGTAATGCCCATTCGGCTCTGGGCGTTCCGTTTGCCATGCTCGAATACACTCAATACAAACTGATTTCTATGATACAAATTGCCAGTATCATCGGCGGTATCGGGCTTTCATATGTGATAGTGATGTGCAATACGGTTTTGGCCACCCTGATTGTCAATTTTTCCAAGCTAAAAGATGTTGACTCACTGCGAGCGCCATCACGAAAAACCGCTCTTTATCAGTGTTTTGCCATGGCGGCATTGCTAGCAGGCATACTGGCGTTTGGGTTTTATCAATCGTCAACGTTAAACTATGCTGCCGACATTCCCGTCAGCGTCGTTCAGCAAAACATCAATATAGACATGCAAAAAACGACAAGGCGATACAGCATAGAAGATCTCTATCGCATCCACCAGGATTTGATGTCGTCGGCACCAAAAGGAATTTCCATCTGGACTGAAAGCGCGCTGCCTACCTATCTTTCAAGTGAAAAAGGAATGCAGCAGCTTCTTCAAGAGCTGGCCGCCGGCAAAAGCACGGACTTAGTTGTGGGAGCAATGGATTCAGACAAAGAAGGACGACCGTACAACTCCGCCTATGGCATCACCAGTAGTGGCAAAATACTCGGCAATATTTACCACAAAAGATATCTTGTTCCGGTAGGGGAATACGCGCCGCCATTTTTAAAACTGCTGCCCGACTGGGCCAGACGCATGACTAATACTCCTGCTGGTGGTGGCTTCAACGCAGGCGCACAACCAGAGGTCTTTGACTTTGCTTCCCTGCGCATCGGACCTTTGATTTGTTTTGAAACAATAGCACCGGAAGAAGTCGCAGCCACAGTCAGAGAAGGCGCCGAAGCACTGGTGAACATAAGCGACCTGGCTTGGTTTCATGATTCTTTGATAGGCGAGCAAATGCTGGCAACTTCGGTTATGCGCGCCGTTGAAAACCGCCGCTATTTCGTTTTCGCCGCCAACACCGGTCCATCGGCAATCATCGATCCGCTTGGCAGGGTTCAAGAACGCTGTACGGTTGGTAAAGCTCAAGTTCTGATCGGAAAAGTAGGCAAAGTTGTCGACATCAGCCCTTTCACTTCGTGGTATAGACTTTAGTGACTGCCCGGTGTACCAGTGAAAGCTGTTAAGTCAGTTTGCATAGTCGCATTCTTGAGCGCCGCCCTGGGCGCGGGCATGGTCACGTCTGCAACTTCGGTTTTTG
>PNKB01000286.1 GCA_013997645.1 Cyanobacteria bacterium PR.3.49
TAGATCAAGCTTGCCGATTAGTTCGGCAGCGATGGTATTGAGCTTGAGCGACCAGTCTTCGTAAGTTTCACCGGAGAGCTTGCGCAGAGTTGTTCTTGCCAGCTCGAGAGAAAGCTTCGAGCGTCGAGCGTTCGACAATTCTCTGGCGACGTTCTCAATTTGATCGAGCACTGGTAAATAACTGTCATCAAGACTCTTTGCAGCAACTCTGACTTTGACCAGCAGGTCATTTTTCTCGGCGGAATTGTTTGCGCTCGTCGCCGACGGAATTGTCGTTAACCTAACTGAAGACTGAGAGCTTATACGGGTTTTTAACTCATCGGCTCTTTGCTCCAAGTGCGCAACGAGGCTGGTCACATCGGAGAAAGCTGAACCGGAAAGCAAATCGTCACCAAGTCGCTGGATCTGCCCCACCAGGCTCTGAGCCTTATAATGCGCATCCATCTTTTTCTCGAACGATTGATAGCACTCGTCGAGCGTCACATCTTCGATGCCGTTGTCGACAAATAGAGTAAATAGAGTTCGCTCGATATCATCGATCTCGCCTTGCATGGTTCCTAATTGCTGCAGCATCTGACGCTGCTGCCAGGTCGCCGTTTGAATTGAACGACCTTCTTCGACGGCTTTGGCTACATCCTCACTTAATCGCTTCGCTCTCTCCAACGAAATTTCGCCGGCCGGAATATTGGCTTTCTTGAAGAACATGCCCAGCTCATCGAGTGCGCGTTCGCGCTGGCTTTCTTTGGCAGCGATATCGGCAGCCAGAGAATCCATTGTTTTCAATTTCGGCGCACTGAGAGATTTTTCCTCGATCATTGCCACCAGCATGGCAGCACCGGAAACGCCCGCCTTTCTGGCAATCGATTCCAATTTGACTTCAAGAGATCCGATTTTGCTGTGCAATTGCTGAGCCAGTGCAGTGCTCTTCTCGAGCTCGCCTTCCAGCTTTTCGACATCACGCTTCTTGTAGTATTCCGGCTTGAAGGCGCGCACCAGGAAATAACCGGCAGCCGCGCCGGCAGCCAGTGTCATCAGACCCAACGCTATCAGCGCCGCCGGCATTTCGTGCGTAAAAATCGCCGCGGCTAAGAATATAAAAAATCCGACTGCAGCGGCAATGCCGATCTTAAGATCATTGCTTTTCAGGGCTTCGCGCTGTTTTTCAATTTCCAAAATGGCAGCACGGTGTTTTACCACTGTTTGCTCGCAATCAACAATTTGATCTTTGGCCGCGCTCATCAAGGCATGGTACGAACGCACATCGCCTGCATCCTTGGGATCAAGGGCTGCCAGAGCGTTTTTAGTAGTCTCATACTTGGCTAAATCGACTGAGCTGCTGGTCAAACGATTGACTTCTTCTTCCTTTTGAGAAGTCAGATTATTGAGGTCACGACCCAGGTCGCTCAAACGCATGACTAAAAGGGAGAGAGCCTGCGCATCCTGGCTAGTGAACTCGCTCAGTCCACGCCACTTCTTCTGAAACTCGGCTTCCAGCGCATCTACTTCCGCTTGCCCACCATCAGGCACAGACTTCAATCGCTCGTGCTCTGCGTAAAGTGAATCGCGCTTCGTCCACATCTCGCGCAATCGTGTTTCTTTATTAGCCAAAGACGGATCTGGTGGCGCTATCGCATCGATTTGCACTTGCAGGTCGATAATTTTGCCTTCCACCTGGCGGGCCCGAGCAATTGCAGCATCAAGATCGCGAAGCTCGTCGACAAGGACAAGGATGGCACCGTCAGTCTCCGGCGGCACGTCGATTTCCGTTTGACCGATGTCGGCAATACCAGTGTCACCAAGCTGACTCAATCGCTGAAGACCTTGAAATAAATTCTGCCTCTCCACTTCCAGAGCAGCCAGCTTTTCCTTCAGCTCTTTATGCTCGACTTCCAGCTCATGAATTACCTGATCGATCTTCAATCTTTGACCGCGATGCGGATAATGGTTGAGTGCTGTTTCCAGACAGGAAATTGCACCATGTGCGGTGTGTTTGGAATTGGATGAATCAGCGATGCCTTGAAAAACCGAAGCGAAATCTTCAGCACCACCGATGGTGTGTTCATCAAGTTCGCGTTGCCCCACAAAACAAGTGCTGCGGAAAAGTTCGCGCGTCATCCCAGTCAGTTTGAATCCTACTTCATCCTCACCGCCAGGGCCAAGAAATTCCGAGGTTACATCCTTCTGCAGAGGCTTCAATTCCTGAACAACAACAGTCTTTGCCGAGAAATCACGGGTAATTTTAAGTTGCCTCTCCCCGACGTTTGCCCAGAGAGAGACTTTGAAAGGCAGATGCGATCCGGCGCGAGGTCTCATTGCCTCACGCCCCTGTATATTCTGTGCTCCGGAGCTCACGGCAATATGCCCGTCCGGGAAATCGAAAAGTGCGGCCCAAACGGCGGTGGCCATGGTGGATTTACCGAACTCGTTGGCTTCCACCAGCAAGTTGAGCTTGTGGCTTGCAAATTCTGTTTGTTCACCGACAACGCTACCGAAGCCGGCCAGCTCGATGCGTTCAATCCACATTACGTATGTCCACCCTTTGCCGCCTCAAGGCGTCCAGACCATAATAAAGCGCATCCTCCGCCGTTCCCCCTGACACCGAATCCGGTGCCTGAGACGGATCGAGAAGATTGGCGTCGGCGCGTCCTTTCTCGACCCGCCGTTTATATTCGAGCATGGCTTCAATAAACTTGCCTTCTGTAGTGCGCTCATCGAATCGCTCGGAAAGATAATCGGGCCGAGTGTGATCGGCGACACGCACATGAAAGTAATTGTCCCGGAAATTTTCGACGACCGCTGACTTATCTGCTTCCGGAGGATAGCTGCCTTCCAAATGCAAGTAGATGATGTCGTCTCCGGTTCTGGCGCCTTGATCTTGAATAGCCAGCGTGATTTCTTCCGACATGACTTCTTCAGTCAATCCCGAGACATCGAGCCCGGCGACATAGATGCGGCGGTTGTCGAATTCAAAGGGTTCGACCGTGCATTCCGGAATGCGGCTGGGACCGACTATCACTGTACCGAAAAGCGCCAGGCGCGGTCCGGCTTCCTCGAAGCTGCGGCCCACAAAGGAGCCCGCATAGGCGCCTATCAACTTGCCTTGCGAGGAATACACTTCAGCAAACTCGTGGCAATGACCCAGCGCGGAATAGGTGAAGGCTTGCGACTCCAATTCTTCCACCGAGAAAGGCGCAGAATATTTATCGGCAATTTCGGCGTCTGGTCCGGCATAACCTTCAAGAAATCCGTGGTGTACGAAAAAATTAAGCGGCGCTCCCGTGCGCAGGGCGACCGGTCGATTCAGTAGCCGGCGCCGTTCGACTTCGTTTTTCTGGAAGGCTCGACCGATAAAACAAACGTCGTCGCGCAAAGGATGTTTGATCGTCTTGAACTCGTCCGCATCGAAAACAATCACATTGTCTGGCCAGGGCGGCAGTCCTCTGGCCTGAAGAACTTTAGGATTGTAGGGCGAAGCAAAAGAATAATAGTCGCGATTTCCCGGGGCAATGATAATAGGAATATCGCCCAGGCGCGAGAAAGACTCGATCAAATAATTGATGGTCGGGCCGGTAATCGTATCGGCGTCGAATAAATCGCCCGGGATGAGAATGGCATCCACGCGTCGATTGCCGGCTTCTTCCAGAGCCCGATAAAGCGACAGCAACATCTCATTATTGCGTTCGTAGCGCTGGCTTTGCGAAAGTCCAAGTCGCCCGGAAAGGAAACGTGAATCGAGATGCACGTCGGACAACTGGAGAAAGGTGAAGCGCTTGAGCTGAGATTCCATTTTTTGCTTTTGAACTTATGCTTTTGATTCTGTGTTCGATTTTTTCGGCGCTAAGTCGATACCCACTTGAGCCATACCGGCGCACCGTCCCGATGGTGCACCCACTGAGTCATTAATGCCACATTTTGAGCTGTCTTCCTTCGTCTGATGAAGGATTGAAGGGCGCCTGCAGGCATTCTTAGCAATTTTTAACCTCGCTATTGAGCCCGTTTGACAATGGTGGCGATTCCCTGACCGACGCCGATGCACATGGTCGCCAGCCCGTAATTGGATTGCCGGCGGCGCATTTCATAAAGCAGGGTAGTCAGAATTCTGGCGCCGCTCGAGCCCAGGGGATGGCCCAGAGCAATTGCGCCGCCGTTGACATTGACCTTTTCTGGATCCAATCCCAATTCGCGAATGCAGGCCAGCGATTGCGCGGCGAAGGCTTCGTTGAGTTCGAAAAGATCGATGTCGGAGACTTTCAATCCCGCGCGACTCAAAGCTTTGCGGGTAGCCGGCACCGGTCCGATGCCCATCACTGCCGGGTCTACCCCGGCAACAGCGGAGGTGACGTATTTAGCCATCGGAGTCAGCTTCAATTCTTTGGCTTTGTCCGCCGACATGATTAATATCGCAGTGGCACCATCATTGATACCAGAGGCATTGCCGGCCGTTACCGAACCGCCGTCGCGAAATGCGGCTTTCAATTTCTTCAAATCTTCGCTGCTGGTCTGCGGTCTGGGATGCTCGTCTTCGCTGACCAGATCAGGCGTGGTCTGGCCTTTCTTGAGCGGCAAAGGCACAGGCACGATCTCGTCCTTGAAGGCATCTTTCGACTTTGCCTGTCCATATTTATTCTGACTTTCGCGGGCAAAATCATCTTGATCCTGGCGCGACACCGAATACTTTTCCGCCACATTTTCGGCTGTTTCACCCATCGAATACGGATGATGCATGTCGGACAGTTTTTTATTGATGAAACGCCAACCGAGCGTCGTATCAACCAATTTTTGATCGCCGCGCGGGAAAGATGCATCAGGCTTTGCCATCACAAATGGTGC
>PNKB01000287.1 GCA_013997645.1 Cyanobacteria bacterium PR.3.49
GGCGATGAACCGCGAAGAAGCACTGGCAAGACGCGAGCGTCAGGCAGAAAGAATTCGCCGCAATCGCGAAGAAGCTATGATGCGCCGTGAGCTGGCCTAAAGTCCAAAATATATTGAACTGGACTGCGAATCCGAAGAATCTCGAATGATTTTCAGCTCTGTGTCGAATGCTGATTGCAGGTTTTCCGCCGTCAGTACATCTCGGGGCGGACCGGCGAAAAGCGGGGTAGATGGAGCACCGCTGTTTTTCTTCAGGCACAAAACCTGATCGCAAACCTGGGCAATGAAGTTCAAATCATGCAAGCAAGTTACAACGGTCATTCCTTCGGACTTCAGCCTGAGCAGCAATTGCAGCAGGCTTTTTTGATGTTTGAAATCAAGATGCGCAGTCGGTTCGTCCAGGAGCAAAATTGCCGGTTCTTGGGCCAGTGACATAGCAATGGCCGCTCGCTGTCTTTCTCCACCTGAAATCTCGGCGATCGCCTTTTGGCGCAGATCCAGAAGCTCGGTCGCTTTTATTGCTTGCTCGATTGCTGCTTTGTCCTTTCCTTCGCTGCGCCATTGCCACCATTTCTGGTGCGGATTTCTGCCCAGTGCCACCATTTCTTCTACAGTCAGGTCACGCGAGCTGGAGATGTCTTGCGCCACATAAGCTATCTTTTGTGCCAGTTCCGGCAGCGGCATCGTGCAAAGTTCGCTTCCATCGATAAAAATCTTACCTTTTACCGGTGGTATCAAGCGCGCTATTGTTTTTAAAAGAGTAGACTTTCCGGCTCCGTTTGCTCCGGCAATGCCCATTACCGTCCCTTTTGAGACTGAGATGGAGACATCTTCCACGACCGCTCGGCAAGCGAAACCGGCAGACAGATTATCGAGTTGAAGGGCGATTGTATCCGGCATTCAAACCTCCTGGCCCTTGCTTGTCGAAATCAGGTAAAGGAAAAATGGACCTCCCGCAAGTGACAGCAAGGTGCCGAGCGGCAGTTCCTGACCCTGTCCTAGAGTGCGCGCCGCCATGTCGGAAAGCATGACCAGTACTGCGCCAATCAGTGCCGAAGCAACGATTTCCACTCTTTCGTCTCTGACGAAAAGCAGGCGGGCAAGATTGGGCGCAATCAGTCCGACGAATGCCACCAGGCCGGATGCCGCTACCGCTGCGCCGCACATGAGCACGGCAGCCGCCAACAACAGCCATTGCAAGCGGGAAACATCAACGCCTAGCGCTTGGGCTGTTTCATCACCAAGAGAAAGTACTCTAATTTGTTTGCTGAGAAACAACGTGGCAATGATACCGCCCACGGTGTAAATCAGAAGGGTCGTCAGATCATTCCATCCGCGCCCGGCAATGCCTCCTGCCAGCCAGAATATGATCCCCTGCGATTGTGAAGCGCTGCCCGATTGAGTGATGAGCAGCGTGATCAAAGAGCCGCAGACGGCCGAGATGGCCACGCCGGCCAGAATCAGGCGCGTCACTGACAAACCGCCCGCGCGTCTTGCCATTTGCGCTACTAAGAGAGCTGCCAGCAAGCCACCGGCAAAAGCCGATACCGGCATCAAGTTGAAATCCACACCGATGATGATGGCAATTGCCACTGCCAATCCGGCACCGCTTGATACGCCGGTGAGATAAGGATCGGCAAGGGGATTGCGGCTGAGCGCTTGCAAAATATACCCGGAGACTGCCAGGGCGGCACCGACTGTGGTGGCAATTAGCGTGCGCGGCAGGCGAATCTGCGTGAGGATGTCGGCTATTCCTGGCGCGGTAGCGCTGTTGGTGGAACCGCCTGTGAGCAATGTCAGGGCCTTTATGGGCTCAATGAAAACATCACCAATGCAGACGGAAGTGAGAAAACCCGCCAGAAGAACACCCGCCAGTATTGCCAGCCGCAGAGTGATATTTGTTCTGCTGTCTGCCGCGCTTGTCATAGCCCCTTTCAAGATCTGTCCGACGCCATTGAATTCTACATTGTCTCGCCGGACAGCACGCGTGATAGTATTTATCACTTGTATATATGACCGCTCAAAGGCTGCAGCCATGGCAATCTATTTGGACAACAGCGCCACTACACCTGTGCGACGGGAAGTGATCGAAGAAATGATGCCCTTTCTCGAGAGCGCTTTCGGCAATCCGTCGTCTATTCACTCGCATGGGACCAGGGCTGCCGATGGTGTGAAACAGGCACGCGAGCGCGTTGCAAAACTTTTGAATTGTTCAGCGCA
The DNA here is from genome assembly GCA_013997645.1 of Cyanobacteria bacterium PR.3.49. Lineage (GTDB taxonomy): Bacteria > Cyanobacteriota > Vampirovibrionia > Obscuribacterales > Obscuribacteraceae > QKMZ01. Next base: position 2,221 of record PNKB01000287.1, read on the forward strand.
AGAAGTTTATTTCAGCCCCTGCGGAACCTATGCCAATAATGTCGCCATTCTCGGTCGCGCGCGTTTTGTCGAAGCTAATGACGGCGGGCGCCATTTGATTACGACTGCCATCGAGCATCCCTCCGTGATCGGGCCGGCTCAACATCTGGAATCACGTGGCTGGCGAGTCACATATTTGCCGGTGGACAGGGACGGAATCATCGCTTTAGAGCAGCTGAGAAAGGCGCTCGGCGATGACACTTCCATCATCTCGATAATGTGGGCCAATAACGAAATAGGCTCTCTTCAACCTGTAGATAGCATCGCGGAAATAGCCGCCGAGCGCGAAATATTTTTTCACACTGATGCGGTGCAAGTGCCCGGCAAATTACCGATTGATGTGAGTAAGACACCTATCTCTGCACTTTCTCTTTCCGGTCATAAATTTTACGCACCGAAAGGCGTTGGTGTCTTATATCTTCGCCAGGGCGAAAACGTGATGCCGACAGCATTCGGCGGTGGGCAGGAAATGGGCATCATGCCTGGAACCGAATCCGTTGCCAATATTGTCGCCCTGGGAAAAGCTGCCGAACTGGCTTTGGCAGAAGTGGATGAAAACATCAGCAATTTGCGGTCAATGCAGAAAATTCTTCTGGACAGACTCTTGCCTGTAGAAGGTCTGCGTATTACCGGTCCGGCAGACATGGAAAGACGTTTGCCAGGTCATGTCAGCATTGCCATCACGGGCGCAGAAGGCGAGTCGCTGGTGATGAAGTGCGATCTCAAAGGCGTTAGTGTCTCCAGTGGGTCGGCATGCCATAAAGGAATTATCGAGCCGTCATCGGTTCTGCGCGCCTTGAGACTGCCGGATGCAGAAGCACGCGGCTCACTGCGTATTTCCGCCGGGCGTTTTAACACCAGTGAAGAATGCGAGAAAGCCGCAGACCTGATCGCGCAAATTGCCGGCAAATCCGCAAAGGTGAGCGGAAAAGCGTAGCAAAAATCCGTCAATCTGCCAGAGCCCTGGGCGAAACCTGCCCCCTCACTTTGGCGCCCAACTCTTTTGCCATGGCGCTGTCTTTCAATTCGCGCGTAAAATCGCCCAGCTGTTTGTATGCATGCGCGCGTAAGAGATAGGCACGCGCATCCGATGAGTTTAATTTGATCGCGTGATTGAGGTCTATCAGTGCTTGATGAGACCGACCCATAGAAAGATATACTTCAGCGCGCTCGCAAAAAACAGGAGCTCTTCTGTCCGTCGTACCCAGACCCATTTTGATGGCTGTATTAAGGTCAGCCAGCGCCTCATCATACTTCTTCAAAATTTTGTATGTGCGGCCGCGATTGAAATAAACAACCGCATTATGAACGCCGATACTGATCGATTTATTGAAGTCGGCAATCGCTTTGTCATATTCCTTCAATTCACCGTAAGCGCAGCCGCGACTTTGATATGCAGCGGAAAATTGAGGTCTTAATTCTATTGCTTTGGTGAAATCTTCTATCGCCGGTTTTAATTCCCTCATTTTGTATTTGACTGCACCGCGAAAAAAATACGGCAAATAGCTTTTGGGAGTCATTTGAATAGCGTGATTAAGATCGCTCATAGCCTTGTCATAACGATCAAGCTTCGAATTCAACCCGCCGCGCAGGGCAATGGCTTGCGGGTCTTCCGGTTTCAATCGCAGAGCGATGTTGATGTCGGCTTGCGCTGCTTCTAGCTGTGAGGCTTTCAGAAATATGTGCGCGCGCTTTGTAAAAAGCTCCTGCTTTTTGGGTTGAAGTGTGATCGACTGGTTTAGATCGGCAACCGCGCCGGTCAAATCGTAAGCCTTGTCTCTGAGCTCTGCGCGCATGGTGTGCAGCTCTTCACTGCCAGGCTTTTTTACCAGCGCGGCATTTATAAGCGCCATCGCTTCTTTTTCTTTTCCGGCCTGGGCAAGTTTTTGACATTCGGAAATTGTTGATAAATCACTCTTTGCGGCAGTTTCACCTACGGTGCCTGCCTGAGCCGGCCAGGGGGCAGAGTAATAGGAAAACAGCGCGGACGCAGCCGAGGCGATGGCAAACACTGCAAAATTGTCACGCTGTTTCCAACCTAGTTTTGGTGTCATTTTGCTTTACGGAACATGTTGCCTAGAAGAGTAAACAGACCTTTGGTTTTTCCCATCGGGAATGAACCGTGAAGAAGACCGATTCCACCTTTTGCCACCTTAACTCGCGGCTCGCCGTATGGGTACCACCAGATTCGTTCCGAACCTGATGGCGAGTCGATGTTTATATGTTTGATATTGCAGAGGTCTTGCAATCCGAATTGCGAATGGCTGCGCCCGAAGCCGCTTTTCTTCAGACCGCCCCAGGGCAGTTGTGGCGCCGCATGCGAGAAAAGGCAGTCGTTTAAGAGAACGGTGCCTACATTGAGGTCGCGTGCAATGCCTTCGGCGCGGGCAAGATTTTTTCCCCAGACAGATGCGGTCAGTCCAAATTCGCTGTCGTTGGCAAGTTCTACCGCTTCGTCTTCCGAGTCCACAACCATGATGGGCAGCACCGGTCCAAAGCTTTCTTTCTGCATGATCGACATCTTGTGATTGACGCCAGTGA
>PNKB01000288.1 GCA_013997645.1 Cyanobacteria bacterium PR.3.49
AAAGGCCAAGTCTTCCTGACTGTGCACATACGCCAGAGAGGCTCGTTTGAAAAGCTCGTGATATTCAGAAAACGCCGGTCCAATCTCGAAGGCATCGTAAGCAACCACATCGCCGTATGTGTGGATGAAATCGAAATACTCTTCCATTGCAACAGCTAAAGCTTCTCTATTGCCAGATTCGAGCGCCGGCTGCAGACGTTGCCTGAAGCTTTCAAGTCTGACTAACAGCCACTTCACCCGCTTCTTCAGCGAGTCGGTTGTGGCAGGCGGCAGTGCCACTTTGCCTAAGCCTTTAGACTTGCCCGTCTTTCCTCCGGCGGAGCGGGCTGAGCTTTTGCGTATGGCAGAGTCAACTTTCAAATCGCTGCTGCCAGCAATTTGACTCTCCTGATTCTCCGAGTCCTGCGGCACTACAGCGCCGTTTTGCGCCGCCGCGTCCTTAGCTCCGAATCCGAAAATATTCAGGCGCATGATATTGCTTCCTTGAAGAACAAAAAAGACGGTAAACGTCCAAGGCAGAATGGTACAGACTTCTTTGCATCCTCAAAACCCTTCCCGTCTCAGGTTAACGTTTTTTTATACCCCATCCCCCGCCCGGGCGAGTTTTGCACCAGATCGCAGTCACCGAACTTCACTAAACTGATATCCCATGACACTGACCCTTTCTGGTTGCCAGATCAACGCCAGTCAAATGCGAGCTTTCTTTGCCAGTCACCCGAAGATTAGCGAAGTAGCCAGTGCGCCGGAAAAAATGTTCCTCGATTTCACCGCACCTTAGGGCGCTCGGAACCAAAAAAGTAAGCAACCCCACTTCCATTTCGCTTTGTTGCAGATACAACTCTGCAGGGTTTGGAGTGGGGTTGCTTGTGTTGTTGGTATAGGCGAAGCAAAATCTTGAAAGTTCCCTGTTTCCGCAGAAAAACCTGTTCTTTTTCGCGTGCTTAATGTCAGTTTTAGACAATCAAGGCAGTTCTTGTTGCATTTGCTCTGATTCCAGTTGTTCTGCCCGTTTAAAGTCTCTCTCTGCCTCAGATCTTCGCCCAGCCAGTTTTAACAAATTTGCTCTATGCCGATACCAGGAAGCAACGTCGCTGTGAATTTCCAACAAGCGACTGTAATCTTTGATTGCCTCATCAGACCGTTGCATTTTGGCATAACAAATCGCCCGCTTTTCTAATGCCTCGACTGATTGCGGATCGTGCTCAATGACAAGACTTAGAAGCTGAGCGGTTTGCGGATATTTTTTAAGAGCGATCAAATCGTGACAGCACAGGAGAATATCTTTCATTTCCCATTCATTTCGGCATTTCTTTCGCGACAGGGCTCCTGCAATAACGCGCTGCCTTGCCACGACAGCTGCAACCAGGTTGTTCGCCTTCTCGTGAATCTCAGCAATCAGTCTGTTAGTAACTTGCATCTCGCGCTCCGTGCGTGCCAATTTCAGGCGGCGCTCCAGGCAATTTAGCGCTTCTTGATATTTCTTTGCGAGGCGATACACTTCTGCAAGGTGCGTCAAAGCCGTCATATGATTCGGCTTTGCTTTCAAAACCTGCCTGAGATCTGATTCTGCAAGCGTCAACTTTCCGGCATCTCGCATTGCTTTTGCGTGAAACATCCGCGCTCCAACATCATTCGCAAGAGCTTTGATGTACGCATCTGCAACCCGGATAGTTTCAATTTGATTGAGCTCGCCAATGGCAAAATTGTATTTTGCCTCCCAAACCTCATTGCACATATCGAGCTTCTGCGCCGCATTCAGAGCGCGCCTTGCGTCATTGCTTTCACCCATCTGCTGCAGAACAAGTGCTTGAATTGCACGGGCGCGGGCATCCTTCGGATTGGCTGCGACAATCAAATTGATTCGGCGCAAAGCCTCTCGATGCGAGGCGATTCCATAAAGTCCATACACGAGTGAGACTTGCACATGCGTGTCTTGGGGTGCAAGACGTGAAGCAGCAGTGAATTCCAGCATTGCATTTTTCATATTGCGCAAATCTTGATCGCTGAATCCAAAACATTCCAGGGCCTGCGCGTTTTTACTCAATTGTGGATACAGCATTTTCATCTGACAGACTGCTTCGTAGTCGCCCGCATCGCTGAGTTTTCTCACTTCATCAACGAGCGTTTTTAAACTTTGCGCGCCGGCGCTGCTGGGGAAGGAAAACGCGCAACAAAGCGCCGCGCTGACTGCGAAATTCAGCGCTCGGGAGTTTGTGCCGCGACTCATGTTCTTTACCTATAAACCGCGCTTGCGATCCATAACTTCTCGCGGATTCCAGCTTGGTGAGATGCAACCCACGTGATTGTATCGGGTGCGCGGATCGTCAGTCTGAATGAGAGCAAGCAAGCGCTGTCCGGTAATCAGAAAACGCCGCGAATTGGTTTCAATAATGTCGAGAACTGCTTGTGCTCTGTCAGGCAGCGCCGTGTAAAACTGATCGAAATGCAAAATTGCCATGGCAAATCCGCCTTCTTTACTGATCTCAATGTCGCCAAGGCAGTCGTTGAAGGCGTTGATATTGTTTCCATAATATCCAGGAAACTCAAGTATTCGTTTTACATCATCATGAAAAACACTCTCTGTCTTCCAATTCGAGGCGTCGAGCCCACGCACTTTGTAGCCGTGCTTTCTCAACCAGGCACAATCTTCATGCAGAATCTCTTCACTGAAATACAAGGTAACGGCGCCGTGTTGCAGCAGCTGGTAATCCAGCCGCTCCCAAATATCAACGGCATTAAAAATGTCCGCCAAGCAATGTCCTTGAAAGCAGTACCATGCCAGCTCAGCCCAATTATGAGTATCTCACACAATCGAAAAATTTTGAAAGTGGCAATAATATAGTTCTGACTGAAAACCGGTATCACTCGGCAACCTCCGATACTCTTTTGGAAACTCGCTCAATTGCGAAAAAACTTTGTCACTCTCGTTCTTCTAATCGTTGTCAGTTTTGTTGCAATTCTGGTCGCCGTCGATTGCATTGCCGTTCCATATTTAGAAGACAAACAGCTTGTAGTCTCTAAAGCATGGAAAGAAGACACTTTCAAACGTTGCATGATGTCCAACGAGCGGCTCACCTCGCCGCCTGGTCTGGGCGTTTTTCGATCCAAAAATATCGAATTTCCTGAAAAGAAGACAAAGCTCAAGCGATTGCTGGTTGTCGGCGATTCCTATGTGATCGGATTCGGTCTTAGCAATATTAATAACGTGTGGTGGCGCCAATTACAGCGGGAGCTGATCCGGCGAGGCTATAACGATGTTGAAGTTGTCGGCGTGCATTCATTCACGCTCGGCAATACCGCCTCTCAACTCGATCAAGTCGAACGCTGGGCGAGCAAATATCATGCCGATGCGATCATCTGGGGCTATCAACCCAGCGACGCAGAGGAATTGCAAGGCCCCCGCTATTTCATCGAAAGACTGAGCCCTAAAAAAGAAAGTGCTGCCGCCAAAGTGGTAAAGCGCACGATGCGTAGCCTGATACCTAACATTAGTCAGGTGCTGCTCTCACTGGAGGATCGACATTATGCGGCAAATGCAATCGGCAGCCCGGCCATTGGATATGAAGATTCGAAGCGCGACCTGCTCTTGTATGAGGGGGAAAATTTTCGCCACTTCAATGGCACGCTAGAGCGCATGCACAAGTTTGCCGACCGCACCAAAATTCCATTGTTCATCGTCACATTGCCGACACAGACAGCCGAACTTCCGGAAGCACATATTGGGAAAAAATCGCAGCAGTTGTTTAATGAAATCGAAGCCTATTACAAAACCAGATTTGCTCTGGCATCCAAAGCTTACCAATCGAATGGGCTCAAATTCTTCGACCTTACGGATGCCTATTTGAATGCTATTCGCAAAGACCCTCAATTTGCCGGTGAGACGGCTGCCATCCGCCTGGCCACAACGCCTCCTGATCCGCATCCTTGCTCATTTACAACGCATCTTTACGCTGTTGAGGTCGCGGACATACTGGAGAAAAATTACCCGCAATGCATCGGGCCGACTTCTCAAGTCAAAGAGCCAGAACTGAAAATAAATGATTGCATGCCGCCATCTTTAGGCGCCTTCAAAATCGCACCGAGATCCTACATACTCGCCTTTCCGACAAACGACCACTTTCAGCTTTCCATGCCGATCAGAAAGCCTTATGTTCAGCTAAATTTCGAGATGCCTGGCCAAATCAAAACCATCAAGCTAACTGGGCCGTGGCTGAGAAAGGCGACTATCTGGCTCACTGCAGTTGATCCCAAAGATGGTTACGACAGAGAGCTCCTGCATCAGCTGCCGGAAAAGAAAGGCAGTCAGCTCGCCTGGGATCTGCCAAAAGAACCGTGGACGAGTCAAATCAACACCTTGAGAATTTCGGCAGAAATTAAAGGCGCCGACAACAGACTCAACATCACTTTTTAACAGACGGCTATTTCTTGCCGCCGGCCACGGCAGCCATCTCTTTCGTTGCAGAAGCTGGCAGCGTTTTGTTTTCCAAGACATATTGGAAAATCAATGGGGCGATAATCGTCGCGTCGGATTCGATAACGAAGCGCGGGGTCGTTTCTTCCAGCTTGCCCCAGGTGATTTTTTCATTGGGAACTGCGCCGCTGTAGGATCCGTACGAGGTCGTGCTGTCGGAAATCTGGCAGAAGTAGCTCCAGAATGGGCAAGGCTTCTGCAGATCCTGC
>PNKB01000289.1 GCA_013997645.1 Cyanobacteria bacterium PR.3.49
GGTTTTGCCGAAGCAGATCCGACCGCTGACGTGGACGGATTCGATGTCGCTTACAAACTCTCTGTTCTTTCCGCACTCGGATTCGGTCATTTCGTAAAACCTGACACGATTTACAAAGAAGGAATTCGCAATATCACTGAGGAAGACATGTCCCTGGCCAAAGAGTTTGGCTACAGGATCAAACTGCTCGGCACTGCAGCCAGAAGCGGCAACGGTGACGGCGGGTTTGATGTGCGAGTGCATCCCACTCTAGTTCCTTTTGACCATCCGCTGGCGTCGGTTTCCGGCCCGAACAATGGAATCCTGGTGCGAGGTCATGCGGTAGGACAGTTGACTTTGATAGGTCCGGGCGCAGGGAAACTGCCGACAGCATCGGCAGTTGTGGGCGATTTGATGAATCTTGCCGGCGCGCTCAAACTGCCGGATTTCGCCAGTTATTTCCAACCGGTGATCGAAGCTTCGCCAGCATCAGCTGTGCCGCCCGACCAGTGGAAGTGCCCCTTCTACCTGCGCCTGGTCGTCAAAGACACCCCCGGTGTCATCGGCAAAATCGGCACCATTTTCGGTGCGCATAACATAAGTATATCGACGATCATACAGCGCGGCGTCGAAGGCAAAGCGGCAACCGTTGTCATCCTCACGCACGACGTGCTGGGCAAAGACATGAACGCGGCGTTGGCAGAATTGAAAAATTCAGACTTCCTCGCCTCCAAAGACGAAATCGGCAACGCTATAAGAATATTCAGAGCTGCATAAATCACGTTTGAAAAACGCCAGTCGAGACAACAGAAAGGAATTTCCGAAGTGCAAAAAATAGCGCCACAAATAATGTCTTTGATCGACAAATATGCCGAATTTTTGCCTGTCACCCTCCACACTCCTATTGTTTCACTCGGCGAAGGAAACACTCCACTGGTGGCCGCCTCAGCCCTGCCGAAGAAATTGGGATATCCGTCACTGAAGCTTTATTTCAAACTCGAGGGATTAAACCCGACCGGCAGCTTCAAAGACAGAGGCATGACTCTTGCAGTGTCAAAAGCGGTCGAAGAAAAAGCGAGTGCCGTCATTTGCGCCTCCACCGGTAATACCAGTGCATCAGCAGCGGCATTTGCCACCAAAGCAGGGTTGGCTTGCTTCGTCTTGCTCCCTCACGGCTATGTCGCCCTGGGCAAAGTCGCACAGGCAATACACTACGGCGCCAAGCTCGTGCAGATAGAAGGCAATTTCGATCGGGCGCTGGAACTTGTAAAAGAGATCGGCGACAAGTGTGCGGTAACAATCGTCAACTCGATCAATCCTTATCGTCTGGAAGGTCAAAAAACCGCGGCTTTTGAAGTGATAGAACAACTGGGCGAGGCACCGGATTATCTCTGTATTCCAGTGGGAAATGCCGGCAATATCAGCGCCTACAGGCGCGGATTCAAACTCTTCCACGAGATTGGACGAGTCCCTTCGGCTCCTAAGATGCACGGATTTGAAGCTGAAGGCTCGGCTGCTATCGTTCAGGGAAAACCTATCGAGAACCCGGAAACTATTGCGACGGCAATTCGCATCGGCAATCCTGCCAGCTGGAAAGAAGCTGAGGCTGCCGCTCTGGACTCGGGCGGAAAAATTGATTCGGTGACGGACGAAGAGATATTGGACGCCTACAAATTGCTTGGTTCGAGCGAAGGAATCTTTTGCGAACCCTCAAGCGCCGCCAGTGTGGCCGGTCTGATCAAGCACCTGAAAGCCGGTCTCATACCAGCCGAAGCAAGCGCGGTGTGCGTCTTGACCGGCAATGGATTGAAAGATCCGGAAACGCCACAAAAGATCAATAAAGTAGACCTCAATCCGGTTGAAGCCAATTTGGATGCATTAAGAAAGGTCATGGGAATCTGATGCTCAACAAGGAGTTTCCAGAATTTGCACATACTCTGATCGGCAGACGTCTGGTCATCAGTGTGCCGGGAAGCACAACCAATTTGGGTCCCGGATTCGACGCCATCGGTCTTGCACTGAATGTCTACAGCCGTTTCTCCTTCTTCTTCACTGAAGGCGATCGACTGGTGATCGATGCAAAAGGTAGCTGCGCTGGCGATCTCTCCGACAAGAAAAACAATTTGCTATTGAGCGTTCTTCTCAATTCGCTGCAGCAAGAGGAAAACGATCTCAAAGGACTGCATATTACTATCGAAACAGACATACCACTGGCTCGCGGGCTGGGCAGCTCTTCTACAGCAGTTCTGAGCGCGCTCTGGGCGGCTGAAATTTTAAAAGGGCGCGTTCCGGATCGCATGAGAGTATTGGCGCAGGCGGCACAGATCGAAGGCCATCCGGATAATGTCGCGGCCAGCCTTCTAGGCGGTCTTGTAGTGTGCGCTCCTTCAATTCACGGCAGCAAAGCCGTTGTTCGTCAACTCGCCTGGCCGGAAAAGTGGAAAACTATTGTTGTCGTTCCACCGTACAAACTTTCGACAGAAGCTGCACGCGCGGCTTTGCCAAAGAAGGTTCCTCTCAAAGACGCGACTGCCAATGTGCAACGCGCCGCACTATTTGTTGCCGCTGTCGCCTCCAAAGATGAAGAGGCGCTGCGCGAGTCACTGATAGACAATTTGCATGAACCCTATCGTTCATCGCTCGTACCCGATTTGAACAAACTAAAAGCGCTGGTGCGAGGCACAAGCGGTCTTGGTTGCGTGCTCAGCGGCGCCGGCTCTTCCGTTTTGATCATCGCTCACCAACGCGATCACACAGACATGATGGGCGAATTGAAAAGCTGGTGCTCACGGCAAGAAGAAGGCTATCGAGTGCTGGACCTGGATGTCGACACAAAAGGTTTGAGGGCGGACTATGAGTCATTCAACTAGTGGTCTTGCGGCAGCAGAGAGCGCCAAAAGAAGATTGCCGCCAATTTCCGTTCTCAAATTCGGCGGCACTTCCGTTAAGAGCATGGCGCGTATTCAGCACGTCGCTGAAATTGTCAAAGAAAGGCTAAAACACGGCAAAGTGCTGGTCGTGGTTTCAGCAATGGGAGATACGACAGACTATCTTTTGAAACTCGCACATCAGTGCACGAAAAATCCGGATCAAAGAGAACTCGATTCGCTTCTATCCACAGGCGAACATATTTCAATTACTTTGCTGGCAATGATGTTGAAAACAATGGAGGTCTCAGCCCGCTCCGTGACTGCATATCAGCTGGGTATTTTTACTGAAAGCGTACATACTAAAGCCAGAATATTAGATATCAAAACTGAAAATCTTGCCGATGCATTTGAAACTTGCGATGCATTAGTGGTCGCTGGATTTCAAGGCGTCACCGCCAATGGTGACATCACTACACTGGGCAGAGGTGGATCGGACACCACCGCAGTTGCGCTGGCGGCAGCCTCCGGCGCCAAATATTGCGACATATACACGGATGTGGACGGTATCTACACTTCAGATCCAAATAAAATTCCTAAGGCAAGACTTCTCGATCGCATCTCTTACGGAGAGGTAGTCGAGATGGCAAGACTGGGAGCACAAGTCATTCACCCGCGCGCGGTGGAATTGGCGCGGCAGTACGGCGTCATTTTAAGAGTGCGCAATACATTCAAGCCCGAGCACGAAGGCACGAGCATTGACGGAGGAGAGGACATGGAAATCTACCGCAGCATCAGCGGCGTTGCTACCGACAAAGATCAAGCCTGCGTTGCAATTATGGATGTTCCGGATCAACCGGGCATTGCCGCCCGCATCGTCGAAGCCCTGGCGAAGAAAGCCATTGTCATAGACATGATCATGCAGGCTTTCCATCCCACGGCCGGACTCAACAACATAACCTTCACCGTAGCTTCCACTGACTTGCCGCAAACGATCAAGATATTGGAAGAACTCAAATCCGAGATGGGCGCAAAGGCTGTGCATGCGGATGAAGACATAGCCAAAGTCAGCCTGGTAGGCGCCGGAATGGCTGGTCAGCCGGAAATTGCCGCACGTTTGTTCAGCACTCTGGGCAATGCCAAAATCAATATCAAAATGATTTCCTCAAGCGAAATGAAAATCACCTGCGTTGTTTCTCGCGGTCAAGCGGACAAAGCAGCAAAGCTTATCCATGACGCATTCGAGCTGGAAAAAGTTTAGACTGGTTAGATCTACAGTTTCGTCTGTTTGTCCATGTCTTGGAGAACTCCGCCCCAGGAGTCATCCACAAGGGCTTTTGCGCTCTTGCGATCTTTTTTGGCCAGGTCGAAACGCCCCAGTTTCTCATAAGCATCCGCTCTCATTGTGTAGAGGCGCTCTTGAAGCTTTGGCATTTTAGCTGCAATTGCTTCGGTGTAATCATCGACGGCTTTCTTGTATGCGCCTACGGAATAATACTGGTTGCCGCGCACCATAAGGGTCTGTGGGGCTCTCTGAAAGGCGAGCGATCTGGTTAGATCATCGATGGCGAGATTGTATTTTTTGATGGTTGAATGCATCTTTGCTTGCATTTTGATGATTTCCGCTTTCTCCACCGCATTGGTGCAAATACTCTCGGCAATTTTATAATCCTTAATAGCTTCCTCGACCTTTCCGCGCTCGTAGTTCAACCGACCGCGCCGCTTATACGCTGGATAGTGGCGG
>PNKB01000290.1 GCA_013997645.1 Cyanobacteria bacterium PR.3.49
GGCACACAAACAAAAACCCCGCACCGTGTGTTCCGGGTGCGGGGCTCAGTAGTTTGGTTATCCCTAACTATGCAAGCGAACCGCTCCCGGAGTGCAGAATAATCAGCACCAGGTTCAGGGTAATCACGACTTGCAGAAAGTTAGCGAACACTAAGATTTACCTTAAAATGTCTACCTGCGCGCTTTTCGCGCGTTTTGTCTTATTGACTTTTATAGTCTGGAAGATGGCGCAATTGCTTGCGCGTATTACCAGGATAGCTCACATCGAAAATGCGTCAACCCTTTGTTGCGCAATCGCCACAGAGCGATTGTTCAGGCCTATCAGGACGCTCTGCAAACAGGCGCAGCATGGGCGTTTGCAACGATCATCTCCTGGTTCACATTTCTGTCTAGCGAGAAATGTTGATCTATATAGGCTTTGTTTACTGCATCAATAAGTGCTCGCATGGCGGAAACTTCAATATCTTGATCGACTCCTTCGCCTTCGTATTGTTTTCCGTTGGCTGCAACAATTGCAATTTTCGATCGGCTGTTCGCGTTTATTCCTGCGCCTTCCGAACGGCTCTGGTGCGAAAGAATTTCGATGAAACCAAACTTCTCTTCAATCGCACGCTTCATTGCAGCCAAGGCGGAATCTTTGCCCAAGTGCTCTTCTTGTATCTCGCCCTGGCGCTCAAAGAAGCGTCCGTGCAGTCTCACAGTGGCACGATTGGCGTTCTTGCCGTAATCGATGCGCTCGACCGTAATAGGCTGCCTGTACTCGAAATAGGCGCCCATCAATTCTTCGTCGGTGACGCCCTTTCTTCTGTCACTGAATTTGTCTTTGATGTATTGCGCGATGGCAGCTTTCTCATTGTCTTTGCACTCAAAGCCGTAGTCTTCGATTATGGATTTGGCGTGATTGCCGCCGCTGAGCGGTCCGAAAAGCATAGTGATGCGTTTGCCGATATCTCTTGGATCAAACGGCTGGTATGCCATTGGATTTTTGAGGATGGCGTTGGTGTGACCGCCGGAGGAATGCCGTGCGGCATTGTCACCGCTTACCGGCCAGTGCGGCTGGCGAGGAAGCATGTATTGATTAACGAAATCTGATATTGCTTGAATGCGCTCGGCGGCGATGCCGGTGTAGAAGGGCTGTGCATCTGTCGCGCCTTCGATATGCCTTTCGCCGAATTGACGGATGATCATGATGCATTGCTCGAGAGACGCATTGCCTGCGCGCTCGCCAATTCCGTTTATGCAACCTTCGATTTGTCTGGCTGGACCGTCGAAGACTCCATTGATGGTATTGGGCACGGCAAGACCGAGATCGTTGTGGCAATGCACGGACCATGTAATTGCCTTATCGGGAAATTCACGCTCGATAATCTCTGCGTGCTTGCGCATTTTTGCCACGAAATATTCTTCGCCTTCGAGAGTGCAGGCGCCGCCGATGGTGTCGGGGCAATTGATAATGGTGGCGCCGCCGGCTACAGCCGCACGGATAAGCTCAGTTGTGAAATCGAAATTTTCTCTCATGCGCGAGTAGCCTTCAGGGCTGAATTGCACTTCCATTCCGGCTGCAGCCGCCATTGAGACCAATCTGAAAACGTCATTCACTATCGCCGATTTATTTTCTGCATTGCTTCCCAAAGAGGCGGGCATCAATTCCGGATCGACCGGGACATAAGTATGCAAACGCGCCTTGCCCTGAGGAATTGCCGGGCGAAGAGATTCGATGGTTTTGATCACTTGCTCTTCGCGAAGTTGGCAAAGTGCCGCAATGATAGGAGTATGCTCCATGTGGATCATCTCTTCGGCAATCGTTTGGACAATACGGAAGTCGGTGCTGCTTGCCGATGGAAAGCCAGCCTCGAGGATGTCTACTTTGAGCATCGATGCCAGGCGTGCATACTGAATATTTTGCTCGAAGTCCATTCCAGCGCCCGGGCACTGCTGCCCGTCGCGCAATGTGGTGTCAAATACTTTGATTTGACGTTCTTCTTCACAGCGAAGTCTCGCTTGTGCAATGTGATTCATGATGCCCCCTGGAAGTTTCTGAAAACAACAAGGGCTCCGTCATCGACGAAGCCCAGAATAAGCTGAATAAAGCCGGCTCCGTCTAGAAAAATTCACCCAGCAGCAGGTTGCCCAGGTTAAGACCAAGGGGCAGCAGCAATAAGCTGGAGGAATTGAAATGACTATCGGATACGGAAGATTGCATGACGCCATTCAAATGCAGAACGCAAAGAGTGTCAATGCAAATTGGAGTTTGTTTGCGAAAAGCGTTACGGAAAGGCTGATCGCAAGCGGTTCAGCAATCAATTGAATAAATGAAGATCAAATTGATTTATCTATATAGGCAAAATGTTTTTCGATATTCACATTGCCTGTCGATAAAATGTCTGTGATGAATCGCCAGGGCAAGTGAAATTGTAACGTCTAAAAACCAGGTCTGGCGCCCCCACCAGCACCGGGAACACCGAAGCCGTTCATTCCGGAACCGCCATATCGTGGTATCACCTGATTGTAACTAGGAGTGAATCCGTTATTGAGTATCGAGTAATTCGGTCCCATCCACGGAGAAACAACAGGTTGGCCATCAGGTCCAATGTTGAATTGGGTTCCGGAGAACGTGTTTGAGCCATATGTATAGGGCATCATCAGCCCACCTATACCGCCTGTTCCGAGTGAAAATCCCGACAAACCCATATTGAAATTGAGACTGCCGTTGCCGTAATTAAGTGGCAGCACTCCCGGCATCATCCCTGGTGAAAAGTACGGATTCAATCCACCCATATAAGGCGTATTCCATTGCGGCATGCCCGGATAGAAGCCAGGTTGCATCACGTATTCATTGGTGATTTGCAAATTAGAACCCTGCTGCATAATCGGCGGTCCATCGCTTTTCAATGGAATGATTCGGCCATCAGGAGTGATTGGCACGCCCAGACTGTTGACCTGACTATCAGGAAAGCGAACTCCCTTAGCTGGTTTTGGCTTTTTCGGCGTCGTCTCTTCCATAAACCAGCCGCTATCATCGTCGCCGGTGCGAAGCCCTGACTTGAATGGTTTCGGCTCGGTGTTCAGCTTGATGGTGGATCCGTCATCCAACTTTATCGTTGGCGCATCGCTTTGCGCGTACACTAGTGGGCACGACGATAGAACGAACGTAACAGCCAATAGTCTGGATAGAAATTGCGATGTTTTCATGTTTTTACTCTTGATTATGTTCCGGCAGGTGTTTCCAACTCAATGCTCAAAGATTCCAGTGCATCATCGAATGAAACTCGATGATTGCCGGAAAATTTCAGGGCGCGCACGGCATCGTCAAGTTTGACGTGATTGTGGCGCAGGAAAAATTGCGCGCGCAAGGCGGAAAGTAGTGTCGGCTCGTCAATGGCACCGGCGACCACCAACAATTTGCCAAGCAACGATGGAAATAAGGTCAGAATTTCGCGCGCATAATCAATGTCTTTGGCGCTGACATACTCCGACATTTGCAGAAGCTCGCCGAGACGAATCGTGTCAGGGGCGGTGTCAGGAGTCGCTTCTTCCATTACTTCAGGTTTGCTGCCTGTCTTCGCCACATAATTCAATGTGTCGGCCGCCGCCGCCAGCGGTAAATCGCCGTTGTTGACCGACGCTTGCAATTCCGCTGCAAGATCAATGAGTGATTTCGGCACCAGCCCATGTTCGGCAAGCACTTCGCCCATCGGCTTGCTTTGCGTCAAACTGTGCTCCAATGCATTCATCACGTCCAGCTCAGTAATCAGGCCGGACAAGAGCAACATCTCCCCCAGCTTTACCCTTCTGAGAGACTTTTTCTCCGTGGCGTTCATGCTCTCGACAGCCAATCTCGGGTGATCGGTGGCAGCGAATTTCGTTTTGCGGTTAGCTAAAATATCCACCGCTTCTTCTTTGCTTATTTCTTGATCGCGCATGCGACGCTGCAATTCGAGTGCAAGCGAAAGCCGCTGCTCGGAAATTACTCCGTTGAGACACAACATTCTTCCCAGAGGAATGCCTGTCTCGTAGCTCATTTCCTGTGTGTCGTCGAGTTGAGCCTGCGTGATAATTTCCGCCTCGACAAGCAAGTTGCCAAGCCTGCTCAAACTTTTGAACGAACGCTCGTATCCTGCTTTATTGAGCGCATCACCAAGGCTGCGGCCTTCTTTTCTGGTCAGTCCAAATGCCTTGGCCGCGACGTCTACCGGCAATTGAGAAGACCTGACCAGGGACTGAAGTTTCAAAACATTCTCCAGTTCGACCATTGTCAAAAGACCCGACAAAACGAGGGTTTTTCCCAAAGGAATGCCCATGCGAGCAGCTTGAACCGTCACTTCTGAAAGTTGGTCTTCGCTGATGACCTGAAATTGCAAAAGCAATTCACCCAGCCTGGTGCTCTTCGTTAATTCCTTCATCACAGCCCCTTTCGCTCGTGTACTTATCTATCCCGCTTTTTCATAAAGTTATGCGCCTGGTTATTGCGCCCGTGAGTTCCGCCCAAAAACAAGCCCTGACGGCTTTCGGGAGCTGCCGGCAGGTAATTTTCTGCTATCGT
>PNKB01000291.1 GCA_013997645.1 Cyanobacteria bacterium PR.3.49
CGTGATAGTCCTCGACTGGGACTTGCCCGGTTTGACCGGTATACAGATTTTGAAAGAATATCGAAATAACGGCGGACAAACTCCTGTCATTATGCTTACCGGCAAGGGAGAAATAGCTGAAAAGGAGCAGGGGCTGGACTCCGGGGCCGACGACTATTTGACCAAACCTTTTAATTTGCGCGAGCTGGCGGCTCGGGTGCGGTCGCTTATGCGTCGTCCCACGCTCCAGCAAAACAATACTTTGACTTACGGTGATCTGGTTTTAAATCCCGCACAGTTCTCACTTTCGCGCGCCGGCAAGCCGCTGCGTCTTTTGCCCAGAGATTTTGCTTTGCTTGCGTTTTTGATGCGCAACCAAGAACAGGTTTTTAGTGTGGAAACTCTCCTCGAGCGCGTTTGGAAATACGATCCTGATGCAAGTGCCGAGGGTTTGAGAGTAGCAATTCGCCGCATTCGCAAAGTCGTAGATGAAAAGGACGATCCAAGCACGTCGGTTATTGAAAACATAGTAAAAATCGGCTATCGCATGCGTCCTTTGCAGTGAGTGTGGTATTGAAATTGGTGGCAGATTGCTGTGTCTTTCGTCTGGCGCTGCTGGGATGAACAATTCAAAAGTACACTGGCAAAGTTACGGCTCCGTGATTAATTTGTTACGGCCGCATAACGGCGGGCAGGGTATAAACTGATGCAGGACAGAGAGTGAATCAAAATCCACCTCATTCTGGCGGTGCTGCTTGATGCCCCAATTCATACAAGGTCTGGAGCTTTGCGAAGGCTTCTATCTTGACGCGGTTAAGCCGATTATGCAAAAGCATTTTGATTTGGCATATGCGGCTGCATTGATTGGAAGCGGTTCTGAGGTGCTTGGTTTCGACACGGAAATCTCCAGCGACCATCATTGGGGACCGCGCGTCATGATGTTTCTCAAGCCTGATGATGTTTCCACCTACAAAGAAGCTATCTCAAAGAGGCTGAGCGAGGAATTGCCGCGTTCGTACAAAGGTTATCCGACCAGTTTCTCTGCGCCTAACGCGCAAGAGCACGGTGTTCAATTGCTCGACTACAGCCAGAACGGTCCGAGCAATCATCGCGTCGAGGTCTCGTCTTTGGAAGCGTTTTTCGACGAATACCTGGGCTTCGATATTACTGAGGACATTCATGCACTTGATTGGTTGTCCTTTCCGGGACAAAAGCTGCGAACAATTAATGCCGGCAAAGTTTTTCACGATGACATCGGGCTGGAGGCTGCCCGGCAGCGTTTTGCCTTCTATCCAGAAGATGTTTGGCTCTATTTGCTTGCTTGCGGTTGGACTCGTATCGAACAAGAAGAGCATTTGATGGGGCTAGCGGGATCGGTTGGCGACGAGGTTGGAGCGGGGATCATCGCTGCAAGATTGGTTCGCGATTTGATGAATCTCTGCTTTTTAATGGAGCGGCAGTACGCTCCTTACCCGAAATGGTTCGGCACAGCGTTTAAACAACTGGAGAGCGCGCAAACGTTGGAGCCGATTTTTAGATCGGTTTTGTCTTCCGATTCATGGCAAGAGCGCGAAAGTCACCTAATTCCGGCATATGAGTTTGTGGCGGCTCTGCACAACAGTTTGAAAATTACCGATGTTATGCCTGCGAAGGTACGCAGTTTTCATGATCGGCCCTTTTCCGTTATCAGCATGGGAGACTATTCAAAAGCAATTTGCGCACGAATTGCGCAGTCCAAGACCGCGAGCGCGGAAATTAAGAAGTTGCTTGTAAAACCGCTAATCGGGAGCGTCGAACAATTTTGCGACAGTACCGACATACTTTCGAATGCTGAGTGGAGACCTGGGGTAAAAAAACTGTACGGCGTGGAAGGAGAAGCTTAGATGTTGGTGTTTCTTGTAATTGCAATCATGCTCTGCACTGCATCCGGTGCTTCTGCTCAGACGTATCAGAATTGGTATCCGCGAAGCATCACTCCTCCCGCCGGCTATCAGTATCCTTGCGCATTGACTGCTCTGCCAGATGATCTTGCCGGCATACCTGCCGGCGACAAGCAGTTTATCAATCACGTCTACAGCTCGCTCTTAAAGGCCCTGCAGGCAAAGATGATTATGTTGTCCGCTCTTCAGTCTTCTAGCGGTTTTTCTGCGGCGTACACGAAATACTATGGTGTCATTGCAGCAGAAAGAGCCCGCATCCTGGCTGAGCGAACTCCAGCAGGCTTGGAGCAATTCAGAAATCAGGTGCTGAGCGCTATTGATAATCAGGCAGTGTTCTTCGACAAAGCTCAGAAGCTCCGGCAGCAAGGAAAGTCTTTTGAAGAAATAATGCAGCTGCCGGAGGGCCGAACTGCTTCGCAATTGCTCATGGGCGCCTGGGGCGAGATGTCCAAGCGATACCCTTCTTGGAGTCCGCAAGTGAAAGACAGTATCTATCATCACCTTTGCGCGCTGGATCTGTTTTAGCAGTTAGAATATCCCTGATGATCAGTTTCAGAAAGCTTTTTAAAAACTCTATCTGCTCCGTGTTGTGCGTCGCCTTCTTGTCGCCTGCGGTGATTGCGGCCGGCGATCGTGAAGGTTGGCATCATTTCAAAGACGAAGGCAGCCACAATGAGGTGTTCAAAGAATTCGCCAAAGCAGAACAGAGCTACAGCAAGGCGTTGAAGCTGGCTAACGCGTCGAATTCATCCGCTGCGGAGCGAGGTGAGTTGACTGCGCGTCTGGCCACTGTAATGCTGTGGCAAGGAAAGTTCGAACAAGCAGAACCACATTTCAACGAAGTTTTGAAAATCATTCCACGGCTCAAGGCCAGCGGCAACCGAAACGAGGATTTCTTTTCTTGTGTCGATGCGCTGTCTAATGCCTATTACGAGAGGATTTTAGGACGAAACCGCATAGCCGGCATTCAGCATTCGATTAGACTCATTGATACTGCATTTGGTGACACCTATCCGGAGCTGAACAGAGAACTGGTTAATTTGTCATATACATATCTGGCGCTCGGCATGAACCGAGAAGCCCTCACTTTCGCCAATCGCGCACATTCGATTGCAAAAAAGGACAAATCCGAGAAAGGGCAGATTCATCAGTGGAAAGTTGCCAGTCTTGTTGGTGCGTGCAGAAAGGCGGTTGGGGATTGGAATGGAGCAAGAAACGCTTTTGTGATGGCTGTGTATGGTTCGCAGAAAAGCCCCAAAGGTTTTAGCATGACCGCCGCATCAGCCAAGGCGCAATTGGCGATCATAGAGTTTCACTTCCATAAAAAAGAAGAGAGCAAGCGGCTTTTGAAGGAAGCTGAGATTATTTACTTCGACCGGCTAAAAGGCCTTGAAGGAAAGCGTCGGAGCATCGCTGATGCCGGGCTGGAATTACTGCCGCTGGCTGAAGCGTACATCGCATTTCACGAGTATCAAAAAGCCGAGCCGATTTGCAGGAAAGCAATACAATGGACAAGCCAGGTTTTTGGCCCGCAAGATCCGAATTTGATCAAACAGTACCGCGTGCATGGATTTGTTCTGGGACGGCTCGGACGGGCTAAGGAAGCGGCTAAGCAAGAAGCAGCCGCACACGAGCTGGCGCGTTTGTACAACACTTCCGTTTTGAACGAAGACGAATTAAAGTATTGAACTTTGAAGAAACTTAGTTTCGTTTTCAAAAAAACTGAGCGCGATCAGTCTTCGCGCGATTCCAGTTTGTAGCCAATGCCGTGCACTGTTTTGATGATCGACGCCTTCTCTTCCACGTCGAGTTTTTTGCGCAATCTGGTGATGTAGGTACGCACCGCCGTTGCTGTTGCTTCCGAATCGGATTTCCAGACGTGATTCAAAATGTCGTCGGTGCTGAAAACGCGATCGGGGTGACGCATGAAAAATTCCAACAGCGCATATTCGGTCGGCAGCAATTTCAATTCTTCGCCGTCTCGAGTCACTTGGCAGGTGGCGGGATCCAAAGTGATATTGCGCACAGCCAGCACGGAAGCTCTTGGCGAATGGGAGCGGCGCAGGAGGGCGCGCAATCGGGCCGATAATTCGCGCATATCGAAAGGTTTGGTCAAATAGTCGTCAGCGCCCGCGTCCAGACCCTCTTCCTTTTCGCCGACCGAACGTTTCCCCGTCAAAATCAAAACTGGGGTGGTGCCGCCGTCCGCCCTGAAGCGCGAAAGAATCTCCACGCCGCTTTTGCCTGGAAGACCCCAATCGAGCACGACAATGTCGTACTGATAAAGTTTCATCAAATCAAGAGCTTCTTCACCCGTGTGCGCTTCTTCGACTGTATAGAGCTCATGCTCAAGCCAGTCTCTGACCATGTCGCAGGTAACGAGATCATCTTCAACGAGCAAAACTTTCGACATAGATTCCAGTTTCTAGCTTCGAGGTGCTGGTTAGATTCTACGCTGTCTTTTCAGGTTTCTGTGCACCTGGGATGCGAAACCAGAAAGTACTTCCTTTACCTACTTGACTTTCTACCCCGACAGAGCCGTTATGCTGCTCCAAAATTGCCTTGCAGATTGCCAGCCCCAGCCCGGTTCCGCCTTTGACTCCGGTTTTGC
>PNKB01000292.1 GCA_013997645.1 Cyanobacteria bacterium PR.3.49
TTGGAAAAGCCGACGGTAGCAATCGAGCTTAGATTGTCTGCCAGCGCAACCTTTTTGAAAAGCCCCTTGATTATTAGCGACAGCCCTTCTTCGAAAAGAGGTCCGCTCAGCTTGAGCGGATTTTTCAACTGCGGAAGAAAATCTTGAAACCGTTTGATTGGTCCAGCAATCTGCGATGGGAAAAAGGCTGCAAAAATCGAAAAGTCGATCCAATTGGAGACGGCCGGCTTGCCCTTATAAACGTCGCTCAGATAGTGAATGAACTCGAATACGAAAAACGAGATGCCCAGAGGCAGGATGATATCCAGGTGCGGCGCAGTTGCTGGCACAGTCATACCGGCAGGTACGGCAAAATGGAATTGCTGCAAAATTTGCATGCCGCGGTTCAAGAAATCGACCGTACTGGCAAGCAAAAAATTGGCGTATTTGTAGTAACACAAGGTCAAAAGATTGACTGCAATTGCAGCAATAAATATCGCTTTACGCCCCTCTTTCACGCGGTCAATCAAAATGCCGAAGGCAAAATTGACGAGGCTGAGAAGGAAGATCAAAAAGCCGTAGATCGGCAACCAACTCATGTAAAAGACGTAGCTAGCAACCAACAGCAAAACTCTTCTCAAACTGACCGGAACCAGCCAGTAGAGAACCAGAACAATAGGAAAGAAAATCAAATAGTTGAGGCTGTTAAAGAGCATTTTTAGTCCGCTCCTTTGCATTGCTTACTTTTGCCGCATCGCTAAATAGATCCGGATAGGTTTTCTTGACGAATGACATAAGTTCGTCAGCCACCATCCTGTGACCACGCGGAGCGAAGTGCGAGATATACAAAGGCTCTTTCGAGCTGTGCACGTTTTGCTCAACCGGCTTGTGCATATTGAGAAATGGAATACCCAATTCTTTTGCTGTCTTTTCTAAAAACGCTTCCTCTTCCGGGTTTTGAAGTCCACGCATACCAGTGAAATACATGATTGCCATTGGGCAATTCTGCTTGCGGCACTCTTCTTTTGCCTGCAAAATAAGCGCTTTGGTCAAGCGCTTCAAATACGGATCGATGGCAACGAATTTGAAATCTATAGGTGCATGGTTTTCTGCTGCTTTTTTCTGCGCGGCTTCTTGCTCCTGAAGCTTCATTTCGGAGAATGCAGTCGGCTTCGTCAGCAAACGTTGCATGCCTATGCCAAAGACTCCCCAAAGGGCGCTGTGCTCGCGCAACCACGCGGTTGCTCTCATGCGGCTGGCTTCCTTGCCGCCGTTCCACTGAAGCTGGTAGGCATGACTCTCAATTAGTTTATCGTTGCCATCAACCAGAAAGAAAGGTCTGGCGCTTATTAAGTTTGACAATGGTTTGGGCATGAGCTCCAGCATCTCACCCGTGCGCATCTCCATGATCACAAGGTCGGGTTTGAAATCGAGAGCCAAATGTTTGAGCCGCAAATATTTTTGCGGAAGATAGTAAGAACCGACACCGAAGTTGAGAACTTCGTATTTCGGCTTTTCCGCGCCGCTGTTCAACTTTTGCTCGAACAAATATGAAAACGATTCATCGCGATTGACTTGCAATGCTTCAGTAAGAGAATCACCGAGCATCGCCACGCGAAGGGTTCCGGGCGTTTTAGATTTACTTACCTCACGGTCGCGCATGCCATGGCTGTTAAAAGACGATCGTGAAAATCCTTCCGAACGATAAGTAAGTTTTTTGCCCGGCATAGGCGAACAGCCCAAGATCGGATCGTATTTGAGGAACTCTTCCTGACCGACGCCGGCAATGGTAAAGAGCAGTTCGAGGACAAGAAGGACCAGGACGACAGAAACCACGCAGTCCATTGCCGTTAATAGCAATGACCGTTTTCTGGCAGCGGAGCCGGTTGTGCTTTCATTTGGCTGATTCGGCTGATTAAGCCGAGGAGCCTTATCGATAGTTTGCATTTTTAGTCTGAAAATTACTTGTCAATAATAACAAGGGCACGTACGGACTGCCTTATTCCAGGTTCATGCTCGAATGTAAAGAGGGAGGGGTACCGCATCCGAATTAACCGGAGCGCACTAAATCACCTTCAATCGACTGCAGCTTGCGCTCCACATACTCCAGGAGTTTTGGAGAGCTCGCCAGCTCGGGATCACGCTTGATCAACTCGATGGCGGCATTGCGCGCATCCTCCAAAATCGGCGTATCGTGCACGAGATCGGCCAGAATCATGTCCGGCAAACCGCTTTGGCGGTATCCGGTGAACTCGCCGGGGCCACGGATTTCCAGATCTCGCTCGGCGACGACAAAACCATCATTGGTTTGCTCCATGATTTCCAGGCGATGACGGGTCTGCTCAGATTTCATATCGGCGATTAAAAAACAGTAAGATTGGTCGGCACCACGCCCAACCCGGCCCCTCAACTGGTGCAGCTGAGCCAGACCGAAACGGTCTGCGTTCTCAATCACCATAACGGTGGAATTGGGAACGTCGACTCCCACTTCTATAACTGTCGTTGAAACGAGAATATTGAACTCGCCCCCTCTGAAGCGCTCCATAATTTCGTCTTTCTCTTGCGGCTTCAACTTACCGTGCATCAAGCCGAGTTTGTATTGCGGCTCAGGAAAGATTGTCGTGCGCAATTTTTCGTATTCCTGCGTGGCTGCTTTGGCCGACAAAGTTTCCGATTCTTCAATCAGAGGAAAAACGATGTAAGCCTGACGCCCTTTGGCAATCTCTTCTTTCATAAGCGCCCAGACTTGTTTCTTCTCAGATGGTCTGAGCAATTTCGTCTCCACCGGTTTTCTGCCGGGAGGCAATTCATCGATTTCGGACACATCGAGATCGCCATGCATCGTCAAGGCAAGAGTGCGCGGAATAGGAGTGGCAGTCATAGTCAGAAGCTCAGGCGACATGCTTTTTGCTTTCAAACGCGCCCTTTGTTTTACACCGAATCGGTGTTGCTCGTCGATTACGATCAAGCCCAGATTAGGGAAATCCACCGCATCTTCAAGCAATGCATGAGTTCCCACGGCCACATGCACCTGACCGGAGCGAATATCTTGAAGAACCTGACGTCTTTCTTTTGCGCCCTGCTTGCCGACCACAAAACCAGCTCTAAGACCAAGTGGAGCCAGTAAGCGCGAAAATTGCTTGTAATGCTGCTCGGCAAGAATTTCAGTAGGGGCCATCACAACTGCTTGAAACTTATTGTCCACGGCAACAAGACATGCCATCAAGGCAACGATGGTTTTTCCGGATCCGACATCACCTTGCACCAATCGATGCATCGGTTTAGCCGAGGCAAGGTCTCGCGCAATCTCGCCGAATACGCGGTTTTGCGCTCTGGTCAACCGGAATGGCAGAGAGTCGACCAGTCCCTTCACGAGTCCGTTTTCGATCAATTCTATGGAAAGAGCGCCTTCTGTTTGTTCAAACTTATAGCGGCGCCGAGCCAGAAGCAATTGGATGTAGAAAAGCTCGTCAAAGACCAAACGACGCCGGGCTGCATCCTTGCTTTCCGGCTCCTCGGGAAAATGCATGGCACTGAGGGCGGTGCGCAGATCCATGAGCCCCAGTCTCTCTCTTATATCTACTGGAATAGGATCATCTAAATAGTCTCCGAAAGCATCGAGTGCATTTTTGATGATATTGCGCAAATAGCGCAGACTGAGCCCGTCTGTGAGTGCATACACGGGCACCAGGCGGCCCAGGTGAATGCTTTGCGATTGCAGATCTTCTATGCCGCCGCCTTCATCTAGCACTCCAAGAATTTCAACTTCTGCATTTTTCAAAGCGAGCTTGTTCGAATACTTATCTCGCTCGACCACGCCGGAAGCTATGACTGTTGCGCCTTTCGGAAACTGATCTTTATAGCGATCCAAAAGGTATTTGTTTCCTTTCCCGCCGATGAAACGCGTGATAGAAAGACTGCCGGTACCATCAGATAGCAATACATTGACGATGGAAATATTGCTGCGTTTTGATTGATAAGCGGAAACTGTTCGTATCTGAGCAAAAACCGTAGCTTCCATGCCGATTTTCAACTGCCTGATCGGCAATCGGTTTTGAAAATCCAAATGCTTGCGCGGATAGTGCCGCAAAAGATCGCCGGCCGTTTCAATGCCGAGATTTTGAAGCAAAGCGGCAATCTTCGGACCGACGCCTTTTACATATTGAACGCCGACTTCATCAGGGTCTTTGCTGAGTGGCTTCTTCTGGGGCGACTGTTGCTGCGCGTCAGCCGGCAAAGATTTCAATTCCTGCTTTTCTGCCGGTTTGACACTGGGCTTCTCGTCCGGTTTTGATTCCGGCTTGGGCTGTGGTCTGGACGGCGAGTGGCGCGGTTCGCTTCGGGCAACGTCCTTATGCTCTTGGGATTGCTCGGACCTGGCCCCGGCAGTCTGGCTGCCGCCTGTGATGGCAATGTCGCTGTCGTCAGTATCCTCGCCATTAAAACTTACATCCTGCCGCTCCTGAGCCATC
>PNKB01000293.1 GCA_013997645.1 Cyanobacteria bacterium PR.3.49
AGCGCAGCCGGCACTTACACTCCGATTATTGCTGTAACAGCTATGGCAATGGCAGGCGATCGAGAGCGCTGTATTGCGTCCGGCATGGATGACTACATGTCGAAGCCGGTAGACAAAGACCTTTTGAAGATCAAGCTCAATCACTGGCTGCGTGAAGACGTCGTATACAGCAGTCTAAAAATGGCGCGCAAATATTTCCGCATGGACAATACCAGCGATGCTAACTGTATGGCTGATTTGCTCGAGTTTTACGGCGAAGCCAAAATAGATGAAATCATTCGTGTTTACCTCTTCGAAACAGAAGACTTGCTGCGCCGCATTGAAGTATTTGTGAAGGAAAAGCGCAGCGACGCGGTAGCCGGACTGGCCCACGAGTTAAAAGCTTCATCCGCTTCGATCGGCGCAAAATCCATGGCCCGTCTCGGTCTTTATATGGAACAGTCAGCCGGTCAACAAGATTGGTCGGAAGCCGAAGTGAGCTTGCAGTCACTGAAGCGACAATTCGAGCAGTTCAAAGAATTTCTCCTTTCGGCAACCTGGCCCACGATTTCCGAGATAAAGCCGTAAGCCGAAAGGTTCCCAAACCCACGTGTATTGTTAAGTTCGCCCGGTTCCAAAGAGAAACCGGGAACTTTGAAGCTTTTTTCCGTCTGTGTCTTATAACAGCCTGATCCGCATCAGGGGCAAGTTTTAGATGACTTCAGGCTGAGTTTTTCAAAAATTTCTACCGATTCAATCGGTCCTAGAAACGAGGTATCACCAGTGTTTAGCTACTTTAAGAAACTCATTAAAGTGCAGCGCTTTCAATCAAACAACAGTTCATTGCCATACTTCACGCTCGCCAAACTTCGCCTGGCAGCGCACCCTCAGGCTCGCTCCGGAGCCTTATCCCGGTTGGCAAAGAGCAGTTCAGAGCAGGTTCTCGTAAGGGTAGCGGAGAATACCAATACACCTGAGGACGTGCTCTGTGACTTGGCGCTTTCCGAATTTGCAGATGTGAGAGCGGCGGTGGCGGACAATATCAACACGCCTGCGCGCGCGCTTTTCCTTTTGGCAATGGATGGCGATTCTGATGTCAGATACAGTATTGCGGAAAATCATAATGCACCTGCTGCGGTGCTGCAGCTGTTGACTCAGGACGAAAATCCATACGTGGCGTGCAGGGCTGCGTCTACGATGAAACGTGCGCTCGACTTTCCCAATCTTGCTGGATTGGATCACACCTGGGGCGGTGGAAACGAGCGTTTCAGGCGCTCAAGTTCCGGTTAAGCAAGATTGAATAAGCGGATTGTTGAAAGGGAGCCGCCTTGCGGCTCCTTTTTCTCTGGAAACAGAAAAGGCGGGTAGAACCCGCCTTCACTGTTTTGTCTCTCACGTTCCTTTCAGCATAACCCTGCGAGTAGTTATGCCGATTCTTTGAGGTAAGGAGCTAATTGCGCTTGAATCTTCACTCGAGCGCGCGAAATTCTTGATTTGACCGTTCCCAATTCTGTATTGGTGATGACGGCAATTTCTTCGTAGGACAGTCCGTCCACTTCGCGAAGAAGCACGGATTGTCTGAATTGTTGTGGAATTTTCTCCAGCGCGTCGCCGAGAGCTTTGACCAATTCCATTCTTTGAAAAGTCTTGTCCGGTTGAGTGGTGGTATCGGCGATGGCACGCTCAACTTTTTTGGTGCCGTCTTCACTTTCCACCGGTTCGTCCAGGGATACTACATCCTGATTGCGGACTCTTCTTCTCAATTCGTCGTAATACAAGTTGGTGACGATTTGGCCGAGCCAGGCTTTGAATGCAGCAGGGCTTCGCAACTGATCTATGGACTTCCACATTCTTATATAGGCTTCTTGAATGATATCTTGCGTATCAGCCCATTCAGGAGCGCGTTTGCGAATCATCGCGACGATAGTATTCTTGTGGCGCTTCAGTAAATAATCGATGGCGCCGGGACGATGGCTCTGACATGAGAGGATCAATTCTTCATCCGTCATGTCGGAAAAACTCTTTGCTGCTGCAACAACAGAAAGAACGGTTCTCTTTGCACTCGGGAAGTGTTTCACTTTATTCATATCATTGCTCTCCACGTCTTTGATTTGACCGGTGCAAAAGGCAGCAAAGAAATGCCGCCGCAGCGACTTGAGTCGCTGGCGGAGTTCAGATTCTCGAGGCGCACGTTTTCGCCTTACTCTTTCATTCTGCCACCACCACTGGAGACCAACAATTATGGTTTCCCCCACTGTATCGGCTCTTGATTTCGTCCTTTGGAGAAGAACAAAATGGCATACAGCTCAGAGATTGAGCGTAATGTTAAGGACCATTTTGGGAAACGGTATGGGGTTTGCCGGACTGATATGCAAAGTCGTAAACACTTATCTGGAGCGGCTATCGGTACGATAAAGATCGCGAGAGACAAAAACGTCCCTTTCACTGGTTGTCCGAAACACTTCAACCAGGAGCTCTCCAGGCGCTCTTCTCTGCTCCAGGCGCCGAAGCTCTGCTTTCTTGACGATCTGTGCAGCTGTGTCCGAGCCCCGCAACTCCACTTTGAGTTGTGATGCATTTGTATATGCTCTTATTTCGATGGGCTCGTCGGTGTTGTTTTCAAATCGCAGATCCGCACGACCGTACCAGACCGTCGCATCGAAGCCTGGCTGCACCGTTTGCACAGTGCGCAAATGAGGGACTCTTTCGACAATTTTCAATCCCGCGGTAAGCGCTGCTTGATACAAACATGAAGAGAGCAGGCAGATGCCACCACCTATCGTGCTGGGTGTTTCTTTTCCCAGATATGAAGGAGCCGGCTGGTAGCCGCGCTTGCCGGTGCGGGGGCCGACTTTTGCATTGAATGAAAAGACTTGCCCGGGATTGATTATCTGTCCGTCAATTCTCTGCGCTGCCTGGAAGAGATTGTTTTGCTGTTCGTAAGACAAAGGACGCAAACTTACTGTGCGCGAAACTATCACTTTGGAAAACGGGTAAACAGCGAAGTTGACCGATACTAAAATGGCGATTAAGGCGATCACAATAATGAAACTGAGATTCTTAGTGTTTGGTTTTTCGATTTCCAAATTTGACATGGCTCAGTCCGATATTTTGAGGGCATCCAACATTGAGAATCCGCGCACGTTTTTGGTATACATGCCTTCAAATGAAACGGGGTTCAATTGCACATCACCGGGTAATTCCATTCGCAAAAGCGTGTGGAATTCAGACTTGCCGGCCGGCATCTCCGTGCCGAAGAAAACGATGCGATCGTCGAGTACATCCTGATGTGTCCACCAGGGGGCACCCCAGTCTCCTTCGATAACGCTGCCGCCGCTTGCCCCTTCCATCTCTTCTGATTTGTGGTCTTGTACGACCTCGGCACCGGATGGAAGTGGTGATTCGACGATGATGTATGGAACACGCACGGGTGAATCGACATACACCTTCATGAGAACTGTTTCCCCGGACTTGATTTGCCCGCCTGTAATCGGCACGGTGCGATAATGCACGGTACCTGTGCTTGCTTCCTTTACCGTCTGCAAGTGGAAGAATTTGCGCGATATCTTCAGTCCCTTCGGCAGAGCTTCAGCTTCGATATTTTCACCGGGGCTCAACTTTCTAAAATACGTTTGCAGGAGCGTGTAATAGAGTTTGCCTGGACCTTCCTTCTTCAAAGAAACTGTGCCGTCTTTCATTGCTCGAGACAAAGGAATTTTTGTTTCTCCTGCGTAACGACTCTTTTGATCGAATTTCAGCTGGGCAATCACGCTCTCATTTTTCAAAGCATCAAGTGAGAAATTGGTTTCTCTGGTTGCTCCGTTGAGCAAGTCGTCTTTGAGCAAAACCAGAAACACTTCTGCGGTTGTTTTGGTGTTGTCCCAGCCGTCTTTGCCACGTTGAAGCAGTAGCCAGCGTTTGATTGATTCGGCTCGCTCTCCGCTTGCCTCCATAGCCAGCACCGCCCGCAGTGCTAATGCTGTTGTTTCGACTCCTGTGAAGCGATACGAGAATGCATGAAATCTGGCTGGATTTTTCCAAAGGATTTTCTTGGACATGCTTACTGTTTGGTCCCAGTCCATCGTACCTTCGGCTGTATTGCCGAGTGCAAGTAGTCGTTTGTAGAAAAGATTGGCCTGATCTACATTTTTGATGTTCTTGAGCGCAATAGTCACATAAGCGATAGTTTCGGCAGAAAGATAATTCATATCTTTCTCGAGGCTCCCAACAATTTTGTTCGTCACCTTTTGATCCGGCATCGAGCCTGTGAGGCTGAGTGTATAAAGTGCGCGTGCCAGATCTGTGCGTTTTTCCATGAAGTCATACGAATCGATTGCGACTTTTGGATCGCTCAATTGCTTTTCCAGCTCGACTACGTTCTTCTTCAACCAGTCCTGACCG
>PNKB01000294.1 GCA_013997645.1 Cyanobacteria bacterium PR.3.49
TCAATCCTTCCGATCTTTCCTGCTCCCGATTCCGTAAACCACATGCAGTTATCGTCCGGTCCGTGCTGGATATCAAAAGGCTTACTGCCTGCCGTCGGTATTGCAAATTCAGTGATCTTTTTTGATGCGTCTATTCTTGCAATCTTGTTGGCGCCAGTTTCAGTGAACCAAAGCGGCTCTTTGCCTGAGTAAAAGTTGATCGACCCAGCCACAGCGGCCGTTGTTGGAGTAGCATGGAAAATCGTCTTTGCGCCTTTGCTCGAAAATTCGACGGCGCCAGACTTTACATCGTGCGTAGAGTTGGTAAACCATACTCCCTTCAAAGGGCCGGCGCCAAAGTAAACGATCCCGTGGGGGGACGCCTGCGGCACGGGAAAGTTTGTGAACTTTCCGGACGGGCTACCGGCACATGCAGGCTCCGCGGTAACAATGAATCTCAGCGCGATGATGCCAAAAACCGCTAACTTACCAAACATTCGATTCATTGTTCGCCCCTTACGTTGAGTCAGCGTCATTATCCCAAACAGAAGACTAACCCACCAGAAATAAATCTCGCGGCCACCTTATGCACATCTATGTGATGTAAAATATGGTCTTCTTTGGCACACGCCGGTTGTACATTCCTGGAGGGTCTATGAAATTTTTGTCTTCGCTTTTAGCTTTGGCAATTGCCGTCGGTTGTGGTCCAACGTTTGCGGCCGAGGAAGGCAAGACCACCAAAACCGTGACAGCTAAAATTTCAGAGAAAAAGGCAAAGGAAGCTTCATTGAAATTGGTTCCAGGTGAATTACTTTGCTGGGATCTTCAAATTGAAGATGGCATCCCGGAATACGCTTACTACATAAGAGGCAAAGACGGAAGAATTAGCGAAGTAGAATTGGACGGAAACACGGGCAAGAAAACCAATATCGGCATTTTGATCGAGTCACTTGGCAAAGATGGCAAAACAATCAAAACCACCAACGATAAAGACCTTGCCAGACTAAAAGAACCCAAGCTCACCAGAGAGCAGACGCAGGAAAAAGCTCTCAATGCATACCCTGGCACAGTTGAAGCCTGGGAACTTCTTTTATGGGAATCAGGAACAGAAGGCAAGCTTGTCTTTGACTTTCGCATAGTAGGCAAGGATGGCAAGAAAGTAGTTACTGTTGATTCCAAGACTGGAGCGATCGTATCTATCAGTGTATTCGTCAAAGGCGAGGGCCGTTGAGCCCCACCCGTCGAAATCAAACTATGATCGCTCGACCTCGCATATTTTCCAAATTGTTCGTGCTGAACAACATCCACGCGGAGCGCGACTCTGTTGCTGCTCGTTAAATCTGCAGCGCACCATAGCCGGTGCGTAGGAAACATTCAAACTATCGCTTTGCATAACCACCACAAAGGACCTCCCTTCATGTCAAATGCTCGCGTGTACAGCTTACTTCTAAGTGTCACAACCCTTTGTATGTGGTTTGCCTGTCTAGGCGAGGCTGCTTGGGGAAAAACTGCCGTCAAAAAAACAGCAGCCAAAACAGACCTCTCCAATCGTCATGATTTTAAAGAGCCGGTTGTGCTGGCGAGCAAGGACGGTGTCCTGGAAGTTCGACTCACAGCAAGACAAGGACAAGCGAAGCTCGACACGCTGGATAAACCGGTCAACAACTTTCTTCTTTTCAGCTACGAAGTGATCAAAGGCACCGCATCAGACGGGCAGAATTCTGGCAGAAATCTTTATCCAGCGCCGACGCTCAAGGTATATCCGGGCGAAAAAATGATCGTCCACTTTGAGAACGAACTTAAAAATCTGACGATCAAAGATTATTTCATTCCGTCGTACACCGCCAAGGGGCAGCCCATCCCACTGTACCCGCCGCAGATGAAAGAATCACCGATAAACCTCCACATCCATGGAGCCCACATCAGTCCGAAAGGAAACGCTGACAATGTCATGTTGGACATTCCGCCAGGCATGACCAACTCCTACACCTACGACATTCCGAAGAACATGCCGCAAGGACTGTACTGGTACCACTGCCATCTCCATGGACTTACTTCACCGCAGACATATTGTGGATTAGCCGGACTACTTGCGGTTGGAAAGACGGATGGCAACATTCCTCTTGTCACTGACAACAAAATTCCCGTCCGGAATATGGCGCTTCAATACAACTTCGTCTTCGATCGCGCAGGCGGCTCTGCGGAGCTCAGCAACCCAATGTGGCCGATGTGGCTCAACACGCTAGTTCCGCCGAAGAAGGGCGAGCTTGAAAGTGGCAACTATAGCCCTTCGCAAATGCCGGTCAACTTCAACCAATCAAAGAAGGGCACCAAATTTGCCACCATTTGGTATGAAGGTCCGCTATCAGTTCGAAATCATAGGGGACAGTTTTCACTCATCCCAACCAATCTCCAGAGCTTCACACCGAATGACAAAAAAGCTGGCGGTCTGCCAGAAAATCCGTCACTTCCCGATCACCTGCGTGACGTGCAATACACAGTGAACGGTCAGTTTCAGCCGGTCATCAAAAGTAAAGCAGGCCAGACCGAAATATGGGTGCTGGCCAATATAAGCGACCTTGCTTATATGAACGTGCAGCTGACTGAAACAGCAACAGGACGGCATCCCAAAATCGCTATCGTTGGACAAGACGGCAATCCCTATTCAACTGTTCATTATCCAAGAACAGTCGACGGCACCAGACTACTAATTCCGCCGGCGACACGCTTTGCGATCGCTGTGACAATTCCGGCAGAAGGTGAGCTCATTTTGGAGATGCCCGATCTCGGAAAAACTGCTGTGAATAACGGACAGTACGATCTAACCAAGACGCTCAGCAGCCCTGGTGTTATGTACACCAGTAATGGAACCGAGAATCCTCCTGGTGTATTGGGAAGAATGAGCATAAATCCTAAGTACATCAGCTATTTTGATGGCTTCTTCATTTTTCCAACGCAAGTGCTCGCGCGAGCAAAAGCTGTGGAACCAGGCGGTGTGACGACGGCTTTCGCGGAAGGACAAAAGATTGGTGCATACACATCCTATCTTGATCTTTCCAAAGCGACCCCGGACTTCAAGCGTAAGATTGTGATGAACGGTGGATTTTTAAATGGGTTGGCAGACAAGAATGACCCGAAGGCATTCGTGTATGCATTCGATGGACAGACATTTCCCAATACTTCGTTGATCCAGCCTCGACTAAATTCCATCGAGGAATGGAACTTCGTTAACTACAACAACGACGAGCATCCGATTCATGTGCACGTCAACGATTTTCAAGTGACCGAATATCACGATCCCACAAACGGTACACGTTTTGGTCCGGAAAATTTCTCCGTCGACAATGCCAATGCACCGGCACCAAGAATTGACTTGGAAGAAAACGTCAATGCACCAGGTATTCTTTCGTTCCGTACTCGTTTCGAAGAATACACAGGTACTTATGTAACGCACTGCCATCGCCTCAATCATGAGGACAACGGGTTGATGTCAACGATCAACGTGATACCAGCGGTTTCTACTTACGCAGTAGCGATTCCTGGTGCGCCCGGTAGAGCTACAGAAATCCATGTATACGATGGCGAAGACGATCGACTAGTCGCTTCCGTCATTCCATTTCCTTTCTACGAAGGCAATGTCAATGTCGCAATGGGCGATGTAGACGGTGACGGCATACTCGACTTGCTCGTTGGCTCCGGCAAGAATCACGAACCCGAAGTTATCGCTTACGCGGGAGCGTCTATCCTGGGCAAAGGGATTTTCGGAACAGAGCTTGCGCACTTTAAGCCGTTTGATTCCAGCGCACGCGAAGGTGTGACAGTTGCCTCTGCACAGATTGATGGAACACAGTCCGACAACCTCATTGTAGGCTCTCCTGCGGGTATCACAGATGAAGTGAAAGTCTACGATATCCCATTGGCTGGATCTAACAACGGACCTACACTGTTCGCCAGCTTTAAACCTTATGGCGAGGATAAGTCCGGTGTTAGCGTAGCCGCTGGCATGGTCGATTTTGTGACCGGCCGCGAGGACATTGTTACCGCCCCCGGCCCGGGCACGCCAACGGAAATTAAGACGTTTGCCTACACTCTTTTCTATCCCAACGAAAAACATCGCAAGGGTGAGAGGAATGCCGCAGATACTTTGGTAAACAACACAAGCTTCTTTCCATTCGGCAAGGATTATTCCGGCGGAGTTTCTCTGACAACGGGATGGATAGCGGGCTCACTTGGCGGTGCTAAATCAATCATCGCCAGTCAGCTGGCAGGCAACGGAACTGTGAAAACATTTTCCAGCGGCTCTGCATTGGACGAAGGTCCATCGATATACCTGGGGCAGTGCAGATGCGGTAAGGACGCTCCTTTCCGTGA
>PNKB01000295.1 GCA_013997645.1 Cyanobacteria bacterium PR.3.49
GTCGGAGCGCCTAGAGTGCATTCCGCCCTCAAAGCGTTTGAAGTCTGGGCTGATGCAAACGGTCTGACACCGTTTGCCCACAAATCGCCCGGCGAGCCAATCCAGACATACAGCGCCATCGACACTGCCAGCGGCAGAGAAGTGACTTTCTACAATTTGAAAGACGGCAGTCACGATTGGCCGGGCAGCTCAGACAGCACCACTGCTGCTTCCAAGTTCAATGCCACCGACGAGATCTGGAATTTTTTGAATCGCCACAGCCGGCAACAACTCGTGGCAAGAGTGCGCGAAGCTTGATTCAATAGCTTTTCAGCTGATCGATCGATTTATCGAGTGCTTCCAAAGAAGCCGACAGTGCGTAAAACAGCAAATCCGCCCGTGCGGGCCCGGCTTCTTCAAGCATCTCGCCCAGCTTTATACAAGCATCACCTTTGGTGTCTTCCAAATTCAGCTTGTAGCAAAGACGGCTGGAGACGGCATCGCAAACGCGCCCGACGCCCAGTTCTTTTTCATAAAGATCCATAATCTCACGGCTGGACGGATCAGGATAAAGCTTATCTGCAGCCGCCCAACAATCAAGAAAAAATTCTCTGAGCCAGCGAGGCACGTCACCCTGCAGTTGATCGACCATTGTCAGCCAGATACTCAGTCCAAGCAATTCTTTGACCGCCTCATGATGAACTTCGGCAGCCTTTGGCGTCATGGGATATTCCGGGGTTTGCCCCATCCGGTTCGGGCGCAAGCAATAGCGCATGTAGTCCGACAAAAGATCCAGACAACGAATGCCGATAGCCGTCGAGAAATAAAGGGCGCGGCGCCAGCGGTCCTGATCATCGACAGGGCGATGAGTGGACAGTTTGACATAGAAGGCACCGGTTGGCTCTGTCTCGTCCTCGTCCGACATAGGGAACCTCACAGGTGCGAAAAACTGGCCAATCTACCTGATGAAATCACTTCTAGGGAATGACTCGATTGACATACCAGACGATCCAGATCAATGCAAAAACAACTGTCATCCCTTCAAGAAGAGTAGGCAGCATCTTGCGATTTTCCAGACGCTTTGGCGCATCTATGAGCGCCCAGAGCAGAAGTGAAAAGCCGGTCAGGCAGCCGAAAATAATCGGCATCGTAAACTTGACCGGAATCAAGCCGAAAAGTGCAGCGCCTTCTTTTACAACAAAAATGTTGGCACCATTGAAAGTGGCTGCCAGACTCTTGTAATAAGCATCGCCGGCGCTGTCCCCACCTTCCATGTGATTGGCGGGCATCGCACAGTAGAAATAATAGACACCGGGGACAGACGATGGAATGACTTTGCCCTTTCTATCAAAACCCTGCATGAATACATGCGAGACACGATAAAACTCATCGTCCACTTTCTTGTCGGTGACGATGGCAAATGTATTGATACCGCCGGGTCCGGCTTCAGGAGCATTATTCCATTGCTCACCCAGAGCAAGATTCTTGGGAAATTCTTCTACGTTCGAAACTCCGGGATAGACAATCTGAAATTTGGACATCAACTGATAAGTCGGGATCATGTCTTGCTTCGTAATCGCGTTAATCAGCTTGACTGCCGGGTCGCCTGTCCATTTTTCCAATCGGGGTGGGAAAGTGCCATTTTTCGCATACAACTCCTCGAGGTGAGCGCCCAGGGCGCGCATCTGCTCGACGGTTTTTACTTCAGGCGCCTCATCGGTATGCACGAGAAATCCATTCGGTCCGGCAAGCCCGCTGGGAGTTTGCTCCAGCCAGAATTCTTTGCGGGCAAAAGCACCTAAGACAAGTGTCTGCATGCCTTCAAGCGAAAAGTCGATGGTTTTGTATGTAAACTGCAGAGTTTCGAGCGGTGTTTTGAGCGTGCCTGTATTGTGCTCTCCGATGGTTAGATTGACTTTGCCGTCCGCGGTTCTGAATGCCTGCCCCTCGACTTTAAAGGCGTCAGTCAAAAATTCCGGAGCAGTGGGCGCCTGAAAAGTCGTGCCGGCCGTCATCCACAAAAACCAGCCGGCAGCAATCACCGCCACGACGAGCGAACCGATGGTGGAGAGGATAACCTGATTTTTTTTCAAAAGGTGTTTGCGCCCGCCGGGCTCACCGCCGCC
Source organism: Cyanobacteria bacterium PR.3.49 (assembly GCA_013997645.1). Lineage (GTDB taxonomy): Bacteria > Cyanobacteriota > Vampirovibrionia > Obscuribacterales > Obscuribacteraceae > QKMZ01. The sequence goes on from PNKB01000295.1 coordinate 2,106, forward strand.
GACAAGCGTTTCCATTGTTTCCTTAAAGGCCGGCTTGGGCAACTCCAGAGCTGTGACCTTTTGCTTGAATTCTTTCTGCGGTGCGGATCTTATTGCCGCCGCCTCGCGAATATGTTTGATCAAAATGTCGCCCTTGGGCAAATTTTGCTCAGCAAGGCGCAGAACGCGGCTGTAAATGTTGGCAGCATCCTCCGTAGCGCCGGCACCGTCGCAAACCTTGGCGAGAATGAACATATTAGCGATCACATCGCGATTGCCCTCACCGAGAAGTTTTTCCGAGGTGACAACCAAGCGGCTGTAGGCTGTGATGGCTTTGTCGAGCTTTCCGTCTGAGTAGTAGATGGCGGCCAGGTTTTTAAAACAGGCAAGCGCTTGCTCGCTTTCGGACAAACCATTGCGCTCCATCATGTCCAGAGCGTCTTCAAAATGGCGCTGCGCAGCCAGGTAGTCGGCATTGTCAAATGCCCGACCAGCCATATAGAGAAGTCCGTCTAACTGTTTCTGAGAAAACGCCATATTTTTATCGGCACTTCGCCAATAACCTCCAACAGTTATATTTCTACCTTCCAGTTGAAAGAGTTAACCGGGTATAGCTAAGAGTAATTCGAACACAGGCTTTCAAAACCGTTTCATGCTTCAGGATCTGAAACTACGCCAGAAAGGAATTCTGATGGTAGCGGTGCCGCTATTAACAGAAATCATTTTCGTCGCCGTGCTGGTTTTTCTGCAGCAGTCCGCAGAAGCAGAAGCGCAAAAGGCCTTCAAATCCAAAATCATTATCGGACAAACCCAATCAGTAGTCCGCCTCATCTGGGAATGCGGAACCAACTTCACCCTCTGGGGATTTACGCATTCGCCTTCTTTCGAGCAGCGCATGATGCAGCAAATCAGAGAAGTGCCTTTCGAGTTGGCCGAGCTGAAGCAGATGGTGAAAAATAATCCGAGGCAAGCGAAAAATGTCGCCGAATTCGAGAGAGCGACATTGCTGGCAAGAGATTCGGTTTTCCACTACAAAGAGCGCATGGAATCAGGAGAGCACTACCTGATGACGCACGAGGCGCGCGAGATGGTCACCAATCACCTGCGCGCAATCGTCACTGATGCTTCGGCTATTCACAAGGAAGAAATGAATTTCCAGGAAGCGCATCCGGAAAAAACGCAAGAGTGGAGAACGGCGGTGCAGGTCTGGCTGTTCATGGGTCTTATCGTGCAAATCTTGATCACTGTGCGCCTGGCCAGTTTTTTCACGCGCAACATCACCGATCGACTGGCGACAATTCACGGCAATGCTCAACTACTGGCTGAACACCAGCCTTTGCGCAGACCGGTCGAAGGCAATGATGAGATTTCCGCCCTCGACACGATGTTTCACAAAATGGCAATCACACTGGAAGTAGTCTCTCAGCGCGAAAAGGCAATCATCGACAATGCCAAGGACGTGATTTGCTCACTCAGTGAGGATGCCGTCTTCAAGCAAATGAGTCCGGCGGCTAAGTCCAACTGGGGTTACGATCCCGTGGATCTGCTCGCGCGAAAGTTTACAGACTTCGTCGCCGAACAAGACCGCGACAGGCTCGAACGTGTTCTATCCGAGGCGAAGCAGCAAAAGGAAACGGCTCTCACCGTTGACGTGCGCATTATTCGCAACGACTTGAGCGAAGGCTGGATGCTCTGGTCGATCTACTGGTCGCCACCCGACGAATCCTATTACTGCGTCGCCCACGACATCAGCGACCGCAAAGAGCTCGACCAAATGAAAGCCGACTTTGTCAACATGGTCAGCCACGACCTGCGCACACCTCTAACCGGCATGCGCGCTTTTCTCGACTCTCTGGGCGCCGGCGTCTACGGCGATCTCAACAAGAAAGGGTTGAACGCCGCCACCCGCATCCAAAATAGCCTCGGGCGGCTTGTCAACCTGGTCAACGACCTGCTCGATGTGGAAAAAATGGAAGCCGGGCGCATGGAAATGAGGTTCGGCACTTACGCTCTCAAGCATCTTGTGGACGCATCGCTCGACATGGTCCGCGCTTTTGCAGAGGAACAAAAGGTCAATATTGTCGTGGAGGAGATCGTCGAGGCTGATGTTCTGGCAGACCTCGACCGCATGGTTCAGGTTTTGCAGAATCTTCTTGCCAACGCCATAAAATTTTCGTCCAAAGGCGGCGAGATTTCCATTTCCTCATCGGTGGAGCCGGGTTTTATAAAAGTCGAGGTCACCGACCACGGCGCTGGAATAGCCGAG
>PNKB01000296.1 GCA_013997645.1 Cyanobacteria bacterium PR.3.49
TATCGCAGATGGTGCCTATGATTATTTATGGGTAAAACGCACGAACTTTTATGGAGAACATTAAACTTCTCCTAATCTGTCTTTGAATTGACCATGCAGTGAACCTTTTTCCTTTCCATTAGATACCTCCCATGTTGGAGTTGCTAAGAGTCTCTAAGATAATGCCCTGGCGTTTTCTGGAGATTTTGTGCATCAGCTGACTGCCCTACCATTCGCAACAGTTTCTGCGCTAGCTTTCTACTTAGTTCTTCTCGCCTTCTGTTTTCCTAAGATGCGCAAGTCTTTCGACGCGTATTGCAAGGACGGAGACAGAACGCAGTTGAGAGGCTTTGATTTTTTGCGCGGGCTGGCGGCATCTTTAGTCGCGCTCGGACATGCTTATTGGTTCGGCCATCCTTGTTTCGATTCTGCTGCGCGTTTTCTTCCGACTATCGATTGTTTCGCCAAACCGGTGGGAATTTTTGCTGTATTGAGCGGCTTTCTCATCTATAAGTCTGTCTTGTCGATCAAGAGCATTGGCGGACTGAAAAATTATTTTCTAAAGCGTTTTTTCCGCATTTATCCGATCTATTTTGTCAGCGTTTTGATATGCATTGCATTCAGTCAATATGGCTTGCTGTCTGCTGCCCAAGGCGTGCAAAATCTTCAACGCGATATTTTCATGCTGCACATTCTGCCGTTTTCTAACGGCGCCAATCCTGTCTACTGGAGTTTGTACGTCGAGGTAGCTTTCTATTTCGCACTGCCTCTTCTGGTTCTTGGTGCTCGCAAGCGCAATATTGTTCCGCTTTCATTTACTCTGCTGGCCTTTCTAATCCTGCTTGACACAGGCGATCAGTATTTCGGCCTTTGGAAGTTTTTCGTTTGTGGTGTTATAGCTGCTGAGATTTCACCTAAGATAGGTCGCTGGAGTCTTCCCGTGTTTATTGCCGGCATCGCTATGGTGCTCTACGACTTCGGCGGCTCCTCGCACGATTGGATCGCAGCTTTGAATATCGGCTACACGCATCCCAGCCTCGATACCTTGGGTCTGGCGTTTGGAACGGCTATGCTGGTTGCCGCGCTTCCGAATTTGCAGGCGGTTGGTAAGGTTCTAGACCTGTTTCCGCTTCGGCACTTAGGAACGATTTCTTACAGCATTTACCTCATGCATATGCTCTTCTATCTGGCGGTTTTCCCATCGCTGGGCATACTTAAAATGGTCCAGGTGCCTTGCCCCGATGCGCTGGCCGTCGGCAAACTGCCAGCTTTGTTTTTGCCCTTGGTAATGTTGCCCGGTGCCTTGTTTTGGTCGCTGGTATGTTTTGTTTTCGTGGAAAGACCTGGAATTTTGCTCGGTCGTTATCTGACCAGAGGCAAATCGAGAGTACCGGACAAACTGCCCGTGGCACCTGCAAAAGTGCAAGAGCCGGTCAGCGTTTAGATTCGACGAATCAAAAGATACGGCCTATTTTGCTTACAAGCTTGCCGAAGAATGTTTTCACGCCGCGCTGGCGATTGTGCTTTTCTGAGAACGTCTCTTCAATTCCATCGTGAATGTCTTCTATGCCGTCACCGATTTTTTCGACTCCATCTTCAACAAATGTGGCAATCGAGAAAGGCGCTTCCTTGATGAGTGGACGCTGAGGTCCGGCAAAAGCCAGCGTTTCGGCCGGATGCTTTGCCATGTATGCGGCCATATAGTCATGCCAGATGCCGGCCATGACACCACCGCCGGTGACATGATTTCCTGCTACTGCCAGGTTGTCGTCGTTGCCGGCCCAGGTGGCTGTCACCACATCCGGTGTGAAACCGACAAACCAAATGTCTTTTGCTTTATCCGCAGTGCCGGTTTTTCCTGCCACCGGAACACCTGGCAAATAGGCTCTCGTACCGGTTCCACGGCTGACCACATCCATGAGCGCATCGACCATTTGGCGGCACTGTTCGGCGGGCAGCCTCTGTTCACTCTTTGATTGGAACACTTTGTTTATGGACTTATCAGCGCTGGCGATGCGTCGAACGAATTGCGGCTGAATGAAGGTTCCAGAGCGAGCGATTGTCGAATAAGCATTAGCCATCTCCAGTGGTGAAACCGCGCAGGTGCCCAGGGGCAGCGATGGAAATGCATCCATCTGGCTGGAAATGCCGGCAGCTCTGGCGGTCAGGACAACATTGTTGAGACCCGTTTTTTGACCGACTGCAACTGCGCAGACATTGCGAGATTTAGCCAGCGCGTCCCTTACAGTAATCGTTCCATAATATCCATCGTCAAAATTTCTCGGTGAGTAGACCTTACCATCCGGCATTGGCAAGGAAATTGGCGTGTCGTCCACCATCGAATCAGGCTGAATGGCGCCGTTGATCAAACCGGCAAGGTAGACAAACGGTTTGAATGCCGACCCTGCTGTATGTGGATTGAGTGCTCTGTTCCACGATACTTTTCCATAACCGCCGACCCCTCCGACCATAGCCAGGACTCCGCCGTCTTCGACTGAGATCGAAACCAGAGCGCCCTGATTAATTCCCCGCGGAGCGCGAACGACGCCCCGTTGCAAGCTCTTTTCGGCGGCTGCTTGTGCGGAAGGATCGAGGTTTGTATAAATCGAAATCGGTTTAGCCCAGAGTTGTTCGCCGATTTGTTCTTTGGCAATTGAAAGAACATGATTGATATAGAAAGGATACTTCAGTGAATAGTCGCCCTCTGCAAAACGCAGTGTCTCTTTCTCGGCTTGTGAGGCTCTCAATTTGGAGACCAGATTGCATTCGACGAGCGCATCCAATACTTGATGTTGATTAGTGATGGCTGCTTTTCGATTGGCTTTTTGACTGAGCTCAGACGGCGCTTTAATCAGACCGGCCAAGTAGGCCGATTCGGCAAGAGTAAGTTGTGATGCATGTTTGTTGAAGTATGCATTGGCGGCCCGCTCAATACCGTAAGCTCCTTTGCCGAAATAGATTTGATTTAAATATGTCTCCAGGACTTTATTTTTTGAATGGCTTGCGCTGATTAACGTTGCCATGAATGCTTCTTGCGATTTACGAATTAAGGAGCGGTCTTCGGGATCCAGATAGAGGGTCTTCACCAATTGTTGAGTGATTGTGGATCCGCCTTCAACAACGTGACCAGCTTGAACGTTTTTCAACATCGCTCTTGCAATGCCCTGCGGATCGATGCCCATATGCTTGTAGAAACTTTTATCCTCTGCGGCAATAACTGCATCGCGCATGTTAACGGAGATGCGCTCCAAAGGCACAGGTTCGACGTTTTTCTCTTCATGCACAGTCGTAACCAGTCGATCGTATCGATCGAAAATTTGTACGTTGCCTTTTTGCGCATTTAGAGAAGGCAGACTGATGAAAGGATAGCTGGCAATCGACTTTACTAGGAAGGCAGCGGACAGTCCTAGAAAGGCGCAACCTATTAAGGCTCTGGAGCGTCGATTGGCAAAAACAGAACGCAGTCCGGGGTGAATCTTGGAGCTCAGGCTTGCCCTGCGCTCACGCAAGCGCTTTACGGTTGCTTTGAACTTTGTCTGAGTATCTGGGGGTAATTGGCTTGGCATACGACACTTTTCATGGTTTGGGCTGCATAACTCGACGGCTGCAAGGGTCTTGCAGTTCCCGAACCTTTTATAGCTGTGGTCTGCGAAAAGACAGAACAGCCGGTGCGTTACCGGCTGTTCGTTGTCAGTGCTGTGTAGGAAAGGTGTTTATTAGACGGAATTCTACTTGCGGCGCTTGCTTTTGCCGGTCTTGGCTCTGACCTTGGCTTTCTTGACCGGTTTGGTGGTCGAGGCGGATTTCTTAGTTGCTGAACCTTCCGCTTTTGCCGAGGCGGTTGACTTCTTGCCACTGAAATCAATCTGGCAGTACTTATCCATGCAATCCTGCGTTGTGCTGGCAAAATCCTTTTCTGTAAGCAGGTATTGCGAAACATCGCTGTGCTCCGGCTTGTCAAAGTTAGCCAGATCGATTATTTCTTGCTCCAGTATTGGTGCTTCAACGTAAGCAGGTTCGACTGCGCTGGAGGAATTAGCGGTTTCATTGGGTCCGAAGAGGTCCGGTTGACCATTTCTGTAATCAAAGTTCATCGTGTCATCGTGCTCGTTGAAGGTCACTTTAGCAATAGCCATATCCAAGAGCTCGCCGCTGATATGGCCGCCGTGTGAGCGTTCTTTGAACATTTGAGACTTTGTACGGTCCAGGAGCTGATGGAAAAGTTGAAGTATGAATGCCATTCTTTCTGCA
>PNKB01000297.1 GCA_013997645.1 Cyanobacteria bacterium PR.3.49
CTGCAATCGAGTCCAACTTTGGTATTGCCGGTTTTAGCTTTGCAGGCAATTCACCCAACAACGGCTTGCTTTTCGCCAGTTTAAAACCATGGAAAGAACGCCATGAAGGACAATCGCTCGACCAGATTATCGAGCGCATTCGTGGTCCGCTATCGCAGATTACCGATGCCACGGTCATTCCTTTCAACCCGCCCGTAATCGAGGGACTCGGCAACTTCGGCGGCTTCCAATTCGAGCTGCAAGACATGCTGGGCGGCGACACCAAGATGATCGCGGACGCAACCAAGCTCATGTGCCAGAAAGGCAATGAATGCCCCGAGCTGCGCGGAGTATTCTCCAGCTTCAAGGCGAACTCGCCGCAATTGGTCGTTACTGTCTTCCGCGACAAAGCCAAGTCCGTCGGTGTCGACATGAATGACGTATTCCGCACTCTGCAAGTCTTCCTGGGCTCAGAATACGTCAATGACTTCGACATGGGCAGCCGCATTTACCGCGTCTACGTGCAAGCCGATCAAAAGTTCCGCTCCAATCCCAAAGATATCGAGCAATTCTACGTGCGTTCTAAATCAGGCAAAATGATCAGTCTGGCCAATCTGGTGACTGTGACTCGCACAACGACGCCGCAGACAATCACTCACTTCAATCTTTTCCGCTCCACCGAAATCAACGGCAGTGCCGCCCCTGGTATCAGCTCGGGTCAGGCGATGGAAAAAATGGAACAATTGGCAAAACAGCATTTGCCGCCAGGCATGGGCTATGAATGGTCAGGCATCGCGCTCGAACAGATGGAGTCAGGAAGCAAATCCATTATTCTTTTCGCGCTCGGATTTGTTTTTGTGTTTCTTGTTTTGGCTGCTCAGTACGAAAGCTTTCTCGATCCGTTTATCATCCTTTTGTCGGTCCCGCTGGCAATGTTGGGCGCACTGTCTGCTCAATCTGCGCGCGGATTGGAAAATGACGTATTCTGCCAGATCGGACTGGTTATGTTGATCGGGCTGGCCAGCAAAAACGCTATTTTGATCGTTGAATATGCCAATCAGCTATATGAAAAAGGATTGAGCGTAAAAGAGTCTGTCGTCAAAGCGGCGACCATTCGATTGCGCCCGATTTTAATGACCTCGCTCGCCTTCATCATGGGCATTATGCCTCTGGTGTTCGCGCATGGCGCCGGCGCTGCCAGTCGCCACTCGTTAGGGACAGCCGTATGCGGTGGCATGGTTTTGTCATCGATTCTCAGCCTTTATCTTGTCCCAGTGGTTTACGAATACGTCGGTACGCTGCGGCAAAAATGGCGCGCGCGAAAGAAGCCGCGCGTTGTCGATGAAGAAGCGCCTTTGGCAAGCACGCACCACCAGTAGTGAGTTAGTCAGTGACTATCGAATAGCTTTGCATGGCGCCGTCTTTGCCAATGTGCATGGTGCCTCTTGCTCCGCCTACAGTTATCGAGCTGACATAACCGGGGCGCCCTGTATTTAGATGCGTCACACCTTTCGAATCGATGATTAGGCGATCGTAGTGCAATTTTAAATTGGACAGATGCAGATCATATCCATCACGTTTGAGCATTCCGTCAAACCCCACGAAGCATCTCTGCTCCCAGCGGTAGCCTTCAGGCGTTCTCAGTGACAGCACTCTACCGTCCGGGTCATACTTTATGTCGGAAAATCTCTGACCTTTGGCGGTAGTAAGTGAGGTGATTCTGCCGTCTTCGATGACATACGTGCCGTTGTCGCGGGTGTATGTTCCATCTTTTAGACTTTCCTTCTGCGGCACGGCATCAGGACTCCAATAGTGGGCAATCATGTCGTTCATCAGTGCTGCGCTGATTCGTGCTTTCTCATTTGCTTGAAAGTTTTCGTCAATTTCTACTGCCGGCACATGAGTACTTGGTGCTGCGGCTCTCATCATCGCGTTGATGGTGCGGGAGTAGTCGGCCGGTTGCATCGGCGACGACCCGGAAGCACTGCTCAGTGCGCCGTTCTGTTTTGCAAATTGAACCGAGGGGGTGGCTTCGGCCATTTTTGTATTACTCCTGTCTTCAGGCTAAAAACTGATATTGGAAGCCAATATCGCTAAGGGCTTGGGTGGTCGAAGTATAAATATTGTCCGGTAGCCTTATTGCAAAAACTTTGCAGCGCGCGCAGGAATTGAGCAGCCTGCACCAAAAAGACAGACTCCCGGCAGTGCCGAGAGTCTGATTAAGCTGTACGAGTCAGGAGAGCTAGGTTTTACTTTTGTCCAGAGTATGTAAGCTCAGAAGGTTGGAGTACAACGTGTTTTTATTATGCTCTCAAGAATAGAGCTTGCCTATCGAAGTTACTGAACTGTCTTTTGTTGTGAATTGAATTGGTAAACCGTGATTTTTAGCGCTACTGAATGAGTTTTTGTCGTCTCTATGTACTTCAGTCGCATGAAGATCGTCGATTTCTTCTGAAGGTAGCTCGCAGCGCTCCCAGTTGTTGAAACTTCATTGAAACATTTCCCGCTCAGAATGCATTCAGTCCCGCATCGCGCCGCCAACTCATTGTCCGCTCGCTCAAGAGCGACAAGTTACTAAAAGGAATACCACTATGGGTAAGACCATCGGATTTTCCGCCAACGCTGCAAAACTGAACCGCGCCGCCAGAATCGGTTTGCGCAGACGAGTCGAGATTCAGTTTGTCCCCCATTCAGACACAACCCCGCCCGCTTCAACATTTGAATACTTTGATCAGGCAATTCCTGCCTCAAAGTGCGATTACCATGTTTATATGGCGAGCGAAACGCTCAAGGCGGGCGTGTATCCGCACAATAGAGAGTATCGATTTATCGAACGCCTTCTTCCCGATGGGAAAGTCGAAACAATTTATTCTGGTCCTAACTTCCTCGACAGCCGCACCGTAATTGAAGACAGCCGCGGCGAGATCATTGGCACAATACGTGCGAATCACTTAGGAAATGGCGTCATTGAAGTTCGCTATTTTGATGATGGAAGCACATTGACCGAGCACCAGGCGCCGGAAGATCAAGATAACTTCAGCTACAGGAAAGACTGGAAGGGCCGCATCACCAGCCTCAAACTCAGTGACTGCACGCACATCCAATTTGCATATGGCGGCGATGATCCGATTCCATTTTTGTTCACAGATAAAGATGGTGTGGAGTGGCGCCGATGCCCAGAGTCGCTGGTCTATAAAAACGCCGCGGGTGAGCTATTAGGCGGCGTGCGAGTCCAGCTTGTCGCTGCCAACGAATCTGGGTCTTATATGCACTCCAGCTTTGGTCGCTTTACTGTGATGCACAGAAACGGTGAAACAGAAGTGCGATATTTCCCCACAGTGCGCGATCTGCTTGATCAAGAATTTCCTGTCACTGTAGCAGTGAGAAGTGATGCCGATGTCGATCGCGCTGAAGATTTCGCTTGCGCATTGCGCCAAGAGTACGAGAGCGCCGACATTGAGGTTGCCGTCGTTTCCTGCGAGCATGTCGACGGCGATATCGTGGACGAGCGTCACATCAGCCGTTTCTATTAAAGACAAACCCGATTGCTCACTGCAACCGGGTTGATAAGCTATTCAACTTTAGGCTCGTTGACGAGAGCTCTCAGTCACGCGATGTCTTTTACGTCCGAGAATCCTTCCAATTGAGTCACGAAGGAGTCTACCAGCCACTTGTCGCTCTGTGGGCAGTCTTTGATTGCGCTTCTAAACAAATGCATCGCTTGTTCTTCTTCGCCTTTTTCAAGCAAATCGCGTGCTACCAGCAGTTTCAACAGTCTTTTTTCGAGCAGCATTTGTGGACGCCCCTTTGTGATTCCTACTCTCTTATCATGAACAAACTGTTCTAAATCTACCTCCCTCTATTGAGGGGGATATGCTTAAATCTGCGCCGGCTTGCTTCTTGGGATTATCGGGCACCCGATTTAGGGATGTCCTGACGGCAATTGCTGTCGTAATACAAGCTGTTACTCCTTTGTTATTCCTCTGCCGTATCTTCAATCTAATCCCCGACGAACCCACAGGTGAGATTAGCGATGTCGTAAGAAGCAGACGGACTTTGCCGCCTGGAAGCGCGAGATGCACAAGACCTAATTAGTGAAAAAAGCGCAGGCGTTGATTTTTATTGTCGATGGCGAAGCGCCAGCTGCTGAAGAATTCCTGTCCCAGCAATCCTTCCTTAGCGCCGTCTTTG
>PNKB01000298.1 GCA_013997645.1 Cyanobacteria bacterium PR.3.49
TGGTCCCAATGGAAAAAATTTCGTCGACACCATCAGTTCTATGGCTCAAGAAAGAGACACTCTGAGAGTTGTGAGCGATCAAATCGGCACCCCGACTTGCACCTTGAGTTTGTCGGAAACAATCGCCGACCTGATCGTTACAGATCGCTGGGGCATCTATCACGCCTGCGACGACGGTGTGACGAGCTGGTACGAGTTCGCGCAAGAGATAGTCAATTGCAGTGAGCTGAAAGTTCCGGTGCAAGTTATTCCGATAGAAACCAAAGATATGCCGCGCCCTGCGACTCGTCCGAAATATTCTGTTTTAGACAAAACGACTACCGTCAACACAATAGGACGCGAACTCCAACCCTGGAGAGAATCGCTCAAAACCTATATGGAACTGAAAAAGCAACCTGTTTAGACGCGTCGCCCGAAATGGAGCTTTGCTGCACAGAATGATATTCTGTGTGCTGAGTACCGTAAAATGACTGCGGCTCTGTCTCTGCCCACCCGGTGTGAGAGTCATGCAAAACGGCGGCCTGACAAGAAAACTGATCGGTTGCCTTCTAACATGCATACTGCCGTTAGCACTTTGCGCTGCAGTAAACCTGGAAGAAGACACGATCGAGGGTGTGGTCGTTGCCCTCAAAGAAAAACACCCGCCTTCAGAACAGACCGATGAGATTAACGGCGTAGTCATTGCCGACCCGTGCCCTATATCGCCGACCGTGAGCCAGGTTCGTGTTTGCACGGACAAACAGCAATTCATCAATGTTGTCGCTCCCTGCAATGTCAACGATCTAAAAGAATCGGGATTCGAACCCGGCTTCCAGATCATCTGCAAAGGCAATCAAACATTTCCTGGTTATGTTAGCTGCCCTAGAGAAAGTATTCGCGCCAAGCCGCCTCAGAACAAGATTTATCCTCTCGGTCAGGCAATGTCTTGCGGTGTGGTTTCCAAAGTCGGCTTGCTCGGCGACGGCGCCAATACCATGGCTTGCCAGATGCCCTGCACGAATACGTCGAATCAGGATATCAATTTATGTGTCCCGCGCGGGCAGTGCTTTTCCCCCGATCAACCAGGTTATCAAAACATGGCCTGCACGCAAGATGTAGTTTGCAAAATTCCCGCCGGTCAAACAGTAAACGTGCCGCTCACAACCATGTGCATGTCCGGCAAGACGCAGAAGCCGCCTCCGCCCTCCGGTGTGCAGTTCAATCCAGGTTCATTCGATCCTTGCGATCAAAAACTGGCGGATCGCCTGATTACAGCTGCCAGTGTGCTCAACAGCGACAGTTATTACAATCACTTGCCGCCTGGTGATGAGCGACCGAAACTGATTGCGCAAATGGCACACTGGATTAATGAAGGGAAAAAAGGACGCAACCCGGCCGATGCCGTTTCGCCCGAGTCCATTCGAGACGACATGCTGAGCAAGACTAAAATGACTTACTCTTCTCTTACACCAAAAGACCAGAAGACGATCGACGCAATGTGCTTGCAAATTTTCAAAGCTTCCGACAAAACGCTCAATTTGGCTCAGAGTCCACAAATGGATGGACTGCTTGCTGGTGCGTTCATCAAATAATTCGGAAACGAACCCTACCAGATCGGCTTGGTGCTGAATTTGGTGGCACCACCCTTGGTGACTGAATAGTGGCCATCTTCATAAATCTGAACAACCTTTCCGCCCGGTCTCACTTGCCTGGCAATCACGGCTCCATGAGTTTTGTCCTCACCCAAACCAGGTGGCGTGATAATCGGCGTGCCGCCGGGAGGCGTTGTCACTGTGGTGCCGCCAGGAAAAACGCTGATGTTGGTGCCGTCCTTATGGTCCTGTGAACCCCAGGGCGGCACCGGAAATCCACCGAAGCTGGGGGGTGCAGCGAAGGATGTCGGCGAAGAAGCAGCCGGTGGAGTGGATGTTGCCGCCGGAGTCGCAGGCGGCAGAGCGGAAGGGCAGTTGGCGGTGCCGGTTTTGTTGTGCATCTGCTGAGGATTGGAGCTGATCTGTTGCATCTTCTGGGTCTGCGTGGGTCCTTGAACGTGAGCATTCACATTAAAAGGACCGACATGATTTCCAGTCACGGTCATAGTCTTCGTGATTGGCACTTGCGCGCTTGCAGAGCCGGTCGAAAGCAGTATTGCAACGACAGGCAGGAAAGCAGCGATATTCAAATTCAATTGCATGAAATCATCCTCTTAAAAAATCGGATCTTTATCCCAGACCGGCGCTCCGCCAGCAGGCGTGCGCGACACGAATCCGTTTTCGAAAACCTGCACGACAGTGCCGTTTGGTTCGACCTGACGGGCGATCACCTGTCCTTGCCCGGGCTGTTTGCTCTTGGGCGGCGCTTCGCCCAGTCCGGGAGGAATGATGATAGGCACACCTCCACTTCCCGCCGGTGGTGTGACTATAGTAGTCCCGCCTGGGTAAACCCGTGTGGTGGTGCCTTTCTCTGTCTGTTCACCCATGGGTGGAACCGGCGGCGGAGCATGGCCGGGCGGAGCCGGAAATGCCGTCGGAGAAGACGTAACCGGTGGGCAGTCGGTGCCGCCGCTGCCCATCTTGCTGAACATAGATTGCGGAGGGGACAGCGACAGCATTTGATGATTGCCGCCAGCCAGACTGAGCACGTCAGGTGAGTTGTTATCAATGCTCAGAAGGGCGTTCTGTACGTTTGCCAAACCCATGACCGTAGCCGTCAAAGTTGAAGTTTCTCCCTGTTGCAATACAGGCTTCGGGCAAAACAACTTGACTTTGACATTGCAAAACGGCGCCTGCGCGATTTGCTGACCTTCCTGAACGACCAGTTGGGTGGGTCCAATTATGTCTCTGGGACTTTCAGCAACCATTTTTCGCGGCGATTCAGCCAGCAATTTGCAGGGTGTTCCGCCTACGGCACAGGCCGAATTGGAGAACATACCATCGCAATTAGCCTCGATTTGAAATGGCTTGCCGCATTGCCCTAAGGTCGGCATAGTGCAGGTACCCTCAGGCGGCGCGGGCGGCGGGGTGGGTGCACAGGGCACCGTGCAATTGCTGCCGCTATTGGCAGAAGCAGTACCGGGCGGGTCGCAACAGACATCTATGCCGGAGCAATTGGGCGGAAGATTACAGGTGACCGGCTGCCCGGGCGGACATTTCGGCGGGTTTATTGCAGGAGTATTTTTTGGATCTTTGGGCCTGACCGAGACAACATAACCGACCAATTCGTCTTCATTTTGAGCTTTTTCTTCAGGCGTGTTGCCGGCAGGCTCAGCGACGACAGTTCCGGTAATGGTGTCTCCAGCCGACGCGTCGTCCGGAAGATTGACCTTCAACTTGCCGTGAGGGGTCTCGAAAGTTGCGGTGTTCAGCCCGCCGGATTTTGTGATCATCCCCTTTAGTTGGGTGGGCTGGGTCTGCGCATTCACGGGCAGAACCAGAGCTAACGGTCCGGAAAATACACAAGCGGCAAGCAGTATGCTGAATGCATTTTGCCAACGCTTATCGATTGCGCTCGTCACGTTGAAATTCCCTCTTGAAAGATCTTTGTCAGATCACGCAATAGCCAGGGATGCCTTTTATAGTCCCTTGAGTGTAACTTGTTTATGCGATTTCATCCTATTAAACGGCGCCAGTGGAGCCTTTCGGCGCCGCATGCTATCCTATGCAACGGTTGTTCCAAAAATAACCAGGGGCCACGCTTCAGCAGCCTCAAACGGGGCAAATCGCATCACACATGAATACAATCTCATCCAACGACATGCTCAAACCGCTATCAAAAGACGCCATAGGCAAAGACTACGCTTCTGATTTGTCCGTTCAGGACTACACGAAGAAGACACCAATCGAAGGTGTTCAACTCATCAATTTGAATATGTTCGTCGACGACGGCGGCTCACTGGCTGAGATTATTCGCCTTGACGACAGCGGCAATCTGCAAATTTTGCCCAATTTCAAGGTCAAACAAAGCACCTTTTCTCAAATGCTGCCAGGAACCATCAAAGCGTTCCACCTGCATTACAACCAGGAAGACGTCTGGTTCGTCATTCCCAC
>PNKB01000299.1 GCA_013997645.1 Cyanobacteria bacterium PR.3.49
GCTATGCATTGTGGGGAAGCGTCATTCTTGGATTGATTTTGGCAACCTATTACAGCCGCAATCTCACGCTCAGAGTTATGCGCGTTAAGGAAAACGCCGCGCGGTTTGCAAACAGGGAGGCGTTGCGCACAGCCTTAACCGGGGAAGACGAGATTGCGGAATTGGACAGAGCGCTTCACGAAGCAAGCAGCAGAATTGACGCAGCGACGAGAAAAGAGCGCGCCATTTTGGAAAACGCAACCGATTTGATTTTCGCTCTTGACGAGAAGATGATGATAACGGCGGTTAATCCTTCCGCCGAATTCACCACCGGGCAGTGGGCACCGCAGCTGGTAGGTCAGCCATTTACTGTCCTAATTTCGCCGGACGACGCGAATTTGGTATCAGATAAATTCCGCGAGATGGCGGCTTCAACTGATAAAGCCGAGTTTGAAGTTACCTTCATCGGAGAAAATCAGGAGCCACTAAATATGGTGGTCTCAGCAAGTTACTCACTAAAGGATAAATCGTTCTATTGCATTTTGCATGATGTCACAGCAAAGAAGCAAATGGAGAATTTGAGGCAGGAAGTCGTGGCGATGATTACGCACGATCTGCGCACTCCCCTCCAAACGATACTTAGTTACCTTGGAATGCTGCGCTTAGGTATGCTGGGTGACTTGAATGACCAGGGCACCAAATTGCTTTCACTCACCGATCGTGAATCGAAGAGAATGGCAACATTGATCGACGGTGTGTTAACACTGGAAAAACTGCGCACAGGCAACACGTCTTTGAACCTTAGCAAGATTGATCTTTTCGACTTGCTCGATGCGAGCGCCAAAGCACTAGAGCTGGTGGCAAAGGAAAAGAACATTGCAATTACTGTTGAGCCGATTGAGTCAATCAAAATCGAAGGCGACCGAATGTGGCTCGAACAAATTATGATCAACATCATTTCTAACGCTGTGAAATATTCGCCGCGCGATACAAAAGTGACAATCAATGGTCGCGTCAAAAGTGGGACAGCCGAAATTCGCGTCGAAGATCAAGGTCCGGGCATACCGCCGGAAGATGTGGAAAAAATCTTCGAACGTTTTCACCGAGTCTCAACCACTGCGCACAAGGTTGGCACGGGTTTGGGTTTAAACATTTGCAGAGAATTGATCATGCTGCATAATGGAGCTATAAAATGTGAAAGCGAAGTTGGACGGGGAAGTACATTTGTAATCGAACTTCCACTTGCAGTCAGTGTTGTTGAGGGATAAGTGCCAAAGATTCTGCTTGTCGAAGATGATCCGGCTTCGGCAGAAATTACGAAAACATGGCTGTCGGCTCAGCGCTACGATGTTGAGCTCGCACGTGACGGCGCAGAGGCGCTAGAGTTTTTGCGCATGGCAAAATTTGATGTGATTTTGCTCGATTTCAACCTGCCGCACGTGACTGGTTTTGATGTGCTAAAACAATTTCGCGGGGAGGGAAACAGCACGCCAGTGATTATGGTGACTGCCAAGTCTGCTGCCTCTGACAAAGAGACGATGCTCGACGGTGGTGCCGACGATTACCTAACCAAGCCTTACGAGCTCACCGAGCTTTCTGCCCGGATCAGAGTACAACTTCGCAGAAGCGCAAATTCAATTACCGGTGATCTTTCCATCGGCAATATTGTTCTCAACCCAGAACAAATGAAAGTCACTAAAGATGGTGCGACAATCGAATTGCTGCCCAAAGAATTTAGTTTGCTGGAATTTTTCATGCGCAATCCAGACAAAGTTTTTAGCGCCGAGGCAATCATGAGCCGAGTTTGGAGCTTGGATTCGGAAGCGGGCACCAATGCCTTTCGCACAACGCTCACTCGCCTTCGAAAGAAGCTGGAATTGAAGGACGATTCGTTGATTGAAACCGTTCATGGTGCAGGCTACAGATTGAATTCAAAGTAGCAAAAGGCGTAAAACGACCGCCGTTTTGTCTTCTTCAAGATAAAAATTACATTGCGAAATGCTTGCAAATTCGCTGTCGCTGTCAGGGAAATGGAATATTCACTCGCTTGCGCATCCGCCGACAAAACCGCGCAAAAGCAGTCAGCATAAGCTTCCATAGACATCCCAGCAAAAACAAAAAAGCGCAGTCACGAACTCAAGCTAGTGCAACGCCGCTATTCATCCGGCGCAAGCGAAGTGAAAGAATCGCTTGACTTCCATATTTTTCGAGTATAGTGAGACAGGGAGGGTCACTCCATGCCTTTCTACCGAAGGTTTTCCGAAATACAAGCCGCCTCTAGTTCGCGCGGTTCGGCTGCTGATGCGCCGGATGCCAGCTTACGATTGACGGAAAACTTCTTGTCGGCTGGAGGCTTCAAACCAACAGCAGGTGATCGAATCAAGGCTGTTCAGGCGTTTCAAGAAGCGTTGACTGGAAAAACAAGTTTTGCAGAAACGCCCGAACTGCCACCACTGGAAATGACGACAGACATACCGGCACCAGGAGATAGACATGGATACACGTTCGGCATGGATGCCTCCTCCATAGGGTCCGACCTCGCAAGACAGATGAATGGACTGATGCTGTCTGTTATGGATGTAGCAATGAAACTCGCCAATCCACTAGAATTCATCGGCGCTATTTGCGAGTTTTTAATAACGCTTTTTGCGGCTGTGGGCAACGATTTTACACAAGCACTTCAGCAAATTGATGCGTACAATCAAGCAGCGCAAGCTGCTCTCGACTCAGAAAAGCTCGTGTCGCAAATAGCTGCTGAATAATGCGCGATTTACAAAATGTACACGAACGGTTCCAGATTTGGAAACGGGACCGACGCTAACCTGTTGATGGTGACCCATCCGAGCGTAGAAAATCTCGGCAACTTCGCCCGTCAATTTAAAAGGTGTAAAAATGGCAAATCACGCTGCTAATGCAAAAGTTGAACATCTACCGGAAATAAATTCAGGACAAGTAGAACAAGGCGTAAACAGCGCACTCGATGAAGTCTATGCGCTTCGCCGGGAGTCGGGCAGCTTTAATCACGAAACGCAAACTCTTGGCGGTCAGATGATGCACGGCGCAATTGCCGGAACAGAACTGCATGTTGAGAGCAATTCGAGAGGACCTGAACCGGCCCTGCTAATTAAGGACGCAAAAGGAGCGGTGGTAGCAAGAGTCAAAGATGGCGCGCTCTCATTCGCAAATAATGACCATCAATACGTCACCGTCCAGCCCGGCGGCAAGAGAAACGTACAGCAGCTCCTGTGGAAATAAGATTTTAATCCTATCCAACTAAATTGATATTGTGAGTTAAGTAAGCTCCTTTCTACTTTTTCCGCTTGCCTAGCTCTTCAATTATTTTCGAGAATGGAATCGCGAAGCTCACTGGTTCGCCAGGTTTTCCTTCGCCATCGTGCATGACGAATTCTACTCCAACAGCAGCTTTACCTGTGGCATCTCTGCTGAAAGTTAGTTTCGTCGGCGATACCACTTGTTTCATCGCACCACCAAAAGTCTCCAGGTTGATCTTCACTCCGCGAATGTTGTTTAGCGCAACACCAGCCTCTCGGCTGAATGTAAGAGATGCAGACACATCAGTCGCCAAATCAACGCTCTTCACTTTGGCAGGAATGCCCGTATTCAATTCTTGATTGATTGCAACATGCTGCGCATTCCAGGTTCTCAAACTCAAATCGAACTGCTCAGTTCCTGGCACAGCCGCATGCGCGCGCCGAATGCCGATGTCGCGAAAGTCCGGCGACTGCTGTATCTTCAGCAAGTCGGCAAGCGCCTGGTTCAAAACATCACCATTCTGCAAAGCTTCACGCATCGCAGGATCGTTCATGTTTTCCGAACCGACTGTTACGGCTCTCCCGCGTGTCCAACGCTGCCTAAAAAGCCCCCATTCCGCTTTCCCAATTGCAGTGACGTGAAATTCGCCATCATTACCATGGAACAATGTCAGGCTCTCAGCCATTGCGGCTCTGCGTTTGTTCGGACCGTCAACACTAGGATGAACGCCATTGAAATCGGTCAATTGCATAGCTGTACCACCGCGAC
>PNKB01000300.1 GCA_013997645.1 Cyanobacteria bacterium PR.3.49
GGCCGCTTCAATGGTTTGGAACTCAAGAAAGATGAATAGCTGCGCCTAAACGGGTCTACATGCTTCATGACAAGCCCTGGAAATTAGCCAAAAATCGCTGTACAGTCTAGCAACATATTAGTCCCCACTGATTCATATTGCGCCAGGGAGTATTTGATGCTGGATAAAGCGTTGGACAGGCTCGAACAGGGTCGTATCGCCGCGGAGAAAGGAGACCTGGAAGGTGCATTGAAGCACCTAACCGTGTCTATCAGTCTCGCCCCCAGCGCTGAAGCTTATGTAGAGCGCATAGACGTGTTTCTAAAACTTCAAGAACTCGAGAAAGCCAATGAGGATCTAGATCAACTCGACGGTTTGGAAATGTCAAACGACCTGTTGGAACGCGTGCGTCTTTTGGAAGAAAAAGCGGACGCGGCAGATTCTGAGGAGACTGAACAAATTGACGGTGAGGATGCGGGCTCCATTGTAAGAACAGGAGTTGCTATACCGCTGAATTGCAGGAATGCAGCAGAAGTACTCGAGCTCATGCCGAGAGCAAAGGTTTCCAGCGATGGAGAAACGCTGGTCAGAAAAAGCGACAGCTCCGTCGTATGGAGCTGCAGTCTTGTCGAGCAAGATAAAGATCTTGTCGACATAATGACGAATTGGCCGCTGACGTCTAAGAAGGACAAGCACGCGATCAAAAAACATGGAATCGCGATATACATCTCAGGACCGAACGAAGGTTCGTCGCCGGAAATCACTCAAATGAACATTGCCGAGCAATTACTGCTCACAGCCAAAGAAATAATCGAAAGTTTTAGCGGCATAGGCGTCTATGTACTAAGCTCCGGACTTGTATTCTCGAAAGAACACTTGATGGCATGCGCAAAAGATCTCGATGCACAAGCCTACATAGATACCTTTGTGTGCTTCGTGGGTGGCGATGGTCACTACTATTCATGCGGTATGCACGCGCTCGGTTATCCGGATGTGCAAATTGCAGGCGAACCTGAAAATCCTCTCGAATTCTTGAGAGAAGTAGCTTTGGGAATTCTGGTCAACGAGCTCGATGGCGTCGAGCATGAGGATATTGAATTCGCTTCCAATGTGTGGGGAAGAGATGTTGCCCTCTTTATGGCGGATTGCGTTCACTTCGAAGAAGATCACCCTTACTTCAATCCATATGGCATGTGGTCGACTGAGTGCTAGCTCCAATTGGGTTCTAACACAAAGCTTTCCAGCAGCTCACGCGATATTAAGCGGTTCTTTGGTTACCGGACCGGGAACTTACGATTGCCGCGTGAGTCTTGACCTAACGATTCCGAGGCAGGCTCAGATTTCGGGAGCCGGAAACATCGTCAGGGACATGCACATGACTAATGAAAACCGAGTAAAGAAAAAAATGTCGGACGAACAGAAGAGAGAAGTTCTTCGCGACCTAGATTCCGACGGAACTGCAGTTGAAGTTGCAGAAGCAATGATTGCCGTCGATCCGAGCAAAGAGACTAAGCTAGCAGCTGACAACTTACTGAAAGACGCTGACAAGGAAACAACCGAATCACAAGAGCATTAGCCGTGTTCACACTATGTTCATCGGCTCGTGATACGAAGGTATATATCTGCAGTCTCAGCGACTGCTTATGGGAAGTCTAAAGGAATTATGGAAACCAAACTCAGTCAAGATGACGCTAAGCGCACCGAGAAGTTACTGCACATCTTGAGTTCAACCTGGATGTCAGCTCTATTTATTCAAATGGCCGCAGGTTCAACCAGACCAAAGGATTTCTTACAATGCAACCCAGGCTTATCCGCAAAGGTCCTCTCTGAGCGAATGACCGTTCTGCGAGAAAACGGTCTTGTCGAAAGAGAGAGCTTTGGTGGAATTCCACCGCGAGTAGAATATCGCCTGACAGAAGAGGGCTTTCGTGTTCTGTCGCTCTTAGAGAGAGTGAAAGAACTTTCGTTTTTGAACTAGCCTAACTGATTTGCTAATTTATCTCGACAAAATCGAACTCTTCGCTTTGTGTACGTGCCCCAACTCCTTAGCGCGTTTTCTATCAGCGGCCGCTTCCTTTGTTTTGCCCATCTTGTCGTACAAAAGAGAACGAGAATAATATGTACTGCCGGAGCTTTCGGCATCGTACTTAATTGCATTTGCAAAATCATTCAATGCGAGTTGATGTTTGCCTAATTTTGCATAGCACTCACCGCGCAATTTATAGGCTTCTTCCTGTGTCTTGTCCATTTTCAGAAGAGTCGTGTAGTCTTCGATTGCTTTGGCAAATTCGCCCGTCTCAATGTAGCAAGCGGCTCTTCGATAAAAGAGCTCATCGGTGGTGAGATGTATTTCCTTGGCTGTAGGCTTCATACTGATGACGCGCGAAAGGTCTTTTGCAGATTGCGCGTGCATTTTCAAAGCGCTTTCGGCATTTGCTCTTTGCAGAAAAGTATACGCCCGGCAATCAGGCTTGAGGCGTATCATCTCATTGAGATCAGCCAGCACCTTTTGATGATCGTGCAAATAGAAATAGCAGCGTTTGCGCCAATCCAACACCTCTAGTTTCACTTCGGCAGGCATCGGTTTCTTCAGCGCCGTCGTCAGCAACTCAGCAGCTTCTTTGTACCTATCGGTCCTCATCATTGCTCGCGCAGCCGAAATAGGATCTGACTTCTTCAACTTGTCGAGAGCTGTTTGCGCAGCTTTATCATTAGGAAGCCGACTGCAAATATTGACCAGATCGCGCTCCGCGCTATTCAAACCTGAATTTAATTCGAGGCAGCGAAGGCAGTCGTTAAGCGCCTTTTTAAACTCGCCCAATTCCATGTAGACAAGATAGCGAAGCTGGCGGGTCAACCAATAATCTTTTAGAGCAATCGATTGGGTCAAGTGCTGAAGCGCATCCGCATATCGCCCCAACCTGTATTCGCACTCACCCATGTCTCTAAAATGAATGGGATTTGTCGGTTCTCTCTTTACGCACGCCTGCGCATTCTTCAAGGCATCGGGATATTCTCGAACGTTCATGAGTTGCGAACGGGTAATCATGATCGAAGTCATGGATTCGGAATCAGCGCATAGACACGCCGGAGACAGAAGGAGCATCACGCCAAGTGACGCCCAAAGGAAGTTCGCGAAGTTCGGTCTGAGCATATTGCGAGTTTAACAAAAAGGCGCCGGTTTCCCAGCGCCTTTCGTAATTATATTTGCTGCGGCACTCGACAAATCGATCGCCGTTGCAAAACTAGTCTTGGAGATTGACCCAGACAGACTTGATGTTGCTGTAGAGCTCGATCGAGTGCTTGCCGAGTTCGCGACCATAACCGCTCATCTTGTAGCCGCCGAAAGGAACTGCAGGATCGAATGCGTTGTAGCAGTTGACCCAGATGGTTCCGGCTTTGATTTGAGCAGCCAGTTTGTGAGCCTTCTTCACATCCTTGGTCCAGACGGCGCCGGAAAGACCGAAGGTGGTCTTGTTGGCTTGTTCTGCGACTTCTTCAACGGTCTTGAAGGGGATAACTGCAAGGACGGGTCCGAAGACTTCTTCCTTGGCGATACGCATATCGTTGGTGCAGTTGGTGAAGATGGTCGGCTCAACGAAGTAACCCTTCTGTTGATCCTTCGGTGTTCCACCACCACAAGCGAGCTTCGCGCCTTCTTTTTGCGCGATGTCGATGTAGTTGAGGATGCGTTCTTGCTGTTCTTTCGAGACTTGCGGTCCGATTACGGTCTTCTCGTCGAGACCATGACCTTGCTTGATCTTCGAAACGCGCTCGGTGAGCTTCTTCATGAACTCATCATGGATGGAGCTTTCGAGGAAGAGTCTGGAGCCTGCGCAGCAAACTTGTCCTTGGTTGAAGAAGATACCGGTGATGGCGCCTTTGACGGCTGCATCGATGTCGGC
>PNKB01000301.1 GCA_013997645.1 Cyanobacteria bacterium PR.3.49
GTAACTGCTGCCATTCATGATATTAAGTTAGTAGCAGGGAAATTATGAAGCTTTCAAATCGCGTTTCAATTTATACGAAGTTGATTGTACACAGTGCGGCCTACTCCTATTGGATAAGCCTTGTAGTCGCATGCATCTTTGGCATCTCCACGGCCATTTGCGCTGCAATTGCAAGTGCAGTTTGCATTCTCTTTCTGATAGTGGTCATGATCGCCATCGATCATGCGGCCCTTAAATCTAATTCGTTGAATAGCGTGGAGTTGATTCTGGGGCCTAGTCAAATTGATACCTTCACGACGCAGTCCCCGATTGAGCGCACGTTGTCGCTCGTTTATAAGGCCCTCGACTCGAACAAGGTACGCAACATACAGACCGTCAATGACGATACTGAACTCAAGTTGATTCAAGGCTTTGTTGACGGAACGTGGTTGTATCCAGGGTCAAAGTTAACGATTAGCGTTTCTGCGACAAACGCTGATGAGTCCAAAGTTACAATAACTTGCCAGCCTAACCACGATTTCAATCATCTAGACAATGGTAGGAATGCTATGACCATTCACGCCATTCAAAAAACACTGCAAAACCTGAACGGTTAATTCCTTCAACTTGAACAAAATCCAGCACACGAAGCCATAAAGAAATTCAGCCATAAAAGCGCTTAAACTACGGCACCAGCCGAAGCAACCTAAATCAGCATCCAATGGAATTTTCCTAAGTCGCACACAGTTCACCATTTTCCGAGGAGAAGCACTAAATAATGGGTCAACTGGAAGCAGTCAAATTCGCTAGCTTATTGGACTTAGATGACCCCGTAGAGGAACTCTATTTGCAATGCAATGAAGTCTTTTATGAACGAGAAGCTCTATCCGACTTAAGTTCAGAAGCGGCTGTTGTTTACCTTGTTCAGTTATTCGATCGAGAACTGTCAAACGGAGGAATTGATCAGTTCTTCTATAATTCATCCGGCTTTTACACATTTGAGACCCTTACTGCACTTCAGCGTATTGGCGCCTCTATCAGTGCTTCAATCTTAGAAGAGGGTATTCGTCTTATCGACCTTTCCGAAGCAGAGATGAAACTCAGAATGAAACGATTTGAAGCTGTTAAGCAAAAGGATCTTAAGACGATTTTTGCTCTCCTAGATTCAAAGTTCTACAATACTGTGCATTCAGGTGAAACTCAGCCTCCAGAGCCTCAAAATTTATGGTTTCTCTGCCATAAGTTGATGAAGTGCAACCAGACAACAACTGTTCGTGCGCAGAAGGCTGTGTGAAATGAGCGAATCCGAACTCATTATTGAATTGAAAAAACGCGGTTGCGACAAAATCATCGATTGGCGCGACCGTAGTCGGTTTCCGCTGCAAGATATAGAATGCGGAATTGTTTTTGTAATTGCTTGCTGGAGTGGACAAGCAAAAGTTGGGCTTTATGCGTTAGCAAACGTGATCGGAAAGTGCCAGAGCAAGCCAACACTTTTTCTGGTAGACAATGATCAAATCGACGAACCTTGGATGTCCAGCTTCTTCCATCATGATAAACGCACAAGCGCATTGCACGGCTTTGGAGAATGCCTTTTCATAAAAGGGGGCACCGTTCAAAGGTCAATGACACGCCTCTACGATGTCACCGAAGAGCAATTGATAGAGAACATCAAAGAGCTGAAGGACATCAAATAACCGAACGCGCTATTGAGAAAAGGCACGCAAGACTTCATCAATCCTCTTCAAATCTTCCAAATTTGACTGAGCCCACTTTCTCGAGGTTTCCATAATCACTGTCGAAGCTTTGTCTAGCTTGGCTCTGCGCAAAGATGCTCCGCGAATGTTGACCACACCTGCCAGAAAGTTCCTCAGCAATTTCTTGAAATCGTGTTGAGCGCTGGCAGGATACAGCTCTTTCACAAGGACATCATTTACCACTGCCGTAATACTTTGCTCAATTAATAGATGTTCAGGGCTTCCCGATTCAATTTCAACCAAGTCAATAAAACAATGCAACTGAGAGTGTCCGAAAGACTCCGAAAATGGGAAAAGCCATTGAGCTGAGAATTCTACGCAGGTTTCATCAGATACAAAATCCTCTCCAAAAATGCTCGAGATTTTATCGAGAGAAGAACATCGATCAGTGAGATAAGACCACGAACCATTTTCAAAACAGAATTCTTCTTCAAGTTTCGAAATTTTGTGCGTCAAAGAAAATTTGGTCCCACTGCATAAATGGGCGGTCCATCTAAGGATTACACGTAACATTTCTCCCATCTCAAATGACTCGTACTGAAACAGTCCGGCTAAAGGGCAAAATGAAATAACCATTTTTGATAACTTTTCATCTGCTGACTCGGTGATCGCGCTTTTAAGAGCACCATCCTCAAGTCGAAAGGTATAACGGAGACCATTCCTATGCATCTCGAAGTCAAATATGCTTGATAGAGCGCAAACAACAATTGGTGTCATTTTCACACCCGAAGGATCTTGAATTGCAGTCTGAATCTCCAATTCATCTAGGTTCGAGCCAATAAATTGGGTTTCGACAAATCTTCGCCACTCTTTTTCAGTTGCAATTTCAAACTCAGCAAACCCATCGTGCATAATACAAATACGGCAATCCTCGTTAATAAATACTTCGACATGAGCTGGAGATTCAAAGTTCTTCCAGTTGAGACACCAGTGAAGCACTATATTTATCAGCGAAATAACTCCTGCAGAGCCCGTTGAAAGAATAAAGGACTCTGGATCTTTCTGTATTTTGGCTGCAATAACATTCATGCAACACCGAAAAACCTTTTACCGACTACTCGCGCACACGTTCCACAATAATTAGTCCTGCATTTCAATTCTGAGCGGAAACGTGCGCCCCGGAAGTTCTTTGTCCAGGTAAAACTTCGAATTCTCCGAGGTGCGCGGAAAAATCATAATTGCCGAATTCTTTACGGAAATTCTGGAGACCAAGTGTTTGGGAAAGTAAGAGTGAGAAACACTTGCAACTTTGATGCCCTTCTTTTTCTTTCCATTCGCTTCCCAGTCTAGAAAAATCTCAACTCGATCGTCGATAGTGTAATACGTCCGCACTTTCACATTTTTTGTGGAGTGCGTCTTCAACTCAAACTCAGCATCCCCTCCAAGACGACGCAAATATTCATCTGCATTCAAAATTTTCTTCCGACAAAGCTCATCTCGCGCTGCTAACTCCAAGAGAAATAAATTTATTATTTCGCCAATCATCAAATCTCTTTCTGGCTGAGGCAAAGAAAAGAGCTGTTCCGGCGAAACGCCGATTTCCATCCGCTTGTTCCAATGCTCCGAGGAGAAAGCCTTTCCAAATGAACCAGGTTGCAGGTCCGTCGAGAAATATGCATAGAGATGATGATAAACAGGCGTTTGCAAGCCCAATTCCTCAAGCTTTCGCGCGTATCGCTGGCTTACTATGCCTCCTGCTCTCGAAAAGTCTTTTTGAAACGGTGTGGACTTCTTTTTCAATTCAAGCTCGAAAGAGGGATCATGATAAATCCGCAAATCCTGAATTGTTGTCCACTTTCGTTCGGTCATAGCAGCGGTGCCCCACGGCAAAGCATAAATTAAGGCTCCAACCGATACCCGAAGCCGCGCACTGTTTGAATCAGCGGAGCTTCTGTCTCGCGTTCCACCTTCTGCCGCAAGCGCAATATCGTCTGCCGAACTGTCTCAATCGACGCTTCTGAATCCGTCGGCCAAACGCGATTCAACAAATCATCCGGGGAAAACACCTGCTTCGGGTGCAGCATAAACAGTTGCAGCAGCGAAAATTCTTTCGGGTAAAGCTTGAGTTCT
>PNKB01000302.1 GCA_013997645.1 Cyanobacteria bacterium PR.3.49
GGCACACAAAAAAAATAGCTCCGCCGAGGCGGAGCTAAAAATTATTGGAAAGGCTCGCAGCTTACTCAGCTACTGCCAACTCTTCTTCCTGAGCCGGCTCGGCATCAGCCACCGGTTGAACAGGCTTGGACGGTTTGTCTTCCATGCCTTCCATGACTACTTCAACGTTGATTTCAGTTTGCGCATCAGTAGCCAGCTTTACAACGGCTTTGTACGTGCCAAGCGAGCCGATATCGTCAAGCAATTTGATCAGACGCTTGTCGACCTCGATACCGCATGACTTGTGAATGACAGCGGCGACTTCTTTGTTCGTCACCTTGCCGTAAAGCTTACCGCCCTCACCAGCTTTAGCGCCGACGCGGAATACTCCATGATCGGAAATCTTCTTGCAAAGATCGAGTGCTTCTTGATGTGCTTTTTCAGCTTTCTTGCGCAGCACTTCGACATCTTCTTCCCGTTTCTTCATAGCACCCGGAGTGGCCAGAACGGCAAGGGAGCGTGGCTGCAAAAAGTTGCGGAAATATCCGTTGGACGCCTCGACAATGTCGCCGGCTTTGCCCAGCTTCGGAACGTTTTGCTGCAAAATGACCTTCATTAGATCCCCCAAACAAAATTCAACCCGCCAAATTCGGCGCGTATGTAAGCAAGCAGTTGAAGACTCTACCACGCTTTGAGCCCGAAATAGCCAGGCTAAACAGAAGATTCAAACTTCCGTTAAGAGAAAGCTGAAAATCCAATCAGAAACGCTCGCGGAACATGCCCCTGACGCCAGAGGGGTCACAAGAGAAGCCGAATCGTTTATAAAAACCATCCGTGCCGGGATCCGCATACAGCGTGACAAGTGGAATTGGATAAGTATCGAGCTCTTTCAACAATTCGTTCATGACAAGCAAGCCAAGGCCGCGTCTTTGATAAGACGGTCTGACAACCACGTCCCAGACAGTAGCGTTAAACACTTTGTCGCCGGTTGCTCGGGCAAAGGCAATCAGCAACTCCCCGTCCCAAATTGAGACAACGGCAAGGCTGTTCTGCAGCGCTTTGCCAATCAGCTCTGGTTCTCGTTTGCTCCAGCCGACAGAAGCACAGATTTCCTGCACGGCTTCCGGAGAAATATCTTTGCGATGAACGATGACCAGATTCGGCGGCAATGGCTCCCGGGAGCCATCAGGACGCTTCCAAATGCTAGAGAGAACCATCGAGTAACACCCTTTCTAGTGTCGCCACGGATTCAACGTGATAAGTCTGAGGGAACAAGTCAACCGGTTGAATCCGAACTGCTTTATACCCATATTTGCCGGGCTTTTCATCGGGTGCCGCGGCAATATCGGCAGGAGCGTCCGATTCGCTCGCCACTTCGGGGTTTTCGTCTGATTCACCCTTGGATACGGAGCTTGAAGGTGCATAACCGAGCGACAGATATTTGAGATCGCGCGCTAAAGTGGCAGGATTGCAGCTTACATAGATAATTCGGGGCGGAGCTATTTCCAAAAGACTCCTGATCACCGCGGGGCTGACGCCCTTGCGCGGGGGATCCAGGACAACCAGATCGACCTTTTCCTGACGGGCGGACAATTGGGGCAACACCTCCGCCACGTCGCCTTCTACAAATTCAACATTCTCAATGCCGTTTACTTCAGCATTGACTCTACCGTCTATCACCGCCTGACTGTAATCTTCCACAGCGATTAGTTGGCGGCAACGGTCCGCCAACCAGAGCGAAATTGCTCCCACGCCCGCGTACGCATCAACAACAACTTGTAGTTTTTCACCCGCATCAAGCTCGCCGTAAGCCTCAAGATACGTAAGTTCAAGCAGTTTGGCAGCTTGCTCCGTATTGACCTGAAAGAAGCTCGTCGCCGACAGTTTAAACGTCAAACCTTTCTGCAGGCGGCTCGGCAGTTCAGGATTACTGGTTTGCAATACCTCATCAATCGAATCGGCACCGGCAATCATTTCTGTGATGTCGCCTAAAATGCGGTTACCGGCCCGATCGTTATAGTTGACGGCCACGCCTTTGACGTGCTCGTCGCGCAGCATTATCAACTCAGCCAGCTCAGCGAGCGCCTTTGGGCGAGTGTCCCTGGTGCAATTGAGAACAAGAGTGAGCAAAATACTGCCGTCAAAACGGCTCTGGCGGGCGTGTATATGGCGGATCAGTCCCCGACGCTTTCTCTCGTCATAGGCGGAAATTTCATACTCTTCCAGCACTTCTTTCACGGTTTCCAGCATGAAATCAAGCTCTGCTGATTGGACAGGGCAATGCTTTATATTGACCAATTCATGAGAGTCTTGCTTGTAATAGCCGGCCAGGATTCGGTTTGAACCCTGAGGATTGCGTACCGGGAATTGCACTTTATTGCGGTAATAGAGTGGATTATCAGCCCCCAGACACGGTTTTACAACTGATGCATCCAATCCGCCGATATGAATTAAGGCTTGCTCAACGATGCCGGTCTTGTGCTGAAGCTGCTTTTCATAGGCAAGGTGCTGCCATTGGCAACCACCGCAAACTTTGAATAATTTGCAAGGCGGCTCAGCGCGATGATCGGACGGCTGTATCAGGCTCTCGATTTTACCTTTGGCGAAGTGCTTGCGCACATCGTAAAGTTCGACCATAGCTACATCACCGGGCGCCCCACGGTTAATAAAAACAGGCAAAGTGCCGGCCCTGGCAAACGCCTCCCCGCCTGGAGCCATTGACTCTATGGTCAATTCGACCACACTTCCCCGTTGCCACCCGTCCGTCTGGCGCTCAACGCGAGCACCTCTTTGTGTGTGTGAAGAACCAGGGGCCGACCGCCTTTTTGCCATCGAATCGTCTCGCTTTTTATCATCCGTTGCGGTCTATCCCCCTTATAGGGCAGGTTAGAACCGCCCAACCAGGGTTTATCTAGATTAGGAAATACTCCAGACCCTATTCTAGACCGCGGCAGTCCCCAACGCAAAAAACCGCTCTCAAAAGCGATATGCAAAGTTTTGGCGATATCGAGAAAGTTGACGAGCAATTGGCAGCGCCGCCTGCCGATTCTTTGAGTGATACCGCGCTCTTCTCCGATTCAGGGATCATGGCTACTGAGTGGTCTGTGATCATCCTCACTTTGACTGCCGTTATTCAATTCGTCGTCGTGTCATTGACCGGCAGCATGGCGCTTCTGGGAGATTCAATACACAATTTCAGTGATGCTCTCAGCGCCCTGCCGTTGTGGCTGGCTTTCTTTCTTCAAAAATTGCAGCCGGACAAGCGCTTTTCTCATGGCTTCGGCCGCTTCGAGGATCTGGCCGGTGTGTTTATCGTCCTTTCCATTTTTGTAAGCGGGCTTGTGGTTGGTTTCGAATCGGTCATGCGTTTTGTGCATCCGGAAAAAGTGAATTACCTGCCGGCCGTCCTTATCGCCGCCCTGATTGGATTTCTCGGCAATGAAGTAGTGGCATTATTTCGTCTTAAGATTGGCCGGGAAATCGGCAGTGCCGCTCTTGTGGCGGACGGCTACCATGCGCGACTGGATGGGTTAACCAGCCTTTCGGTGATCGTCGGCTGTATCGGCATCTGGGGCGGATTTCCGCAAGCAGATGCCTTGATCGGCATTTTCATGGCCGGGCTTACTTTGTGGGCGGGCTGGGAATTGGCCGGCACAACTTTTAAGCGCCTGCTCGACGAAGTAGACCCCAAATCGCTGGCTGCCATCGGTGAAAACGTTCTGAAACAGCCGGGAGTGAAAGGCGTGCAAAGTGTTAAAGCTCGATATTCCGGTCATCGATTACGAGTGGAATTAGTCGTCAGTGTTGACGGAG
>PNKB01000303.1 GCA_013997645.1 Cyanobacteria bacterium PR.3.49
GAACATGACCTGTGCTCTGCCCAAAGAGTTGGCTTCCTTGAGCATGACCGCTCTGTGGGCTGGGTTGACTACCGGCCGCATGGCGTCGATTCAGCTTTTCAAAATTCTTCCAGCCGGCAAACTGGCACTCTGCGCCATGGCAATCGTTTTTTCCGCCCTCTTATGTTTAACGCTGTTTCCCGCAATGGGAGGGCTGGCGCTGGTTGTAGTCTTCCTGCTCGGTCTTGGTTTAGGACCGATATTTCCAACTTTGATATCGAGCGCGTCCGAGAGCTATGGCGAACATAGTGCGTCGATAACTTCCATGGTCGTTACTGCCGGCGCTTTTGCAGGAATTACCTTTCCCATTGCCATTGGGCAGGTATTTTCCAGAATCGGCCAAACCCCGGGAATGTTTTGCCTCGCATCGATCACTTGCCTTCTTGCTGCAATCTATTTCACTGTTCAATTCAAGATGAAGCCGCAGCCTGCGCAAGAGTCGGTAGTGAAAAAAGAGGACCTTGCCCCCGAATTGCTGCTAAGTACCGAGCCTGAACAGGTTTTGTAACTTGACCAAATTAGTTAGATAGGCTAACTATTAGTCTATAATCATATTGACATTCGGGAGTGACTAGGATGGTCGCCACGGAGCCTACCTCCACACATTGCTCAAGGGAAATACTCGAATCGATACCTGTTGTCATGCATTATTTGCGTCGCGGCATACGTCGCGAGTTGGGCGACAAGGCATCGGTGCCGCAAATTCGCGCGCTTTCCTTTATTCGGCGCAATCCCTCGACGACGCTGACGACAGTGTCTGAATACCTGGCGGTCAGCAATGCTACAACTTCAAGCATTGTCGATAGGCTCGTGAAAAAGGGACTGGTCACTAGAAGCGAGGATCCCAAAGAGCGCCGCTGCCTGCAGCTCTCTTTGACGCCGAAGGGTCAAGACGAGTACAGGGTAGTTGAAGAAGTGGCTATCGCAGAGCTGACAAAAGTGCTGATGCGTTTGCCGGATGAAGAAGTAAAAAAAATTGCTGCCGGTCTGAAGATCTTGAAAGAAGCGCTTGAAGAGGAGCGTAAGTGATGCTCACTCGCGACAGCAAAACTGCCGAATCGAGCAATGTTGTTGATGGGAAACAGCCCAACAGCAGGATTGCCTCCATTATTGTGGTCTTGTTTTTGCTTGGCGCCATCGCTGCTTTTGCGCTGTTCAGCAAAGAAGGCGAAAAGAAACCACCGGAGGCAAAAAAGGCTGCCGTAGTCCGGGTCGCCAGAGTGGAACGGATGAATGTGCCGCGCCAGTTGCGAGCAGTCGGTCATGTGGAGCCGCTTTCCACAGTATCTGTGCGCTCGCGTGTGGACGGCGAATTGGTGGACGTACTCTTTTCTGAAGGTGACAGAGTTAAAGCAGGCCAGCAGTTATTCACCATAGATCCACGTCCGTTCGACGAGGCCATCAGACAATCGGCCGCCAAAGTTGCTCAAGCTAAAGCTGATGTTTCGAAATGCCGGTCTTTAATAGCAAAAGATCGCTCTGAATTGGTAAGACTGGCTGCCAATCGTGAGAAAGATATGGCGGAAGAGGCTAATGCCCGACGCGATCACGCGCGCTATAAGGAGCTCGTCAAAGAAGGGGCTGTTTCCGTCGAGCAAGAGAATCGCTATGCCACCAATGTCGCGTCTCTTGCAGCCACAGTCAAAGCAGACTCGGCAGCCATGGAAAATGAAAAGTCAGTAATTCAGTCCGATCAGGCTCAGTTGGAAGCTGCGCAAGCGGCGCTCAAAGCTGCCGAGTCAGATTACTTGAATGCAAAGTTGCAACGTGTCTACTGCAGCATTACAGCGCCAATGGATGGAAAGACCGGCGCCCTTCTGGTGCACAGGGGCCAGATGGTAAAAGCCGGCGACACCACGAGCCTTGTCGTAATCAATAAGGTCAAGCCGGTCTATGTGAATTTTTCCGTGCCCGAGCAAGACTTGCCTCGCATCCAAGAATTGCAAAGATTGCATCCGCTTACAGTGAATATTGAAGGCTTGCCTGAGCATGTCGGAGAAGTGAACGGCAAGCTGACCTTCATCGATAACAGCGTGCAACGCAATACCGGCACCATCTTATTGAAAGCAACTTTTGCAAACGATAGAGAAATTCTCTGGCCAGGAACTTATGTAAAAGCGGTGCTCGATCTCGACACCATCCATGATGCAATCGTCGTTCCCACTCGCGCCGTGCAAGTCGGTCAGGTCGGTCAGTATGTGTACGTTGTCGGTGCGGACAACAAGGCAAAACTTGTGGTCGTGAAAAGCAAGTACAACACTCAAGACAGCAGCGTTGTGGAAGGCGATATCAAGGCGGGCGATCAGGTTGTTATTGACGGTCATATGCAGCTCATGCCTGACGCGCCTGTAGATATCCAGCCCTCTGGGCAAGGAACATCACTCAGTCAGTAACCAGCGACCAGGGTCTTTCACGATGAGCCTCACCGACTTATTCATTCGCCGCTCAGTGATGACCACTCTGGTTATGGTGGCGATATTCGTCTTTGGCTTGCTCGGTTATACGACTTTGCCGGTCAACAATTTGCCCAATGTCGACTTTCCGACTTTGCAAGTGAGTGCTCAATTGCCCGGAGCCAATCCGGACACAATGGCCTCTGCCGTTGCCACACCCCTGGAGAGGCAGTTCTCCACAATCGCTGGTCTGGAAGCAATGAATTCGGTCAGCGCCATTGGCCTGACCAACGTAACCTTGCAATTCAATCTCAATCGAGACATAGATGCAGCCGCTCAGGATGTTCAGGCCGCAATCGCAGCTGCTTCCTCGCAACTGCCTCCCGGCATGCCGACACCGCCGACGGCAAAAAAAGTAAACCCTGCCGATCAGCCGATTCTTTACCTGGCTGTCAGCTCGCCCACGTTGCCGTTGTTTCAAGTCGACGAATATGCCGAGACGATTATCGCCCAGAGATTGTCGATGATCTCCGGCGTTGCGCAGGTGCAAGTTCTTGCTCCGCAGAAATTCTCCGTGCGTGCGCAAGTAGACCCGAATGCATTGGCCACGCGCGGTATCGGCATTGACGAGGTCACGAATGCAATTCGCCAGGGCAATGTCAATCTGCCTTCCGGCGCCCTCTACGGGAAGTTTCAATCCTTTATGGTGCAGCCCAACGGGCAGCTTCTCTCGGCGTCTCAGTATGAGCCGCTGATTGTCGCTTATCGCGAAGGATCGCCCGTGCGATTGCAAGAGATCGGCAGAGCAATCGACAGCGTGGAAAACGATAAAGTAGCCAGCTGGTTCAACAAGACGCGTGCCATCGTGCTTGGCGTGCAGCGACAGCCCGGCAGCAACACGGTTGAGATTGTCGATGCGATCAATAAAGTGATGCCGACATTGCGCGCTCAGATTCCAGCGGCGGTTTCTATCGATACGTTGTATGACCGGTCGCAGAGTATTCGGGAATCTGTGCGTGACGTTGAATTGACTCTGGCATTATCTGTGGTGCTGGTGGTCATAGTCATTTTTCTTTTCTTGCGCAATTTTTCCGCGACCTTGATCCCGAGCCTGGCGTTGCCGTTCTCTCTGGTTGGGACCTGCGGCATGATGAGCCTTTTGGGATTCAGCATCAACAATTTGTCTCTAATGGCATTGACTCTTTCGGTCGGCTTTGTTGTTGATGATGCAATTGTGGTTTTGGAAAACATTGTCAGGCATCAGGAAGCCGGCGAATCGAAGATGAAT
>PNKB01000304.1 GCA_013997645.1 Cyanobacteria bacterium PR.3.49
TTCACCCGCACGACCAATCCGTCCGTTGCCACCGGTGATGGTATCGCGCTTGCAGCTCGTGCCGGTGCAAAACTGGCCGACCTCGAATTCGTTCAATTTCATCCGACAGCATTCTGCAAAGAAGGCTATCCCGCCTTTCTGATTTCAGAAGCTGTAAGAGGACAGGGCGCCATCCTTGTTGACGACCGCAATCATCGCTTTGCTTTCGATTTCCATAGGGATGGTGAGCTGGCTACAAGAGATACGGTTGCAAAGGCTATCCATCAAACAATGGTCGCTCGCAATTTGCAAAGCGTCTTTCTCGATCTCAGACCAATCGGCGCCGCCAACATTGAGTCGAAATTTCCCAACATTGTTTCCACCCTGAAAGAGCTGGGCGTTGATCCGATCAAAGAGGTAATCCCCGTTTGTCCTGCTGCCCATTACTACATGGGCGGCATTGCAGCAGACGCCAGAGGACAGACCAGCTTGCAATCACTCTACGCAATCGGCGAATGCGCTTCGACGGGTCTGCACGGTGCCAATCGCCTGGCCAGCAATTCACTTCTGGAAGCCGGCGTCATGGCATTGAATCTGGCCAGACATATCAACACGCAGCCGTTCAAAAACATTCCATATAAGAAGAACGCGGTACTGGCCGAAACATGGCTGGCGCACTGCAAACCGTTCGCAGCACCGACGGACAGAGACGTCCTCAAAAGTTTGATGTATCGAGGGGCAGGCTTGGTGCGCGATGCTAAGGGGCTCGAGCGACTCGAAAAGGAGCTTGATTCCATATCTATATACAGAACAGGCATCGACAGATATGAACGCGAATCCGCAAACATGCTTTTGGTGGCAAAGTTGATCGCTAAAGCATGTGCTTTGAGAAAAGAGAGCAGAGGCAGCCATGTCAGGTCAGACTTTGCATCCACCGATAACGTCAAATGCCTCACCCGTATTACGTTTGAGCGTGGTGCCTGGCGCACAAAAACGGCCGGAGCCGCCCTCTTCACTACCATGGATCGCAGCGTATCAGCGGCTCGTCGTTGAATTGTGACTGATTAACTTTCTCTCTACAATTTCACTTGGCAGCGTGGTCAACACGCGAATGTGTGTGCATCTAGAGTACTTCCAGGCGAATATTGGCTGGTACTACTTGGATGTTCTAAAACGCTAGATAAAGGTATACACTTGTATCAATATTTAGGTTGTCTTTAGTTTTTTCGTGTGTTCAAGTTAAGAACGAACTCGGGAACTTACTCTGTAAGCCCCGGTCCCCGTTTGCATATATTTTTTCGCCCTTTCCGTTCCCCTTCCGTTTCTATCGGAGTGCACCATGAATCCCCGCACCAAACTGCTTATAGCTCAGCCGGACGGCGCCAAGCTCGTCTCTCTGCTCTTGTGGTTGGAGCAGTATTCGGATATGGAAGTAGTCGGCACCACCTGCAGTGGCGACCAACTCGCCAATTGCGCTAGCTTCCATCAGCCAGATGTTGTTCTTCTCGACTTCAGCCTCATGGCGCAAGACGAAAATAACGCCGCCGCCAACATCAAGTCGACAAGTTCAACACCTGCAATACTGGTCATGCACGAAAGCGATATCGCGCCAATGGAATCTGCGCTCGGCAAAGACCTTGATGGATATATCAATCCCAAAATTGCATTGCAAGAATTGACCGAAAGCATTCGCAAAGCAGCACAAAAACGGCATGCCCCCGTTGCTGCGGCCTATGTTCCTGCAACCATGGCCGGTTAGATCGGGCGTCCTCAAGTTTTATCCCGCCAAAGCGTCGTCTCCAGCACGATCCCAAAGTGGATTGTGCTGGTTTACACTTTAAGTGTTCTTACTTCTGTGTCCTGACAATTCATGACCGCCGAAATTTTGTACGTTTCCTCATTCGCTTTTTCGCTGACGGCGATTGTGGTTTTGGCGTGGATTGAATCGGCAGTGGAAGCTCGCATGAAAACTGCAGACCCACCCGCGATACCTTCGGCCAAATCCTCCCTCATTGTGACCGATCCCAGTTCAACAAGCGTTGCACTGGTCAACAAGAGCGGCCTTCGCCCTGTAGAACTGGGCTACATGCTCAGAGGCGGAGACACGAATCATGCCCTTTTGGTGATGGGCGTAGACCTTCTGCAACGGGCGGCCAAACTTCAGTTGGGAGCTGCAATTCCGGAGCCGTCCGAATACGAAAAAAAGATGTGGACGCTAGCAAAAGACGCAGCAAAAGATTGGGCAATGAAAAAGGTGGAAACCCATTTGCCCGGAGATCTCAAAAAGAACCCAGCGGTATTCGTCAAAAAAATCTACGACATTTACACCTTTTGCACCAAGTCACTGAAACTGGTTGTAAAGGACATCATTGACGATCCGCGACAGCTCAAACGTTACTTCTCTGCCGGCGGCGTCATGCGCTTGCTGGCCGATTTCATCTCGGCCGGCTATCAAAATGCTTTCAATAAAGAACTACGCAACTATTTGATAGGAAACAATTACTTAGTGACGGAAGCAGCTCGCATCGAAGCTTCGAGAAAATTAGCTCTGGCAAGTTTTGCCATTTTTGCAGCGGTCTTTCTCTTCTCTCTAGCTATGGTCGGCACAGCCAACGGCATCCCACTTATGTTTGTCGCAGCAGCAATTGTCACCGGATCGGCAATTGTCTCTGCATTTTTCATAACTGCAATTTTTGCAGTGAGAGAACTTCTGCCGTATTTGACTGAGTTCGAGCATTTGGCAAAAGTCCTCAACCGCGACAGCTGGCGTTTGCGTGTTTTGCAAACCGCGCGCAAAGCGATGTTTGTCGCACTGTCGCTTTTGGCGCTGGGAGCATCTTCTCTGCTTTTCACTTGCGGTTTTTTGTGGCTCAAAGTTTTTGCATTTCAAAACCCTCAGGCTTTGATTTTCATAAGCGTCATATTGGCATTTCCGTGCCTGAAAGCTTTCCTGCTTCTGCTGCGCAGCTGGAAATTGACGAGGACGGAAGTTGCTACTAAATATGGTGAGGCAGAACTCGAGAAAGCACGGTTGCGCTTAGCTCAAATGCGACCAGTCGCCGCACTCAGGCAAGTCCTCAAAGAAGAAGACTACGACCCTGTTTTCTCAGAGCTCATGGCGCTTTACGGAATCGAAGCGCTGATTTTACTGGCCTGATTTTTGGGAAGCAAGCATCAACCTAAGAGGCTTGAATTTCTTCAATCAGACTGTCAATGCGCAATTTCACCTGATGCCTGATTGAGCTGTACAAGCGATAAATCTGGCTGGCGCGGCAGAGAAAAACTCTAGTCGACGACTCGGACAATTTGATACCAATATAGTGCTGATCGTCACAATGAAGCCGAGAAATCAATTGCTCAATCTCTCCAACTCCATAATTACAAAATAGAGAGGACTTGGAAAGTGGCAGACATGCGATAGTTCTAACGCCCCGTTTCAGCAAAGACTCCTCAACCCAAAGTCCGGTCAAATAGCGATATGCCACCATTTGCTCTTCATTTGAAAGCAGTTCTTCGTTTCGCATTTTGCTGGATTCGATATCGGCCATTTCTTCCGGCAAATAGCCCAGTAACTCCCGGTTGAAAAACTGCAACTTTTCGTTGCCATAAAAAATTCTGAGCACTTTGAGCGCCTTCAGGATCGCGTCTGACAACAGAATATCCCGCGAATCCAGTCTGGCG
>PNKB01000305.1 GCA_013997645.1 Cyanobacteria bacterium PR.3.49
GCAGTGGTGGTGGTAGTGGCGGTACCAGTGGCAGTGGCAGCGGTGGTGGTAGCGGTGGTGGTGGTGGTGGTGGTGGTGGTGCCGGAGGTGGAGCGGCCGGTGCCGCAACTGGCTGTGCCGCAACGGGTTGCTGAGGCGATTGAGCAGGCGCCTTTTGTTGCATACCGGGATCAGGCAACACCGGCACGGTGCTGGCGGCGGGCGCAGGAACAGCCGATTTGACTACTGGTTGCATGCCAGGGTCTGGTTTCACAGGTATAGCAGCACTGGAAGCTTGCGCCGGTTGCGGTTTGACCCCAGGTTTCATGCCCGGATCCGGCTTCACGGGTACGGGTTCTGCCTTTACCGGAGCAGGCGCTGGTTTTGCAGGTGGTGGCGCTGACGGTGCGGCCGGCGGCGCGGGCGCAGGAGCCGGAGTTGCAACCGGAGCAGGTGTGGGCGCAGGAACTGGCTGTTGAGCAGCCACGGCAGTTTGTCCTGCTGGACGTGCCGGCGATGCCAATTGAAATCCTCCTTCTGCCAGAAAGAAGCTTGGCAGCAAGGACTCGCCGTTGAATGCCGAAGGGCTTGATATATACAAAAGCTCTCTGGCTCTCGAAACCGCCAGATAGAACAAACGTCGCTCCTCTTCGAGATCCGCCACATCTGAAGGAAACAATCCATCAGACATGCCAACCAAAAAGACTATCGGATATTCCAGGCCTTTTGTTTCGTTGACGTTCAAGATCCGCACTGGACCTTCTGTTCCCTCACCCTTATCTTGCTGGCGAGCACTCCAGGCTTTGACGAATTCAGAGACGCTCTTATACTGGCGAGCCTCTTCTTCCAGTTGCGCGAGTTTTCTCAGCGGCTCATAATTGACTCCAGCCGGGACTTTTATAGACTTATAGAATTCGTTCAACCGCTGAGTGCGTTTTAGCAAAGAGATTGTTTCTGCTGGTGGAAGTTTTTCTGCGTGCATGGTTCGGATAATGCGGACAAGCTGAGCAAGGTCGATGCAGGAAGGATCCGAGACTGCTTCCGAATAAATTTCCACCGCTTTCAGATACGACAAATTATTCGCCTCGCCAAAGCTGGCAATCGTCGCCGAGAGCTTAGGGTCAACTTCCTTGACGCGCAACTGACAAATACGCTCGAATGACTCGCGCGCTTTTGGTCCATCCGGATCCATCACTAGCCGCAGGAAAGCCATCACATCCCCGACTTCATCGGGAATCATTCCGGCATCAGGATGGGTGGCAATGCAGCGAATGTTGCGCCTCGTGAGCGCTTCCTCAATCAAGATCGCATAATTGTTTTGCCGGTACAGCACGACCATTTCGCCGGACTGCCTGCCGCTGTCGATAAGAATCTGCATCTCATCGGCAACCCATTCAGACTCGGCCATTTCGTCCGGCAAGATTTGCGGACCAACAACGGCCTCAGTAGGCGCAGGTCCCCAGCCGGAAACGAAGTCCTTCTGCATGCGCCTGCGCTCGAGCGCACGAACAATCTGTCGAGAATTCTCAACAATTGCCGGATGGCAGCGCCAGTTCTTGTCGAGCGTATAGCAGCGAGCGTTAGGCAAGCGCAACGAAACTTCCGGCAGCAGACGGGGCAGGCTGCCTTTGCTTTCCCAGATGGTCGTGTCTTCATCACCCAAAATGAAGAGATTATCCTGGGGAAACGACAGCAATCTCGCCAGCAAGTCCATCGCCGCAGATGCATCCTGATATTCGTCGATAAGCACGTATTCGAACTGGTACTGGTAGCGCGCTCTCACCTCTGCGTTTTCAACCAAAAGATTTGCCGACAGCGAAATCATGTCGTCGCGATCGACACGATTGGCTTTCTGAAGCTGGTCTTCATACGCCTGATAAACCTTTGCGACTAGCTCATCAACATCGCCCTTGCCGCGTTCCTTCACATGCTTGGGCGCAACAAGATTTGCCTTGTAGAGCGAAATCAAAGACACGAGCATGAACTCGTCGACTTCTTCAGAAAGCTCCAAAGTCGTCGGATC
Organism: Cyanobacteria bacterium PR.3.49; assembly: GCA_013997645.1. Taxonomy (GTDB): domain Bacteria; phylum Cyanobacteriota; class Vampirovibrionia; order Obscuribacterales; family Obscuribacteraceae; genus QKMZ01. The sequence continues at coordinate 2,003 of PNKB01000305.1, forward strand.
AAGGTCTTTCTTGTATTTCTGAAGCAGTCTCTGTACTACTTTCAGAACATTTTGCTCAACTTTCAAAGGCGGCTTTCTTTTGATTGCCGAAAGATTTTCTTTGAGAATTTTCAGACCGAGATCATGCCAGGTAAAGAAATTGACTTTCTGCAGAAGCAGCTTATCGCCGATTTCGTCCATCATCGTCTTGAGCGGCGCCAGCGTTTCTTTCGAATAACTAATTACAAGTATCGATTCCGGATTGATGCCCTGGTTGAGCAAGTTGACTATGCGATGCGCAAGCACTGTGGTCTTTCCGCAGCCTGCACCACCAGTGATGGCGGCTGGTCCGGCGCCGTGGGAAATCGCCATGCGCTGAACTTCATCTTCTACGGGCAGCTCAGGCACTACTATATTGGCGTTGCCGGATATCAGGCGCCCATAGGATGACTTTTTCAGCCCACCGCGCCATACGTCTTCAACCGCATCAGCACAAGCAACCACATTGCTGAGAATCTCTGAATTCGTCAAACGCACGATTTTCCAACCGTCGCTCAGCAGCTCGAGATTTTTCTTTGCTTCTGCCGAGTAAGACCCGCTGCCTTGCAGAGAGGAAACATTATCGATCTCGACATCCAGCTTCGCATGGCGATTGTAGATGGCGAAGTCCAGCATATAGTCGCCGACCACGTGCATCGGAGTTATCGGAAAGTCTCTTGCCTTCAGAGTTTTATACAAGTAGTATTCCGCCTTCAGCATGGGCGGCAACTCTTCTTCTTTCAACTGGCTGAAGTGATGCAAGTCGATTGCAGTTGCTTCAAGAATGTAGAGAACCTTTTCCCATGTCACTTTGCGACCGGCGTATTCAAGGTCGTCGCATTCACTTCCCAGCCCCACCAATTCCCAGTAGTCATGCTTGGTCGTGATGAGAATAGGCTTGCCGCTGAGCGCGCGCGGATAAAGAATGTGGTGATAGAGATACCAAAGCTGCTGCGCAGTCTCAGGAGCCGTAAAGTTGTTGATTACAGTGACCGGGCTGCCTGTCAGGTCAAGCTCGAATTGAGTGGCAACCGGTCTTCCAAAGGATGTGCTGCGCACAGCCTGGTCCCAGAGTCGATTGGCCTGCTGATAAATTGCAGCGCCTTCAACCACAGCCGGTGTGATGCCGCGTGACTTCAAATTGATGACGGCCGATTCAACATATGGTTCGAAAGACTCGTCGAAGTTCGAGACGAGCAGTCCTCGAGTCGAGCCTTTGTACAAGCCAACGGTCTCAACAAACCAGTGCAAAGCCTCCCGGCAATCTATCGGTTGCACAGGCATCTTGTTTGGTTGTTCCGATTCGCGCTGACCTTTCGGCAATTGAAAACCCTTTCGACCCAAACCTGCTGAGCCTTTACTGGTTCTACTTGATAACTATATCACTTGAAAACTATAGCTATGTATCTAATACCTGGTCCTTCGCGTTTTTACTCAAGTTGCCGATAATCACATTAATTCTCAGAGGCAGAGCCGAATATTCCCGTCCT
>PNKB01000306.1 GCA_013997645.1 Cyanobacteria bacterium PR.3.49
AAGCAGCAAGAATAGAAGCAGAACGTGTAGCGGCCGAGAAAGAAGCAGCGAGAGTAGCTGCCGAAGCGGAAGCCACGCGAGTCGCCGCTGAAAAGGACGCAGCAAGACTAGAAGCAGAACGCGTTGCAACCGATGCTAAGCCTTCAGTTGCAGCCGATGCTAAACGTGAAGCCTAAGGATTAGTCAGTCAACCATGAGCGGAATCAACGGAAAAAAAATTGTTAGTCTTTTAACACTCACAGCTTTTATGGGCGTCCTTCAATCGCCTGCTTTTGCAAGATCGTTTTTTCATCCGATTGATCTGTTGCAAAGAAAGCCGACATTCAACGTACCCAAAAAGTATGACACTCCGCAGCTACAGGGCTCTGTTGAAGTTGATAGTGCGGCTTCCATCAGCTGGCGGCAATTTTTTTCTGATCCTGATCTTGTCCACCTGATTGAAACAGCCCTGGAAAATAACCAAGAATTCAATCTTGCGATACAGGATATTGAAATTGCTGCCAATGAAGTGAAAGAAAGACAAGCTGAGTATTTGCCTAAAGTCGGCCTGGGGTTTGGCGCAAGTTACATTCATCCATCCGACAACACCACCGAAGGCGTGTTGGATACGATTACAGCGAGACACTTTTTTAGATACCCGGATTTCAATCTGAATCTGGGTCCTTCCCTGACTTGGGAAGTGGATATCTGGAAGAGACTGAGAAATGCCAAAGAGGCGGCCAGACTGCGTATGATGGCCCAATACGAGGTCCGAAATTTTCTCATTTCCAGACTCGTTACTGAAATAGCAATTAACTACTATGAATTAATGGCTCTGGATACGTCTTTGAAGATACTGGATGCAAACATTAGCATCCAAGAAGCGGCTTTCCTTAAAATGCAGACCTTGAAGCATTATGCCAAAGCGAACCAGTTAGGGGTCAATCGGTTTGAAGCCCAGTTAAACAAGACTAGAAGCCAGAGGTCTGAAACCAAGCAGAGTATTGTTGAAAAAGAGAATCGCCTGAAGTTCCTCACTGGCATCTATGATGAAGCGCCAATAGCGAGAAACTCTGACCAGTTTATGTCGATACCGGTGCATGAATTGCAGACGGGTGTGCCTGCACAGCTTTTGCAAAACAGAGCCGATATTCGTCAGGCTGAAGCTGCGATTAAGGCGGCAAAGCTCGATTTAAAAAGTGTCAAGGCACAGCTCTACCCCAACCTGACGATTAGGGCAGGTACTGGATGGTCGGGGTGGAACCCTCAGCTGCTGTTTAGAACTCCACAGTCGTTGCTCTACAATGCGATGGGCGACTTCATGCTTCCATTGGTCAACCGAAGAGGAATACTTGCGCGAATAAGGACAGCCGATGCCCACCAAACCCAATCGGTTTTGACCTATGAGCAGACTTTACTAAAAGCCTACACTGACGTTCTCAATCAGGTGTCAAACATAAAAAACATGCAGGACGCTTTTGATACCAAAAAACGAGAAGTCGTATTGCTTGAGGAATCTATCGGTACGGCAAACATGCTGTTTAAGTACGCCAAGGCGACTTACATCGAAGTGCTGCTCGTCCAGGAGGAGAAATTGAATGCCGAAAAAGAATTGGTTGCAGTGAAAATGGAACTGGTCGGGTCCAGAGTTAATCTCTATAGAGCACTAGGGGGTGGCTGGCGATGAGAACTTTCACAAAAGCGTCGATTTCGGGGGACTTTCACTTGATCAGAAATCTTGCAGCACTCATATCCCTTGCCGTCGTTTTCAGCGGGGCGTTCGCTCTGAGCAGTCAGTCTGTTGAAGCGAGAACTTCGCGAAATAGTTCACACGTAGCCGGAAACTACTTTGTCCCCGCGCCTCCGCCTTACACACCTTCAATGGTCCCTACGGCGCTGGGCATGACGTACGCTCAAGCGTTAACAGTGGATGCAGATGGCGCTGTCGTGAAGAAGCTAGTCGATCCGTACAGCAAGTACATCTTCACTCGCAACCAGGGCGACATGCCGCAAGTGGTTCGACCCAATCCGTATACAACCGCCAACCCGGCTGTTGAGGCGAGAATTCTAAAGCGCATAGATTCCTTCGATTCTGAGATTTCGAGCACTGAGAAAGAAATCGGCAGATTGCTGGACCTTTGAGGACAGCACTGGGTTTGCTTTTGTCGATTTGAACTATGTAGATTCTGCACCGCATACGGTGCAATTGATCTGCAACAGTTGAGGCATGTGCATGTGCGAAATCGTCTCTCTAGCTTTCACGCAGCTGCAGGATGCGACCCGCCTGGTGATGCGTCTGACGCGCTTGGTGTTCTTCTTGCAATCGATAACTGCAGCGGTTATTAGGGAAAAACAGAGAATCGCTAATCCTGGGAGTTTGTATTGGTGGGGCGCAAATTGCAGGGCCATGAGCGATACGAAGAGGATTTCGTTACCTTGGTTGAACTTATTTTTGATGTACGTCATTGGTCGTCCTCCATTATTGGTGGGGGGCGGATACCTCGTTCGAGTTGCAAGAGAATCGCCTCAAGCGATCTTGCTGTCCCGACAATTTGCTTATCTAAATGTCAAGCATAGTGGTGAAAGCATCAATTGGCAAGGAGTCTAATTATTTACAGGTTTTAATCTGACGGTTTTTTCCGCACGGGGGGCTGCCCGCAGGGCTCGGTTCAACTTCGCTTTAGCAGTAGCCGCATCTCCGGCAACATAAAAATCATTCAGTCCTACATTTACGGAGCACATCACTGACTATCTTGCACGTTTTCACTGTATGGCACCGTATTTGGTGTCGCGAGGCTTTTGGAAGGTGGCGTATGAGCCTCGATGATCAGAACCAGGAATTGAGATTGGTTAAACCATGCGGAACAATCTTCGTTTGGATCTCCGAGGCCAGTCTTTGTTTGTCATGGTGTCCCTCGTTTTTGCCCGTCCTTCCGCGATGCGTTTAACATGGCAACGAATCGATCCAGCCCGAGTAGTCCCTTCTCAGTCACCGAAAAAGCGCATACACCTTCAGGCGCATCTCCCTTCTGCATCCAACCCAGGTCCGCTAGCTCGGACCAGAGGCGGTAGTTGTCGCTGCCCGGCGAAGTTAAGGCGGCCGACGATTGCCCTTTCTTCGCAATCGCCTCCAGTATTGAAAGGTCGCCGGCGCTCATTTCCTGCGTCAACGGAATCAGTTGCTTACATACCAGCAGCTCACGGAGATAGACCGTTGCGTAGTTGTTTCCGAGCGCAACGCTCTTTTCGAAGCATGCTTGAGCGGCATCCAGATTCTGTTGCACTCCCATTCCCATCTGGTAATGCAAACCCATCATCGAC
>PNKB01000307.1 GCA_013997645.1 Cyanobacteria bacterium PR.3.49
AAATCGCAGGCAGCAATGAGCTTTCCGAAATCGTTTTGCGCAAGCTCAATCCAAAACTCGATTCGCGCGCACCACTTTTGAGCGGCACTGAAGTCAACACGTATCCAGCATATTTCATCGGTCGCTGGGGCGGGGATCTCAAAATTGTTTGGTCGGTCAATGCACCGAAAATTACAAACAACTTGCCGCAGTATCGATTGGGCAATATCGGTTCTGTGGTGCTGCACTTCGACAAAGTCGGCAACAGAGTCAAGCTGTTGCCGACGGTAATCTTTTTTCCAGTTGAGGAGATGCCGGTTTCGCAATCAGTAATCAACACAACGAAAATCAAAGCTGAGAACATCGACGAGTTTAAAAAACAAACTTTAGAGTCCGGAATTTTGCGTGGCGTTCCAACACTGCCTCTGGCTAAATTTGACGGCGAAGGTCTGACTGGAAAGGCATTTACATCACGAATCATTCATGACTCGATGCGCGTGCTCAAGCCTGGTGTTGTCGAGCAAGACGTGGTAATCGGCGAATGGAAAGAAGGGGCTTTCTATAATTATCGCGAGTTTGTTTCGCGCTTCACCTGGTATGGCAAGGACAAGATTTACGCTCAAATTCTGATCGCCAATTACGGTATGAGTCGGCAAGCAATTTCTAAAACGCTGCTTGAAGGATGGGCGGGAAGTAATTGGAAAACAACCGCCAACAGTATTGCCGCTCGCCTTGATACTACCTGGGAAGATGTTGTGCAACGCGATGGCATTGAATAGTGCGAGCCAGGCGTTAAATGTTGTCCTTGAAACTGGGCATATCGCTCATATTCTCTCACCTGTGAACGCAGCCTATTTGTCGAAAACGCGTCGCGCAGCGTCTGTTTTGTCGGCGCGATACGCGAGATTGATGAACGCGATTCTTGCTTCGTTATCGTCGGGGAATTCTCTGAAGATTTCTTTAAAGCCTCGAGCTACGCGATCCCAGCTAAAACTTTCTTCCCCTTCAAATTGCACTTCTTCATCCGTGTCGTTATGGATATACCAAACGACTTGCGCGTAAAACTTATCACCTTCTGCACCACCTAAGGTATCAGCACGCTGTTGCAAATATTTATGACTTTCACCTTCGCGACCAAGGTAACCTGTCGAGAGTATGGAGTAAGCCTTAGTACTGATGCCCAAATGACTCGGCCACTGTTTGCTACCGGCCTCCGCCAATTTGACTAATTCATCATGCTTGCGCTCGGGAATTGTCAATCTGATCAGCGCGACATACGCTTGCGGATTTAAATTTTTGATGTTCGGCAGTTCTGCAAGAGTTCGGCGTGCTTCTGCCATTAACTTGTCGAATTTTTGGCTGTTTCCATCGCCCTCGTTGTTGACTGCCCATGCTCTATTAATATGCAGTTGGGCGAGGCCACAGCGAGCAAATGCGGAGTTTGGATTTTTCTTCAGCCAATTGCCGATGTCTAGCTTGAGCTGGTCGTAACGCACCTCATCAACGTGTCGGTCCCATTCGAGCGCTTTAATCATTTTGTCAATTTTCCAGACCCCGTTCCAATAATGTTCTTTGTTTTTGATACTCTTCTCGGCCAATTGATCCAACTCCGCAAATTTGTTTTTGTTCAAAAGCCGCCTGGTTTGAAGATAGTCCGCATTTTCCGACGGTTTGTTGAATCTCAGACCGATCAACAGTTCGCTCCAACCTCTGCCTGACTCCTCTTCGGTAGCCGCAAGCTCACGACATTTATAGTAAGCATCTACAGCTTCTTTATTTCTGTGTTCGACAGCACGAATTCTGGCAAGCATTGCGTAGACATACGGACCACATTGTTTTGCTGAGTCTTTGGTTTCGACAGCGTCGATGCAATGTTTGATCAGTGAATCAGCCTTTTGGAATTGCCCTAGGTCAGCGTAAATAACGGCTAGTCCGGGACTCTTGTATATCGTTTGTTCGTGATATGGACCAAAGGACTTTTCTGCGACCTTGACCGACATCTCCTGATCTTTTGCGCCATTGTCTCTCGTGCGATCAGTCAGCCAATCAGTATGATTACTCCAAGCGCGGTCTTGATAAACGTGCGTCAATTGGTCTGCAACCGCGTAATTTGTAGGCGGCTCTGGCGTTCCAATTTCGATAGCCTTTTGAAATTCCGCATTGCCTCGATCGGTTTCGCCTTCCATGATCAAGTGATTTGCATACACGCGATACATGCGCATGACGATATCGGGCGCTACATTTGCTTTTTTGGCTTCATTAAAAACAGCCTCAACTCGCTGTTTGCCGAGTTGGCTGTTTTTCTTCGCGACTACCAGCGCCTTGTTTAACTCGCCATTCCAGTAAAAAAGTACCGCGTAGTGCCCGAAAAGCATCCACGTGACTATAATGCCGCCTATAAATAGGCACAGTATTGTGAAAAGCAGCATCTTGAGCCAGGACTTTTTCGGCTTTTCCTTTGCGCTGTCGGCGGTCACGGCGTTTTCCTCAAAATTAAGTGACGAAAGGAATGTGAGGGCGAGTCAGGGGGCATATGACTAAGGTACCCAATTAGATACCCCGAAGATGCACGAAAACTCTGAAAAAGTTACCAACGACACCCCGAAAGGCGATGAATCCGTGCCAGCCGGTCGTTTGCAGATTGGTTCGTTAATTGACGGACGCTACGAAGTGCTTGCGCACATCGGTTCCGGTGGAATGGGTGAGGTTTACAAAGTCCTAGACCGGGAAACCCAGAAGTTCTTCGCGCTAAAGATGATCTCACCGCAAGTTGCTGAACGCAAAATTTTGGCGAAACGCCTGGAGCACGAGGCTCAAGCCGCGCGGACATTAGTGCACGGCAATATAGTTTCTGTCTATGATGTGGGCGCAGCCAGTGATGGCGCGCCTTACTTGATTATGGATTACGTTGAGGGCGACAGTCTCGATGCGCTGCTCAAAACGGAGACTTGCTTAAATCAACAGCGGGCTCTGCCGATTTTCATGCAGATTGCCGAGGCACTCGTGCACGCTCAGCAAAAATCGATTATTCACCGCGATTTGAAGCCCAACAATATATTGATGACGAAAACACCAGACGGCAATGACATGGTGAAAATCGTCGACTTCGGTATTGCAAAGATTTCTGATCAAGATGGTGCTGATAAGACCAAGCTTACTCAAACTGGTGAATTGCTTGGAACGCCGCTGTACATGAGTCCCGAGCAATGCACCGGCGAAGAGATCGATTCGCGCTCTGACCTCTATTCGTTCGGATGCATCATGCATGAGGTGTTGACCG
>PNKB01000308.1 GCA_013997645.1 Cyanobacteria bacterium PR.3.49
GCTTTTAGGCCGGCCGCAAATGCCAAATAGTGCTCAAAGATTAGAGGCATTGCAGCTTTTCTCTTGGCAGCCGGGGCTCTTCGTTGTTTTCGCCAACCCTGGAAAGTCTAATCCTGCTTGCCTTTGGAGGATCAGATTTAAGCTATTAACGATTGAAAACGCCGGAACAGCCCATAGGGCATGCAATCCGATACCTGTGGTAACATGATTAACCTATCTGCCCGTAGCCCAGCTGGATAGAGCGCATGGCTACGAACCATGAGGTCGTAAGTTCGAGTCTTACCGGGCAGGCACATTAAACGGCTCAATCCAAGCGGTTCCGCGAAGAGGAGCCGTTTTTTTATTGGGGAGGCAAAACCACTCAGGTGTAGTGTGGGTGTAGTTGGGAACCTCAAAATTTAGACCACATGGTGCCGAAATCAATCCACCATATGGTCGTTTTGTATGTTGAAAAGATGCGCTCTGGACCTCGTTCTTGATGACAGCGAGCAGGCAGAACAATCGACTTGACGCTGGGCTTGCGTCCGCTAGGCTTGTCGCCGGGCAGCCAGGGAAGCGCCGCTTGGCTGATCGTGTTTTCGTTTGTATTAGAAGTTTCGGCGCGCCCCCACTGCGGCGGCTGCCGAAATAGCGGACGCAAGGGGTCCCGGCGTCAAGTTGGAAGTATTAGGAGCCTGTCGTATAGCGATTTGACCCAAAAGGCATATCGTTTTCCTGCGGCATCAGAATTGAGTTGATTACGTTCAATATCCAAGTCACTCTCTCTGTCTAGGTTTACGATGAGAGGCTGCTGAATCCGGGAAATTTCGACTTGATAGCAATCTACCTTACTGAAAAAATAAGAGTGTATGTCTCCTCCCAAAATCGATAAGTTTCAATGAATATCGCGCAGATCGAAGAAAACGTTCAAAAAATGATGCAGGAGTTTTCTCCGCAAACATTCATCTATGATTTGCTTACGGCATACGGCAAACCGAAATCTAATATCAATCGTCTACAGAAGGGAAACCTGAATCAGGGCAAACTACCAGACGAGGTTATTTGGAAAAAAACCGTTTGGTTTCGCGGAATTGATTCTACACAAAGACAAGCTGTGACAGGAATTGTAAGTGAAGTCACAGCAAATTACGATCTTCTACATTCGTTGGCTGATCAACTGAGAAAGAGCACAGAGGCGGTTAAGCACAACGTCCGTTTTGTTCTTGTCACGGATTACAAAAGGCTGTTGGGTGTCGATATGAAGACAGGCGAGACGTTGGATATTCCAATTCTCGATTTACCCAAGCATGTGCCATTTTTGCTCCCGCTTATCGGCAAAGAGAAACACAAAGCGCACACTGAAAGCCATGCTGATATCAAAGCTGCTGAGCGCATGGGTAAATTGTACGATGAGATTAGCAAAGACAATCCAGAAATGGATTCTCATTCTTTGAACGTTTTTTTGTCGCGTTTATTGTTTTGTTTTTTTGCTGAAGATACGGATATCTTTCCCAAAAAGGGCATGTTCACTGCTTCTATCAACTCTCATACACAGGATGATGGAAGTGATCTTAATTCATATCTGGATCGATTGTTCGAGGTAATGAATAAACTAGAACGTTCGGATTATCCTGTCTATCTACAAGAGTTTCCGTTCGTTAATGGAGGCCTCTTTGCTGATAGTTTGAAAGCGCCTCAGTTTTCACGACAAGCAAGGAGTACCGTTGTCGCATGTGGCGGACTGGATTGGTCTGAAATCAATCCAGATATTTTTGGGTCGATGATGCAAGCTGTCGTTCATAAGGAAGAACGTGGAAAAATTGGCATGCATTATACATCTGTTAGCAATATCATGAAAGTCATTGAACCGTTGTTTCTGAGCCAGCTTCGCGATGCGTTCGAAGAGAACTTTGATAATGCGAAAGGTTTGGAAAAGTTGCGTGCACGCCTTAGCACCATCAAGGTTTTCGATCCAGCTTGCGGATCTGGAAATTTTTTGATCATTGCCTACAAAGAGCTGCGCAGATTAGAAATGGAAATTTTCGTGCGTCTCCGCGAGCTTAACATCAACTATCAGACGATGTTCACTATGCCGCAGATCCAGTTGACTCAGTTTTTTGGAATTGAATTAGATGACTTTGCGCACGAAATAGCAATCTTATCAATGTGGCTTGCAGAGCATCAGATGAACGTAAAGTATAAGGAAAGCCTTGGAATATCTGTGCCTTCATTACCGTTGAAGGAAAGTGGCAAAATCGTTTGTGGCAATGCTACTAGATTGGATTGGAATGTTGTCTGCCCTAAAGACGATAAATCAGAGTTCTTCATTTTAGGAAACCCGCCTTATCTTGGTGTTCGTTACCAGGATCAAACGCAAAAGGCAGACATGGCTGTTGCGTTGAAACCAGTGAAAAGTTACAAGAAGCTTGACTATATCGCATGTTGGTTTGTGAAAGGTGGCGAATACATCAAGAATGCAAATGCACAGTTAGGGTTCGTCTCTACGAACTCGATCTGTCAAGGTGAATTGGTCGGAATTCTTTTTCCACATCTTCTAACTAAAGAGAATTTGGAAATTGGATTTGCCCACAGGTCGTTCAAGTGGACCAACAATGCTAAACGAAACGCAGGAGTTACCGTTGTCATAATTGGTCTGCGTAATAAAAGCAAGCAACCGAGATACTTATTCTCGGGCGGTGAATTTGAGCAAGTCGATAACATCAGCGCTTATCTTTCCAAAGGCAACAACACGATTGTCTTGAAACGAAGCAAGCCGCTGTCAGACTTACCTGAAATGGGATCTGGCAACAAAGCAACGGATGGAGGCCATCTAATGCTTTCGCCAACTGACAAGAAACGACTTATTGAGACAAATCCGAACACTCGAAAGTTTATTAAACGGGTGTATGGCTCGAATGAATTCATCAAAGGTGTTGAAAGATGGTGCTTGTGGATTCCTGATGATCTCTTAGAAGAAGCGATCGCTGTTCCAGTTATCGCTAGACGTATTGAGAGCGTACGGCAATCGAGATTAGAAAGTACGGATAGTGGCGCAAATGATCTCGCTAAAAGACCGCATCAATTCAGGGAATTTGTTACGTGCAAGAAGAATTCGATAAT
>PNKB01000309.1 GCA_013997645.1 Cyanobacteria bacterium PR.3.49
ACGCGTTTTGCGGACAAGATCTCGTGGGAGAAACCTGCCGGTAAGTTCAATCTAAAGTTGGAAAAATTCGGAATGAACATTGGTCGTGGTTTGTCGCTGGCAATCGGCTGCAGTACATTCCCAACCTGGAACACTCTTCCTGGCGTTTATGCGAGTTTGATTACCGGTAATGCCGTAATTGTAAAACCGCACCCCAAGGCAATCTATCCGATTGCCATAGTGATCGGCGTGATTCAATCAGTTTTGAAGGAAAATGGTTTTGATCCCAATCTGGTTATGTTGGCCAGTGATAAAGCAGACAATCAAATAACCAAGAAATTGGCCGAAAACCCTGCCATCAAAATCATCGATTTCACAGGCAGCAACTCCTTTGGCAACTACGTGGAAGGCTTGCCCGGCAAGGTTGTTTTCACCGAAAAGGCCGGCGTAAACAGCATCATTATCGACAGCATTGATGATGTGGAAGCGATGGCAAAAAACATCGCATTCAGCATCAGCCTTTACAGTGGACAAATGTGCACCGCGCCGCAGAACATCTATATTCCTGAGTCCGGTATCGCTACCAAGGAGGGCCAGGTCTCCTTCGATGATGTGACGAAAGCAATTGTTGAGCAGACACGCGGACTGGTCGAGCATCCGAAAGCCGGCCATGCTGTTGCCGGGGCAATTCAGAGCAAAGCCACAATGGATCGCGTTCTGAAAGCGAAGGATATCGGCGGAAAAGTCTTGCTGGAAAATAAAGCGATCGCTAATCCGGAGTTTCCTGAAGCTCATACTCAAAGCCCGATCATTATTGAATTGAACAAAGATAGTCGTGGTCTCGTCAAAGGTGAAATGTTCGGCCCCATCGTATTCATCATTCCTACCAAGGATACGAACGAGAGTTTGGAACTCGCGTCCAAAGGTGCCCGCGAACACGGTGCCATCACATGCAGTGCCTACACTCAGAATGAAGACACTATGCACAAAATTGCGCTGGAAATGGCCGAAGCAGGAACTCCAGTTTCGTTCAATTTGACCGGCGGAGTTTATGTAAATCAGAATGCTGGTTTTTCGGACTTCCATGTAACTGGTGGAAACCCAGCAGGAAATGCTTCATTCACAAATCCTGAGTTCATCGTGAAGCGTTTTGTGCGAGTCCAGTCGAGGATCTTCGTAAAGTAGTTTGATAGAAAAGCGAGCGGTCAGGATTGGTCCAGATATGGAACTAATCTGATTTTGCACGGTCAAACTCACCAATTTATAAGTTCTGAACTTTCAATAGGAAGGCTTATGGTCTGATCTAAGGACGGTTTTAGGGGGTAAACCCCATACGCGTTCCCGAAATAGACAGACACAACATTCCAATAGACCTTCCTGACTGACATCTCCAGACATTTTCCCGCGGAATTCATCGGTGCTTCCACTGGGGGAAACCACTGTTGTTTCATCCCCAGCTGTTTGGCACAATGAAAGAGTAAGCATCGCAAGTTTCGCAAATGAGACCAGCGCGGTTGCGCTACCGAGCACCACTATTGGTGCTGCCTTGCTGCGAGTACTTGACCGGGAGATGTATTTTATGACTAGTAATGTAAGACCTCTTTTCGCGACTTCATCCGCAACCTGCGGTTCGACATTCGCAGAAATTGATAAGCAGTTTGCTGATATGACAGATGAGGAATTAGTCCGCGCTTGCCAGGCGGACAGGTTGGGAGCAATGGACACCCTTTTGAAACGTCACAAATCAACTCTTACTGCCATGGTGCGCAGGCGCTTCCCTGAATTGCGCGACCTGTCTGATGTAGTTCAAGAAGCACAAATAAGAATGTGGCGATCGATCAAGCAGCTCAGGAGCCCCGGCGCTTTTAAAGGCTGGCTCGGTCAGGTAGTAACCAATCTCTGCTATGACGAACTGAGAAGAAAAGTTCGCAATCAAGATGTTGTTTCTCTGGACGAACAGTACGAGTCCGACGATGGAAGCAAATTGGAGCGTTTAGTCGCGGACACCAGCAGTCAGCCGGATACGAATATGCAAAGAAAAGAGCTGGTAAGTGCTCTCGAGCATGCTCTAAGCAGAATTCCCACAGAATTCAGGCAGTCGGTGCTGCTGCGTGAAGTCGACGGCCTGTCATACGAAGAAATTGCGATAATCACCAACACGGAATTGGGCACTGTTAAATCGCGCATATCACGCGCGCGCACAAAGATTCACACCCAGATGCAGAGCTACCTGGCGGCATAGAGCAGTGATTGGGAATAAAAAAAAGCCGCTCTTTTGGAGCGGCTTTTTCGTTCTTTTGTCTATGCAGATTTTTTCTTTGCAGCGCCTTTTTTGGCTGGAGCACGTTTTGTATCTAGTGCTTTTAACTGCTCAGCTTCTTCTACTTCCTCCGCTTCGCCGATTTCAAGTGTTGCACTCATTGCAGGCAATGGTTCAGCCATAAGCTCTTCTTTTCTCTCTTGAGCTTGCTCAGCGAGATCTTCAAGATCCGCTCCGCTCTCGCGCAGCTTTTTGAACATTTCCTTTTCTTCTTCGCGAACATGGTGTTTTACCAATTCACAAAGTACGGTTACCTTGGCATCTAGTTCTTCATCATCGCCGGACATTTGTGACAGCTCTGCCATCAAATATTTGATCATCTTGTGTTCGACGTTAGCTTCGCCAACAAGCTCTTCGCCTTCTTCTGCTTCGTCTTCAACAGTAGGATAGACAACCTCTTCTTCAACCTTCGCGTGCACGTGAAGCTCGGTAAGAATTTGTTTTACCAGGTCTTCTTTTTCGCTTTCATCTTCAGCTTTTGAAAATTGGAAGAATAGTTCGCTGACCTTCATATGATCCTGATGCAAAAGTTCAGTGACATCCATCGTTGATTTTGCTTTTCCTCGCGGCATCGCAATACACCTCTTTTTAGTTTTTTGATAATCAGTTCTGTTTGTTCAAATCAATAACAAACTGATGGGTTGACTACCAGTCATGAGGTGAGTTCCTAAAAACCTGAAGTTTTATAAGAGCTATAAATAGGTTCGTCGATTATCGTCAAAAAGAGACTTGAGAAAGTTAATCAGCCGCGAAGATTTAAATAGGAACTTTTGCGTAATCGTTGAATCTAG
>PNKB01000310.1 GCA_013997645.1 Cyanobacteria bacterium PR.3.49
AGAAAATGACGAAAGTAGACAGTCCCCAGCCGAGTCTTTGAAGGGCTGCCGGTATGCCGATTTTCACTATGCGGCTGATCACAGAGCCGATGAAAGGAAACATGTAGGAAGTGCAATTCTTGAGCGGTGAGCGCAAGAGAAAGATGACTGCCACGACGGCACCGACGATATTGCCGATCACGGCCGACCAGGCGATGCCTTCCACTCCCAGCCCGGGGAAGGGCCACTTGTACAAAACAGTCAGGTAGTCGCCGGCAATATTCAATGAGGTCGACACCAGCATGATAATTAGTGTCGTGCGTGAATCTCCGATTGCTCTGAAGGCTGCATTGATTATGTTCAGCAAACTGAAAGGTATCAAGTAGAGAGCATATATAGATAAGTAGAGGGCGCCGATGTCCGCGACTTCATCGGTGCGGGCGAAAAAGCCGACTATTTTGTGCGCGCCTAGTTTTGCCGCGATCAAAAGCAAAAGTCCCATGATCACTGCGAACAATAAAGATTGACCGGTGGCGCGCGCCGCCTCCAGCTGGTCTTCGGCGCCGGTGGCTCGAGAAACGAGGGCCTGGGTGCCGACTCCTGTAGACATTATGAAGATCATCAATATGAATAGAACTTGTTCGGAAACACCGACAGCCGCTTGGGAGGCGCTTCCCAGAAAGCCCGCTACATGCATGTCGGCCAAACCGACAAGGGAAGCGGAAACAGTTGTCACCATCAATGGCCATGACATTGACCATATAGCCTTCATCAGGCTGCCGGTTGCCAGGTTTGCCGAAATGCCACTTTTCTCTTCTGGCTTCTTTTCCCTGTCTTGCCGCTCTCTATCGTCTAAAGCGGTCATAAGAATTCCTCGACGCCAAAATGGTTACCTGCTATATTCTTCCAGATTCGATGACGGGAGATTGGCTGATGAAACTTCGCAGCAGTGTATACGGTTGGAAATCTGTCTGGATGGAGTTTGCCGAAGAGCATCAAGGCTCGTTCGACGACGGGCAAAAGCTCTTTGTAATGCGTGTGCCGGTTGCCGGCAAGCCATGGAGCATTACTTATCACATGCATCAAAAAGGCGTGGGCGGTGCAGTCAGTGACAGCAGCGCGGCTTTTCTGCCCTTCAAAGCTAAGGGTTCATTCAGTTTCGACCTGCATAATCGCAGTCTGGTCGGTGATGCAAGCAAAGTGTTCGGAGCCCAGGACATCGAAATCGGCGAACCAGAATTCGACCACGAATACATAATAAAAGGATCGGACGAAAACACGGTCAAAAGAATCTTTGCCAGTGCGCGCATTCAAGAATTGATTAAATTGCAGCCGCACATCAAGCTTTTCATCCAGGACGAGCCCAAAGAACTGGCAGAGCACGGCAGCGTGCCTCCTGGCATCCATGTGCTGGCATTCAAAGACAAAGCAGCCATCAACAGTTTCGAGCGCCTGACACTCGTACACGACCTGATGCTCGCCACTCTGGAAGAAATGTTGGCTTGCGATCTGGTTTCACCCCAAGATCCTAATTTCGACATCTAAATAGCGAATGTATATACGGTGCGGCGAGGCTGGCTGCATCACCTAAGAAGGTGATGTTCACTTGATTTCGTCGAAAAAGTGATTATTTTCACAAGATTCTCACAAGCAATGGGAAGAATAAATACAGAGCGCAAATCGCTCGAGGATCTGGAGGCCTTTCAGAATCCGCAACTGGTGCCGAGTTTAGAGGGACGTGCCGAAAGGCTCGAGGCGGAGCGCCGTTTACGGTATCTGGGAGAAACACTCAAGGGAGCATTGACCTATGACCGGAACAAGTGACAGCGAAACCTCCGACTCGGTTCGACTTGCCGAGCTTTTGACCGAAGCTGGTTACATCAGCCAGAAAGACATCGATGAAGCAATGCAAATAGGCAAGGAAACCGGCATGCGAGTAGGACGTGTGCTTATAGTTTCCGGTTGGCTATCCGAAAACCAACTGGTTGCAGCAGTAAAGGCTCAGACTCTGGTGAACAACGGCAAAATCAGCCGCGGAGCCGCAATCAGAGCCCTGAAAATAGCCGACGAGAAAGAGCTTTCATTCGACAGCGCTTTGCAAAAAATGACGGCGACCAGGCTGCAAGCTCTGGTCAAGGTCGATAGCGCCCGCAGTTAGTCCAAGTTTTCGGCGATCAAACGCGCTTCGTAAGGCAGGGCTTTACGAAGCGCTATTCTTATTGCACGAAATAGTTTCATCACCCAAAAAGCATGCTAGCTGCCACCACATGCGGTGCGGGGCTGTGCTTGAATTCTGTCGAGCGCTATCGTGTCAGTGCAAATCCGGATCGCTGATACTCATTGATTCTTTGCTGAGCGGCTTGCGCGCGCCTGTGCTGACAGCTCTTTCGGTGCCTTTTGTCAGTCCGGTCATCAGACCAGTGGCAATTCCGTAAGGAACCGAAAGGACGGCTGCTCCAACTCTGGCACCCAGGTCGGGCTTTCTCTCGTCGAATCCCCAGGTGAGATCTTTGGAAACTTGAGCGTTCATGCGCTTTGTCTCCGACGCCATTGTTTTGGCGGCTTTGACCGGCACGCCGACCATGAGACCGCACATCACTCCGGCTGCAGTTTTCGGCGCTGATAGGACGCGTGACAAACCGCTGCCGGATTTTGTATTTTCATCCGGAACGTCTTTGACCGACTCGTTCGAAGCGATTTGTTTTTTCGGCTCGGCTGCATGCTTGAACATTGAAAAACGTCCGCCTTTCTTGGGCTCCACGTTTTCGGTTTCTTCTATTTCCATCCGAATAGGTCTGGGTGGTTCAGCCGGCGCTTTGGGTTTGGCGCTGGGCGGCTCTACGTCAAAAAACTCGTTGTCTGCCCGAGCTGCCGAAGATGTGAGCAGAAGCAGCGCCGCTGCGGCGAATAGAATGTTTCTGCTTGAGCGAACTTGGAGCATTGGTTAAGGGGGGCTGGGAAGAACAGTCAACCAAGGGCTGATTATAGCTGCTTGTTTGCAACCAAATTTGGAAGCCGCATTAACCTTTGGAATTGTCAGGAGATGGAGGCTTTCACCTTCTTGCCGAAGTGGTCGGTCAAGCGTCTCAGGGTCGGTGAAATATCGTCTTC
>PNKB01000311.1 GCA_013997645.1 Cyanobacteria bacterium PR.3.49
TCGGGGCAGAGCGGAAAGTTATACCAGGGTGACTCGGCGCAATCAAGATTGCAACGGCTTTCCCGGTCTGTTTTTAGAATGCAGAGTCAAGAATCATTCCGGAGCCGAGACGATTGAGCGGTGCCAGATTTTTCTTAAGGACACTCACTGCTTCTCGCTTATTATGCTGAGTCATGGAATGAACGAGGGCGAGATGGGCAGTCTGTATCAAAAGATGCTCTCTTCCATAAAAGTGCGCGGCTGAAAAAATGAGGCGAACGTCATAGAAAAGAACAAACCCAAATTCGATGAGCGAAATCAGCAGAGCAGCAAGGATTTGGAAGCCTTAATTGAAAAAAACAACGAGTTGATTCGCAACAGTGAAGCACGCATTCGCACTCTTGTCGAAACAATTCCGCTCGGTCTTTTGATTACTACGACAGCTGGTGCAATCGAGTCTGCCAGCCCGGCCTGTCTGCAATATTTCGGTTGCACCTATGGAGATTTGCATGGGCGCAATGTCAGAGATTTATTTATTTTCGATGATTCCTCCGTGCCAGACCTTGGCTCTCTGGTCAGCCAGCGGGCTCGGGATGTGATGGCAAGACGCCGCGACGGCAGCCAGTTTCCGGCATCGGTAAGAGTGGGATCTTTTGCCGGCACCAGCCCCGGCTTGTTGATTGTCGTCGAAGACGTCACCGCCAAGCACGAACTCGAGCAGATGAAACAAGAGTTTCTCTCCATGATGACTCACGATCTGCGCACCCCGCTCACCTCCATAAAGTGCTTTCTTGAGCTTATTGTTGAAGGCGTCTACGAAGCACGGCAGGATGAGCTGAAAAAGCGCTCCAAGAGCATCGGCAACGATACCGGTCGTTTGATCAATATGATCACGAGCATGCTTAATTTGCATAAGTTAGAGTCAGGCCGATTGCAGCTTTCCGTAGAGGTCATCGCAGTGCAGTCGCTGGTCAATCAGTCGGTGGAGTCGGTCTTGTCTTATGCCGAGTCGCGCTCAATCGCGCTGGAAGTGAGGCTTCCGGCCGAAACTATTCTGGTTAGCGCTGACGAAAGTTACACTGTTCAGGTGCTGGTCAACTTGCTTTCCAATGCCATCAAATTCTCTCCAAAAGGCTCTACGGTCACTGTTTTTGCCAACTTCACCAATGATTTCGTCAAGCTCATGGTCAGCGACAATGGCCGTGGCATTCCCAAAGAATTCCAATCGAGACTCTTCAATCGCTTCGAGCAAGCGCGCCTTTCGGATTCGCGAGTGGAAGGCGGAAGTGGTCTGGGATTGGCGATATCAAAAGCGATTGTGGAAGAGCAGGGCGGGACAATTGGAGTGGAGAGCGAGCCCGGTCAGGGTTGCAACTTCTGGTTCACCATGCGCCGCGAGATGCCGGACTAGCATCCGCTCGGAATGCAGAAATTTTGCCAATTCCCTCATTCGAGGGAATTATGAGAGGATGAATTGTCCTATTAATAGGGATAGCCCGGAAAGGCGCTCGCCCGTTCCGCTTGACTTTAAAGGGACCATTTATGCAACGGCAGACCAAACAAAAGACCAACCGATACAACCTGCGTGCCCGTCAAAGGGGAAATATGATTGTGCTGGTCGTCGCTATCTTGGCGGGGCTGGTGGTAACCATCATCCTCTTTATGCTCGGTTATATCCGCGTCCTTGGCTCACATAGCGAGCAGCGAACTGCCATTGAGAGTGCTGCTCTGGCCGCTTCCAAAGACCTGGGGCGCATTGTTGTTGAAGATCCCAATTTCGGCTTTATCTCGCTGTCCGATGCGGCGCCGGTCGGCACCAACACGACAGCAGGCGACCGCTATTACCTGCCGGTGCACGGTATTAACACTCTGCTCGGCACAATTCGCCTTGATCTGATCGTCGCCGATCAGCTCAACGATCCGATCATGAAAGAATTCATCGACCGCGATTATGAGAATGCAATGCAGGCTAAAAATCGCCTGGTAGCAGCGCTGGAAGCGGCAGTTTCCGGTGTGGGCGGAGGCAGCGGCTCCGAGCCGAAAGACAAAGACGGCAATATCGTCGATCCATATGATTCTGCAGTGAAGGCTTACAAAGCCAACGTCATTCGTCAGACCGGCAATTCCAAATTTGTCGAGGGGTCGCTCAAGCTTTCTCTCGGCTGCATCGTGGGCGGCGGTACGACCAACATTCCTCTGCCCAAGCCTGAAACGCTCAGTGGCGTCGGTCCCGATCAACGCATCGGCAAGTTTTATAGATCGTATGTCAACGCTCCCTATGGTGACAAAGACTTCGTATTTGCAGGCATTGCCGAAGGCGCAACGATCGTAGACAACAATAAATTCGCCAAGACAATCGATACTTTGCCCTACTTTATTCCGTCGATCGTAAGAGCGGAAGCCGATCAAATGGTTTCCACAACCGACGGAACCAACGTACATAAAGGCGTTCAGCACGCTGCTGCCTGCGCGCAACCGTTTAACGTTTATGACCCCAAACCGGCTCCCGGCATTCTTTCACTCAGCTTTCCTGATGGAAGACCGCCTGAAATAGCCAGTCTCGGCAATATTTGGAATGAGCCGCAATTGATGTCGCCATCGAAAGGCACGGAAGTTCTTACTCCTCTGGGTGGAGACTATCCGGGCGGCGGCGGTGTTTTGGCTCCCAATCCATGGGTTGCCAGCGGCGGCGGTGCCACCGGAACAACACCGGTAAGCGTCCTGATGAGCAGTGGATTTTATGACTGGCTGCGAAGAGGCGGTACGAAGGTCGATATCAACTCTATTAAGGCCGCCGTCTCTGCGAACTTCCTCAGTGCTGTTCCAGCCTCAAGAGGTCAGTCCAATGTTTACGGATTCAATCCGGACGGGACGGTCCGCGTGGGCCAAGTCGCCATTCAACCAATGCCTTTCATGCAGGTTGGTGAAAACCAATTCTTGTCTGTCACCAGAGAAGCATTC
>PNKB01000312.1 GCA_013997645.1 Cyanobacteria bacterium PR.3.49
GTCCCGACGGCAAAAGTCCGGCAAGAGATCCGACATAAATTACCTTCGTCAATTCGGTCGCGTTGTTGAAAATCTGTTCGTTGGGCCGGTCACTCAAGAAACAAGCAAACGAATGGACGACCGGCAACAAACCTTCCAGCGCCATGCCTCCCGCCTGGGAAACCATATCCTGTTCGGCAATTCCACATTCGAAATAACGCTGCGGATACTTCTCTTTAAAGGGAATCAAGCCGGTATCGAGAACAAGGTCGGCATCCATTGCCACCAGATTCGGTGTCTTTTCGGCGACGGAAAGCAACGCTCTGCTGTAAGCTCCAACCAAACGCTGGCAATCATCAAAATTCTTTCTGCCGGGATGTGGGCGCTTTTCCAATTTCAACAGCTTCATGCCGCCTTTTACAAGAAGCGCATTCGCTCTTTCTTTCAGCTCATTAAGTCCGCGTTCGTAATCAGCATCGCTAGGCGCACCGCTATGGAATTTATAATAGCCCATCTCCTCCATGGCAGTATGTTCCATAAAGGAAACACCCTTGCCTTTGACGGTGTCGGCAATGATGATTTTAGGACGGCTGACTGCTTTTGCTTTTGCCAACGCATCATTCAATTGATTGAAATCGTGCCCATCAATGCGCTGGACATGCCAGTCAAAAGCCTGCAGTTTTTTCTCTAGATCGCCAAGGCTGCTCGTTTTTTCTACAAGAATGTCGGACTGAACTTTATTGTGATCGACAATGACCGTAATCTCCGCCATGTCACGATTAACTGTTGGCGACAGCGATTCCCAAAACTGACCTTCCTGCAATTCTCCGTCTCCGGTCAGCACATAAAAATGCCCCTGCCGCTTTTCAAGCCGGCGGGCCAGCGCCATGCCGCGAGCTTTGGAGATGCCCATACCCAGTGAACCCGTATTGGCATGCATAAACGGTACGGAAACATCAGGATGGCCAGGCAATCCGTTCAATCGCCGCAAAGTATGAATCAGTTCAAAATCCAGAAGACCCAGGGCGGTGAGGATCGCATATTTAGCCGGAGCATCGTGTCCTTTGGATGAGAAATAAACGTCGGCATCTTCTTTTTTGATCTTTGAGGATGGCAGCTTCAATTGGTTGAGAAATAGCCAGCTGGCAATATCCAAGCTGGAAAAACTCGTTCCTATGTGCCCTGAGCCGGCATAAGCGATCATATAAAGAACGTTTATTCTGCAAAGCGTAGAGAAGATTTCCGCTTTTTCGATTGCCGAAAGACTCGACGCCTGCAGGCGCTCAAACTCTGCTTTCGGAACATAGCTCAACTCAGTCAACGGACTCTCCTTTTCGGGACTTAGACTACGAAATTGGATAGATTTGAAGCATTACTGGCAGGATTGAAGTTCACGGGTTCGGAATACCCCTTACTTGAGTATTGTGCGGCAGTGACTGGAGGCAATGCTTGCTCATTGTCAGCTACGATATGCTCTGCTTGCAACCAATCAAACTTGTCGTTTATATCAAAACCCTCCAGCTCATCGGTAATAAACGGCGTTAGAACAGCTCCTGAAATCGATTTGTCCTCAAAAACCACTCGACTCCAGGCAATTTCGAGACTTGCATTTTGCACATAAACGGCGGGGAGCGCTTGATACGGCGTACTGTGCCAGGGTTGTCCGCCCGGATTGAGCAAAAGCGGATTCATTCGATCTCCGCTTAGTACCCACATTTTGCCTGGATGTTGCTTGCACTTTTCGACAGCTCTCAAGGAGTCAATTTTGTCTGTTGAATAAAATTGCTTCACCGCCCTTTTGATTGTTGCGGACGACCGAAACGGGCTGGTCGGGCGCAAAATACTGAAGCACTCAAATTCTCTGCCTTCCTGGCGCAACTTTTGCAAAGTATACGCAATCCATTCAATGTCGGCAGAAAGGTCACCGGCCATCTCGGTTGGACGAAGAAACGGCACTTCAGCACCATAATGCCGAGCGATGTCTGCAGTTTCTTCCGAATCTGTGGATACAATTACGGCATCAAATACAGTGGCGGACTTAGCTGCGGCGATTGTATAGGCAATGAGCGGGTGTCCTCGCAACAAACGCAAATTCTTGTTCGGCACACGCTTTGAACCAGCTCTTGCCGGAATCAGTGCAACCATTCTGAAATTGTCTGTCATATGGCTCCGGTTCACTCCATTAAACATTGGAAGGATCGATATTGATGTAGATATCTTTCAATTCAGAGTAAACGTTGAGAGCTTCGGTGCCCGGTTCACGGCTGCCATTCCCTGAGTTTTTTCGTCCACCGAACGGCATGTGCGGCTCGCTGCCGAAAGTTCCTGCATTGCAGATTGCAACTCCGGTTTGCACTTTGTCCAGAAAGACATGTGCACGATGCATATCCTTTGTGTGAATCGAAGCAGTCAGTCCATAATTAGAGTGATTGGCAAGATCAAGCGCTTCTCTGAAGTTCTTCACCTTGTACAGAACGGCAACCGGCCCAAAAATTTCCTGATCGGAAATTTCATCGTCGACGGCAACATTTTCGATCAAGGTCGGTGCCATGTAAAAACCATTTTTGTGTGCTTCACCAGTGAGACGCTTTCCGCCGGTGAGAATGACAGCCCCCCTTTTCTTGGCGGATTCAACTGCTGATACCATATTTTGCAATTGCTTTTCATTGATGACGGGACCAAAATCGTCACTATCGAGAGGTCCGACTTTTTGCTTTTCGGCAGCGGCGACAAGCATTGTTCTGAATTGGTCGTAGACAGCTTCAAAGACGATTATTCGGCTGCCGGCAGCACATCTTTGACCGGCATTACTGAAAGCGGACAGGGCCGCCCATTTAACCGCATTTGCCAAATCGGCATCATCGCACACTACAAACGGATTTTTGCCGCCCAATTCCAGAGAGATTCTGGCAAACCGAGCGCCGGCAATCTGTTGAATTCGCCTGCCTACGGCTGTCGAAC
>PNKB01000313.1 GCA_013997645.1 Cyanobacteria bacterium PR.3.49
CTGCAAACGCCCACAGGCTGGGATTTCGTGTTTGGGTATGTACTTGGACATTTAGCCCTAATTTGGTGAACGCAAGCGGGCGCCCGCATTTGCGTGTTTCGGGGCGTCAGAAAAATTCCAAAAAATCTGACGAGTTTCGAAGTTCGAAATGAAGAGGCCTTTCGTTTTCCAAAATTTCTCTCGCCTTCTGAAATACTATACGATGTCGGAGGGTGATGCCAAAAAGAGGAAACATCAGAGAGCGGTTTCCTCAAGGTTTTGATGGGCGTTTCATCCAGCAAACAAATGCTATTTGCCACAAGAGCAAACGCATTTGCCGCACGGAAGAAACGCAGGAGTTGATGCAGCAGGAGCTGATGGAGTTGAGACCGCCGACGCAGAAGTAACGTCCTTTGTGGGCGTCACATCTACTTGCGAATCAGCGACTACAACAGAAGCAGCGGCACCTTCAGAATCTGCAACGACTTCCGAAGCAGCAGCGCATTTCGAGGAAGCGACCTGTGAGTTTGCCCCATCAGTGCGCGTCCGTTTCGTGCGTTTTCTCTTCGGTTTGCCTGCCGCTTGTTCCAAAATTTCCTTTGCCGATTTCGCACACGTACCGCACTGAGTTCCGACCTTGAGTTCTTGGGTCATCTTCTTCCAGGCGCAGCCGTGCTTTTTCGCGAATTCTTTGATCATGCCGTCGGTGACGGCGTGGCAACTACATATCCACATACCGTTTACCTCTTTCAATTGAGCTGCGCCGGAAAACTCTCTGGGAGCGAATCGGACGTTAAGGCTCAAGCGTTAATTTTCTAGGTGAGCCTCAAGTTGAGCCTCGATTTGAGCCTCGGGTAGAGTCTCTTAGCTTCGCTTTTCCAGAAAGCAAATCTTCGAACAGTTCACTTCGTCTAGCTTTATGCATCGCTTTCTTCAGACCAGGCTGCCAGCAGTCCGCGATGCGGAAAGCAAGAGACACGACTGAAGCAAGAAGATTGCGGCTTTTTGTACGAAGAAAACAGTTGGAAGGAAAAGAATACTTTTAGCCTAGAAGATCTCTCGGACGAAACAAAATTCGCCCATTTTTCGACCGCTGCCCAAAGACGCTAACCCTGTCTGGAAAAACGTTTGCGGACTTTCGCTTGAGATCGCCGCAGCAGAGTTCTTAGTCAAAGCTAAAGGTAAACGTCCACGCACGTTAGCTCATCTGTATAGCCAGCTTTACTTTGTAAACAGCCGTCTCATCTTCGCTTAACGAAGAGCGCAACGGCACCGACGGGACACCATCTCACGAGCCTTTCACGAAATCGCCTTTGACCTAATCACTACTGTAAGCAGAATCGACGTGCAGCCGGTCCTTCGTATTTCCATCTGCGGTGGTCATGCCAAAGTCATCATCCCGACCTAAATTTGGTGCAACGTAACAGCAAACGCGATCGCTGGCACCGGCAAATGCGATCGCTAGCACCAGCAAATTCGATCGCTCGCCGGCACCGGCAAATTCAATCTGATAATCTCGCAAGTGGCGCACAAGCACCGCTTGCGGGTTTTTCGCGTTTTCGTGATTTCCCCATTGAAAGCGGCGGGTCAAATTTGGATACTGGCGGTAATCGCATTGGCTGAGTGCGATCCGAACAACCTCCCTCACATCGGTAAATAAACAATGGCAGAACCAAATTCTGCTCTAGCTTCCGATATGGTTGCTACTGAGCATCAGCCCGTGCAGTCCGAAAAAAGTGTTTTCTCTGAATTTGTAGGCGGCGTCTGGGATGGCGCTGTCACCAAAAAGGTGCAGAGCGTTTCACAGCTCTTTGGCTCCGATGCCAAACCGCAGGAAGTGCAGCGCAGCACCATGCAGCAAGTCGCACACACCGCCGGCGAAGTGACCGGCGATCTAATAGATTTCGTGATTCTGGCAAAAGTAGGCGGTCATGCCTTCTCCAAAATGGCACCCAAACTTGCCACCACAGGCGCCGTCGGCGAGTATGTGGCGCTCAATCCAATCGGTCGCAGTATGGCGGTCGGCGGCAGCGTAGGTCTCGTTCACGGCTCGCTTCTTACACCTTTAAAAGAAGGCGAATCCAATTGGAACAGGCTCGGCAACGGTGTCACTGAAATGGCGACCTTTGCGACCTTAGGCGGTGTTGCCACCAAGCTGCAACCGATGGCGGAAGCAGGCATGGTAGGGCGCATGAAGATGAACGCCTATTCCGGTGCTGCTGCCGGTGTGGTCAATTCTCAATTTGAAGGCTGGACGCACGGTCGCCAGGCCGGTCTTGGTGAAACACTCGTCAATACCGCCGGTTGGACAGTCGGTAACGTAGCGTTCGGCGAAGCGTTCCACAGCCTCGGCAAGATGAGCAAACAATTCTTCCCCAATCTCAATATGGGCGAAACATCAGTTGCTGGCCAGCTCGGTTTGAGACCGGAAGAAGCAGCAAATCTGGCAGCCATCAAGAGAGAAGCGGCAGCGCTGAGAGGTCAAAATGCCGGTCCGGTAGACGCGACACGCGGCACTGATGCTCTGCGTTCGACTAAATTCAGTGTGGCACCTGAGGCTGTTCCTCCCGGCGGTAAGCCCGGAACCGGTGAGAGAGTCGCTCAAACTGCCGAACACACCCGAGAGCGTCCAGCTCAAGATCGTGTCGTCGAGCAGGGTGAAGCTGCTGCAGCCGGCGAAAGAGCTGTTGCGGAAAAAGCCGCTGAAACAACAACTCCCACTGACGGCAAGCGCGAAAAAATCATTGGCAGAATCATGCTCGATAAGCGCGAATCAGTGAGCATGAGAGAACTATATGCTAAAGACGAAGCAGCAGCAGAAAAAATGCTTGAAGAGTATTACGCCAAGCTACAGAAAGCATTTCCTCTCGAAGGCGAAATCGAGGAAATGGCAGTCTACAGAGACTATCTGAAGGA
Organism: Cyanobacteria bacterium PR.3.49; assembly: GCA_013997645.1. Lineage (GTDB taxonomy): Bacteria > Cyanobacteriota > Vampirovibrionia > Obscuribacterales > Obscuribacteraceae > QKMZ01. The sequence goes on from PNKB01000313.1 coordinate 2,896, forward strand.
CAAAGGCGGCACCTG
>PNKB01000314.1 GCA_013997645.1 Cyanobacteria bacterium PR.3.49
TGGCTGGGCATGATGAACTGGATTTCGATCTGCTCCGGAGCAATCACAGTCACAGTGTCTTCAACCGAAGCAAGCACGTCACGTGCATCGATTACGTCCTGTTGATTGATAATCGCTTGTCCTGCATCAGCACGAGCCAATTGCAGCAAATCGGATACAAGTCTAATCAAGCGTCCTGATTCATCTGAAATCGTTTGCAATGCTTCTGCAAGCAAGTGACCATCGATACTCTGGCCGCGCCGCAAGAGCAGTTTGGTGTATCCCTGAATCGATGTGAGCGGTGTTCTTAATTCATGGCTGGCGTCAGCGACGAACTGACATTGAATATTGAGCGATTCTTCCAGGCGATTGAGCAGCTTATTGAACGACTTGCGCAATTCAGCAGTTTCGAAAAGCTCATTAGGCTCGACTTCCAGTCGTTGCCGAATGTCCATGTTGGCCAGTTTGGTGGTCGCCTGTAGCAACTGCCGCAATGGAATCAAAATAATGCCCGAGAGAAACCAATTGATGACGATAATGATTGGGATAAGCGGCAAATACCAGAGAATGTCGCTAAATCGAGCGCCGCTGGTGCCCACAACAATGAGATGACAAATAACCACAGGCACGACACTGGACAAAGACATGACGAGCGTCATTCGCGCCCGCATTGATTTCGTCCATTCGGCCTTCAACATATGAGAATCCCTCGGAGGGCAATTTTACCCCGACCGTTGTCAAAATTGGCTGTTTTAGCCAGTTAGAAGGGGTTCAACGTTTCAATATGCTCAGAAACTGCTCGTGAACAAGTCCGTTTGAGATAAGACAGCTGCCGGTGTAGATGGACTTACCGCCGTCCAGGTCCGAATATGCACCGCCTGCTTCCTCAACAATGATCTTCATGGGCGCCAGATCCCAGGGTTTGAGACCAACCTCGAGATGGGCTTCGGCCTTGCCTTCGAAGACGTGGGCAAACCCCAGATAGTCCCCAAAGCCTCGCTGGCGCAGGGTTTCCTTTACAAGCCGGGAAAATTGGTCCCAGAGTCCATGCTTTTGGACTCGATTTGGAGCTCCGAAATTGAACTGAGAGTTTTTCAGCTCAGCGATTTCTGAAACTTTGATTTTTTTGCCGTTTCTAAACGCACCGCAGCCTCTTTCCGCCCAAAAAATCTCATCCAGCGCAGGATTGCAGACGACCCCCAGAACAATCTCCCCATCGTTTTCAAGCGCCAGCAGGGTAGAAAAGATTGGAATCGCACGGGCATAGTTGTAGGTCCCGTCAATTGGATCGATAATCCAACGTCGTCCTTTTGAAAGCGGCGAGTCGTCGCCGCCTTCTTCTTCACCAAGTATTGCGTCATGAGGATACTGATCTGCAATTGATTCACGGATCAAGCGCTCGCTCTTTTTGTCGGCCTGGGTCACGGGTGTGCCATCTGACTTCTCTTCGACCTCTATATCTTGGTCAAAGAATCCCATGACAACATTGCCGGCACGATGACAGACTTCCAGCGCAAAGCGCAGTTCTTTCGAACCGACATTTTGCGGCAGATAAGTCAGAGGATCGCGCATCTTGATATCGAACCAATCACAGGACAGGCGCTCATATACATCGATTTGAGCGCGCCATCGCTTGACAAAGTCCTATAGCTAAACTGAAACTCCCGTCAGCAATAACTGCCGGGAGTTCCTGTAGATCAGATCTAAGCGAGTAGAGAGAATCTTTTCGTTCTTAGAACAAGTATTGGTAGATACCACGTGCACCACGGTACACGCCGACTCCAATATCACGTACGTCGATCGCTGTTCCCTTTACCACGCGCTCCCAGAGGAAGCCCTTTTGTCGCTCAGCATAAGCAAGTCTCATGTCTTGCTCGATATTCTTTTCTTCAACAGCGCGCATTCTAGCTTCAAGGCTATCTACGCGAGCCTTCAAGTGGTTGAGTTCACCGCGGAACTCTTCCAACAAGGCAGCAAATTTTTCCAAATCCGCTTTGTCAGCTTTGAGTGCAAGCCTTTCGGTGATGCACTGCTCGTATTTATATAGCGCCGCAGCCAATTCAAAACGTGTGGTGGACTTTTGTCCACGATAAGTTCTGTCGGGATAACCAACGAGGATGTGGCAAGGGCTGTTTACGAGCTCCTTGAGGGCATTGTATGCCCATTCATTACCAACAACATCTGTCAGTTCGCTGACATTACTAGCACCCTGCGCATAAGCAGCAGACGTATTGACTAAGGTGCTCGCACTTACGGCAACTAATGCGGTAAGTAAGGTTGCAAACCCCTTCTTCATAGTAGTAATCACTCCTTCGCAATGACCTGAATCTAACGAAACCCATCATAGCCCAGATATTCCAGTCAGTTGTAGTAGTAAAACGTGTAATTTGAAACACCTGATCAAAGTAACGATGAAAAACCAGGGCTGGTGCTGAAAATCAGCAGCTTAAAAAACGCTAATATTTTAAGCGAAGGGCACCAAAAATATATTGGTTAGAAATCCCAAGACGCAGGGCACGCCTTTGTTCCTGGCAACCAATTATCAAGAACTCGAGCTTTCCCGCGGTAGCGAAGTTTTTATCAGACTCTATGCTTTGCAATCGCGCAACTATATATGGTGCGCCCCGCCGGTGGTATCAGATACGAAGGCAATGCCGAGACTAATTCGAGCTCAACGTCACCAGATACGAGGACACGCGCGACTGATGTTTATCATGCACG
>PNKB01000315.1 GCA_013997645.1 Cyanobacteria bacterium PR.3.49
ATTCATGAGGCCAATAGGACAAATCGCGATTGCAAAAACTAGAGAATTCAAAAAAGCAAAAGGCATTTGCGAGATTCCGGTCGAACAAAGTTTGCATCTTCAGATTATCGATCCTGACGTTCCGACAGCTCCGAATTTTTTTCTGCAATTTCAGCCAGACGACATTACTGAATTGAGCATGAATGCCAATGAGGGAGTGACGGATAGAACACTGCAAAATTTGAGCCATTTGAGCAGTCTTACATATCTTGCAATTCCTTACACTGATATTTCCGACGCTGCCATAAAATACATCAACCAGCTTCCCAAGCTGGAAGCGCTCTTCATCGGACAAAATCCTATAACGGAAAACGCGCTACTTACACTCAAAAGACTCAATCAATTTACCAGCCTGGGAATCGGGAGGCTCCCCTCGGTTCATAAAATCCTGGAACGGCTAAAGTCGTCAAAACACCTTCTGGTACTGCAAGCAGATCAATGTAATTTGAATACTTCAGATATTCAAGCTATCAGTGAGATGAAAAATTTGATTGAACTAAGCATCGCTGATAACGATAAAGTCAACGACAAGGATTTTCGTCTTCTCACATCATTGAAGAAAATGCAGCGATTCGACATTTCACACACAACCTTCACAGCCGGAATTCTTCCACTGCTAAAAGAGTTTCCAGATCTGCACACAGTACAGATCTCACAGCAAATGTGGAGTCAAAAAGATATTGAACGAGCCAAAAGTATGTACCCAAAAATTACGTTCAAGATTTATATAAAGCACCGCGAGCAATTAAGAGCCGACGCCAAAGACTTCACTCCGCCGGACGGCATCACGAAGACGAAATAACTCGCATCGACTATTGATTTCGTCTACAATCATGGACGAGGCAATGCCGCACTCTTTTGGAGCAAACGTTTGGAAGGCGAGCAGAAAGAAATGGACGTGGACGAATTTCACGCTTCCGTTGTTCTTAAAGAAATGATGCCGGATGAAAAACTGATCTTTGCTCGGCTGGAAGATCCGTTACCGCGGATGATCACAATGTCCAAGGCGTTGCTGGGCGTTGTTATCGTAATCATGATTTTTGAGATTTATGTAAAACACCATCCGCCGCCCAGCTTTGGAAATGTCGTTCTTTTCCTAATTACCTGGCTAGGCTTCATGCTTCTGTTCAAAAAGGTCTACATATGTGTAGATGCAATTTCTACCAAACGCTTTCTGCGCGTGCGCCCGGGCATCTCACTTCACTATGGTTGGTTGAAGGATGTAGATCGTGTCAATGTGACAAGGTCCAGCCAAGACAGCGGAGATCTGGAGATTATTCTCAAGGAATCCGGCAAATACGAGGCGCGCAATCTGAAGAAGCCCGAATTGAAACCGCGAGTGACACACGGCGTAAAGCGATTCGTTATCGCAAACGTCTCATCGGCCCCCCGGTTAAAGGCGACAATAGATAGCTTACTTTCCACTAAATAGGCAGTTTGTCGCCTTTTCTATTTATCACGCTCTTTGGTGGCAACCGTTGCTTGCGCTGCAGCCAGTCTGGCGACCGGCACGCGGAAGGGCGAGCAGCTCACATACGCTAAACCGATTTCGTGTGCGAAGGCGATTGATGATGGTTCACCACCATGCTCTCCGCAGATACCAAGTTTTAAATCAGCTCTCGTCTGCAAACCATACTCGACAGCAATCTTCATCAGTTTGCCGACACCACCGCGATCGAGCACCTCAAAAGGGTTGCTCTGCATCACTTTGTGCTGTTCACCATTGACGGTGATGCCTTCAAGATACTTCTGCAAAAACTTTCCTTCAGCATCGTCGCGCGAATAACCAAAAGTCATTTGGGTCAGATCGTTTGTGCCGAAGCTGAAGAATTCAGCATGCTCTGCAATTAGATCGGCAGCAACGCACGCGCGTGGAACTTCAATCATAGTGCCGAACTTGTACTTAACTTCGGTCTTCATCCTATCCATCACTTGCTTGGCGACAGTTTCAAGATGCTGTCGGGCAAACTTCAATTCATTCGGATGACCAATCAAGGGAATCATGATTTCAGGAAATACTTCGTGTCCTTCTTTTTGCACTTCGATTGCGGCAGTGAAGATAGCCTCCACTTGCATGGTGTTGATCTCAGGGTATATCAGCCCAAGGCGGCACCCACGGAAGCCCAACATCGGATTTGACTCCTTGAGCTCATTCACCTTCTGGAGCATCACTTCCTTCTCTCTCAGCTCAGCACCTTTGGTACCTTTAGCCTTGAGCATGGCGATCTCTTCCACCAGGTCTTCATGCTTGGGAAGAAACTCATGCAACGGTGGATCGAGCAAGCGAATGGTCACCGGCAGACCTTTCATCGCTTTGAAAATCCCTTTAAAATCCTCGATCTGCATGGGCAGAAGTTTCGCCAGCGCATCTTTTCTCTCTTCGACATCAGAAGCGATGATCATCTCTTTCATCGCCGGCAAACGGTCGTGCGCCATAAACATATGCTCGGTGCGGCAAAGTCCAATGCCTTCAGCTCCGAATTCACGTGCAAGGCGCGCATCTTCCGGTGTGTCGGCGTTGGTGCGCACGCGCAATACGCGTTTTTCATCAGCCCAATTAAGCAAGCGTCCGAATTCTTCGGAGAATTTCGGGTCTTGCGTAGTGATAGCGCCTTCAAAAATTTCGCCGGT
>PNKB01000316.1 GCA_013997645.1 Cyanobacteria bacterium PR.3.49
TTGGTATTAGCCCTTGGAAGCTTTTGCTTCCTCTGACTTATCCTCTTTGTCGCCCTTTTCGGCTTTCTCGCTTTTCTCGGGTTTTTCAGCCTTTTCGGCTTTCTCTGCCTTTTCAGCCTTTTCCGACTTCTCGCTCTTCTCCGGCTTCACCGATTTCTTTTCGTTTTTCTCGAACTTGATCGTGTCGCCTTCGACTGATGTCTCTATAGCATCGCCTTCTTTGAAGCGACCTTGCAAGACTTGCTCAGCAAGATTGTCTTCCAGTAACCGTTGAATGGCTCGGCGGAGCGGACGTGCGCCGTAAGATGGGTTGTAGCCCTCTTTGGCAATCAAGTCTTTCGATTCGTCGTTGACGATAAGCTCCATTCCTTGAGCCTTGATGCGAGCGCCGAGATCGGCGGACATGATGTCCACGATCTGACGAATTTCTTCGCGAGTGAGCTGTTGGAAGACGATGATTTCGTCGATACGGTTGAGGAATTCCGGTCTGAACGTCTTCTTCATGGCGTCCATGACCAGATCTTTGATCTTCTTGTATTTCTCTTCCAGCTGACCTTCTTGCGACTTGGCTTGGAAGCCCAGTGTCAATGAAGTCTTGTCGATGAATTGTGCACCGACGTTGGAAGTCATGATGATGATCGTATTCTTGAAGTCGACCGTTCTGCCCTTACTGTCGGACAGGCGACCGTCGTCGAGAATTTGCAACAAGACATTGAATACATCCGGGTGCGCTTTTTCGATTTCGTCGAAGAGCACAACCGAATACGGTTTGCGACGTACGGCTTCAGTAAGCTGACCGCCTTCCTGATAGCCGACGTATCCCGGAGGAGAGCCGATCAATTTGGAAGTGGTGTGGTGCTCCATGAACTCCGACATGTCGATACGGATAAGCGCATCTTCAGAGCCGAAGAAGTAGCCGGCAAGCGCTTTTGCAAGTTCGGTCTTACCTACGCCGGTGGGTCCGGAGAAGATGAACGAACCGATTGGGCGCATGGGGTTTTTCAGGCCCACTCTTGCGCGTCTGATCGCTTTGCAGACAGCGGTAACCGCTTCGTCCTGACCGATCACGCGTTGGTGCAGAACATCGGACATGTGGAGCAATTTCTCAGACTCGCCTTCGGTGAGTTTGAGCAGCGGAATGCCGGTCCACGAGCTGACCACGTACGCCACTTCTTCAGCGGTTACGACTGGTTTTTCTGTCTCTTGCTTGGCTTTCCATGCGGCTTGAATCTCGCGGATTTTCTCCGAGAGTTTGGTTTCTTGCTCGCGCAATGATGCGGCTTTTTCGAATTCTTGATTGCGAATCGCCATTTCTTTGTCGCGGCGAACTTTTCTCAATTCGCGCTCCACTTCTTTGCCTTCGGGCGGCAAAGACGATGCACGCAAGCGCACACGAGAAGAAGCTTCGTCGATCAAGTCGATGGCTTTATCCGGCAGATAGCGGTCGCTGATGTAACGATCGGAAAGCTTGGAAGCTTGTTCGATTGCTTCATCGGAGATGACCAATCTGTGGTGTTCTTCGTACTTCTGGCGCAGACCGCGCAAGATTTCGATGGTTTCTTCGACCGACGGAGGATCGATGATAACCGGCTGGAATCTGCGTTCCAACGCAGCATCACGCTCGATGTGCTTACGATACTCGTCCATTGTCGTGGCGCCGATGCATTGCAATTCGCCGCGGGCGAGCGCCGGTTTCAAAATATTGGCTGCATCGATAGCGCCTTCTGCTGCGCCTGCGCCGATCAGTGTGTGCAACTCGTCGATGACCAGCATGACATTGCCGGCAGCGCGAATTTCATCCATGATTTTCTTCAAGCGCTCTTCGAATTCGCCCCGGTACTTCGTTCCGGCGACGAGCAGACCGATGTCGAGCATGACGATTTTCTTGTCGGAAAGAATATCCGGCACATCAGCATTGGTAATGCGGATAGCCAATCCTTCAGCGATAGCTGTTTTACCCACTCCTGGCTCACCAATAAGAACAGGGTTGTTCTTTGTACGGCGTCCCAGAATCTGGATGACACGCTCGATTTCTTTTTCGCGTCCAACGACCGGATCCAGTCTATTCTCCGACGCAGCTTGCGTGAGATTGAGCCCGAACTCGTCCAGGGTAGGTGTCTTAGATCTCCCTGTAGAAGTGGAAGTCGATCCGCCTGCGGTTGCAGCGCCCGACTCACCAAGCAATCTAATAACGTGTGAGCGGACCTTGGTGAGGTCTACGCCGAGGTTTTCCAGCACTCGGGCGGCAACACCCTCTCCCTCGCGAATAAGACCCAACAGGAGGTGCTCAGTGCCTATGTAATTGTGTCCGAGCTGACGAGCTTCGTCCCAGGACAATTCGAGCACTCTTTTGGCGCGCGGTGTAAAAGGAATTTCTACAGCCACGAAGCCGGAGCCGCGTCCGATGATTTTTTCAACTTCGACGCGAGCGTCTTTCAGATTGACGCCCATGGATTTGAGCGTCTTCGCTGCAATACCCGTTCCCTCTCCGATCAATCCAAGCAAAATCTGCTCGGTACCGACGAAATTGTGACCCAGTCTTCGCGCTTCCTCTTGAGCAAGCATGATGACCTTGATGGCCTTCTCGGTAAACCTTTCAAACATGGCGGGTCGAGCCTCCTGAACTCCGCTAATTAGCGT
>PNKB01000317.1 GCA_013997645.1 Cyanobacteria bacterium PR.3.49
GAAAACCAATGCCTCTTTAGGTCGTAATAGTTTTCGGGTGTGCCGTCGTTGTTTCTGTCCAGGCTGGCGCGATACACGTCGCCGGTGAAAAAGCCGCGATTGAATTTGATTGTGGCGTCGAAATTGCGGTCGTTGTTGGCGTCGATTTCAATCCCTTTTAAGTTGTGGGTGAAGAATCCATGCCAGGGTCTCAGGGTCGCGTCGGTTGTGCCGTCCCCTTTCAAGTCGACACTGGCGTCATTGACCATTCCGAGTATTCGATTGAATTGGATGGAATATTCTCTGGTACCGTCCTTATTGGCTACGTCGATTTTGTCGATGTTGCCGAACATCGAATATGAGACAGTCCCCGTCGAGTCGGCTTTGCCGTCTTTGTCGCGGTCTATATCGAATGTTTGCGCTTTTCCGGAGAAGAATTTGTTGTCCGTGATTGAGATGGATGGCGGTCCGAACGCCTTTTCACGCGCTTCATCCATAAGAGTTTCCGCCGCGATCAGGCAGCCGGCAACCTGCGGCTCGACTTCTTTTCGATTGTATTTGGACATAAATTCCTCACGCCTTTGACATAGTACTGTTGGAAAGCACTGGTACACGCCACGGTCGATGTTAGGGCTCAGATGTTTCACGCATGTTTCAAGGGGATGCGGAAAACACGAATGCAGGCGCCATACTTTCGCTTGAAGCGATTTAATGAAACTCGAACAGGGGCGATTTAGTGGGTAGAATATATTGGAATCTCCCGTTGGCTTTGCCTTCACGTTGCCTCTTGAGAGAAAAACAGTGCAATTGAAACGAATTCTCGGATTCTTACTCACGACTCTGCTGGTCGTCTCAGTGCTAAGCGGTTCAACGGCTCGCGCTGAAGATGCTTCGCAAAATCAATCTTCGACTACTCAATCAGCGCAGGCTCAATCAGCGATGATTGTTTTGATCTTCGATACGCATTGCAAGACCGCGTGCGAGTTGGTCCGACCAATAATGCACGAGCTGAAAGGTGAGTACAAAAACTGTTTTACCTTTGTTGAGCTGGACAGCTCACAGGAAAAACTAGCGGAATCGCAGGCAAAGGCAAAGGAAATTGGTGTCCATCCATTTCTTGCGTCTTATGCACAGTTTGTGCCGGTCGTCGGTGTTTTCAATGCAAAGAAAAAATGCATCCGAGTGATTGATGGCGCGAAGTCCAAGGATGTTTATTCTGCAGCCCTGCAAAAGGCTTTGCAATGCAAGTAGGCGACAGCGAGCGTAAAAAACTCTCCGCTTCGTTTAAGCGAATCTCCGGTATTGCTGGTGGTATCGTAGCACTGTTGTCACTTGCGGTTGTTGTCGGCTGGTATTTCGACATCGAGCTATTCAAGCACCCCTTCGGTACCAGCGTCGCTTATGGGGTTGCCTTAGCCTATCTGATGCTCGGGTCGATAATTGCGCTGGATGCGTTTGTTGCTGAGTCAAAACCAGTTCGCATCGCCAAGTTAGTAGTTGTTTCACTGCTAACTGCAATGTCCGCAGCGAAATGTATTCAGGGCGTAATAGGCGCAGATTGGTATTGGCTAAATGTGGATCTTTCTTTCAATTCAGAACGCATGGTGCCTCTGATTTATCCGGGTGTAATGACGCCGGATACATCTATCGTGCAAGCCACACTGGGCTTGTCGTATTTACTGATGGATGCCTGGAAAAACGCAAGAGTACAGGTGTGGCAGTGGTTGAGCCTGGTTGTTGTCGCCGTCTGCCTCATTCCCGTCTTTGGCTTCATTCTCGGCGAGGCGAATTTGTGCTCTCTTTGGGGCTGCGTGCGCATGCCCGTTGCCTTCGCCATTACTTCAATTGGGTTGGCATTTGCAATACTTGCCGAAAGGCCTGAGCGCGGATTTGTCAGCGCGCTTATCGAACCGGATCTACTCGGCACAGCGATGCGGCAAAGCTTGATCGCTGCAATGATTTTGCTGCCACTCTTTGCTGAAGCCAAGGCTGTTTTCGTTCACTTTGGCGTATTCGATGAGGGGCTGGCGAAGTCCGGTTTGAGCATCGCATTCATGTTTGTTTTCCTCGGCACTGTGCTTTCGCAATTCGTCTTTGCATACAAAAGCGAGCAAAACATCCGCCGTTCTACAGAGCAAAGATTGCAAGATCTCTCGCATCAGTTCTCGCAAAGTCAGGCATCCGGCAATATGAGTTTTTCCGGCAAAGCCTGGCGCACAGCCAAATGCTCAAAGTGCACCAAGGACTTCGACTGGCATACTAAGGTCTGTCCGTTTGACGAAACACCCCTGGAGATCCACGACGCTCTCATCGGGCAGATGCTGGAAGGGCGCTATAAGGTTCTCGAGTTTCTCGGACGTGGCGGCATGAGCACGGTGTACAAAGTAGAACACGTGATTTTGAGCAAGGTTTTGGCAATCAAATTCTTGCAGTCTCAATTTGTCACCAAGGGCGAAAGTGTTCTGCGCTTTCAGCGAGAAGGAAAAGCGATGGCGCGACTGCAACATGCCAATCTTTGCGGTGTCACGGAATGCAGCATCATTGACGGCATACCATATCTGG
>PNKB01000318.1 GCA_013997645.1 Cyanobacteria bacterium PR.3.49
TGACAGGATATCGCTGTAAAAGCTCGCGGATATTTTGGCTGATGTCGGAAATGGCTGCATCATTGCCCCAGGACCAGGCACGCCGATAATTGAGAGAAGCAAAAATTAGATCAGGGCGCGAATCGCAAATTGTTTTTGCGATTGTTTGATTTTCGGGACTGACGAACGGTTCAAGAAATGTCGAACCCATGCCGTGCAAATAGACGACCAGATCATAGCCGGCTTCCGGTTTGGGTGCGCGCGGGGGTAATACTGCAAAAGTGTCTTCCTGACCGTCAAAATGGCTAATAAAATTGCATTTGATGACGTTGTCGGAAGCAAGAACATCGTTGACTCGATTCTGTCCGCGCATCAAGGCCAAATTGTGCGCAATGACATTCTTCTCGCGCTTAATGTGCTTCAGGTGATTGGCTGTTTGCAAAAACCAGACGAAGAAAAAAATGCCTACAAGATTGAGCAGACCGGAGATAAATAAGACAGTGACTACCAGGCTTGGCTTTTTCAACATGTTTCCGATACCAGACTTCTGGATTCTACCGTTTTGAGCGCATATTTGCTCGCTCGATGTAAAGCCGGGCCGGGCGGGAATAAAAGTCTGGAGGTTGAGAATGGCAAGAATAAAGGGAATCGGCATATTATTCGCCATGTTATTGCTTGGCGCCGTGCCTCCTTCATATGCCGACAACACCGAGCAAGCCAGGGAAATTAATCGTGAAGCGGCTGATTTATTCGGTGCCGGCAAACTGAAAGAGGCGGCAGAAAAATATAAGCAGGCAATCAAGCTAAATCCTCAAGCAGCCGGTTATCACAGCAATCTGGCTCTGGTGCTTAAAGATTTGAATGAATTAGCGTCTGCTGAGCAAGAGGCTCGCCTGGCATTGAAGCTGAATGCTTCTAAGCCCTCCTATCGATACAATCTCGGTGTTATTTTGCAGAAAGCCGGCAAGTTTGCCGAGGCTGAAACATGCTTTGCTGAAGTCGTGAAAACAAATGCGCTGGATGCCGATTTTCACTATCGTCATGCGCAGGTGCTGTTTAAACTCGACAAATTTCAAGAAGCGCAAGATGAGATGAAACTCGCGCTGCTCATCAAACCAAACGAGAAGGACTATCACCTTCTTTTGGGTGATGTTTATTACAAACTCGGCAAGAAGGAAGAGTCCCTTTATGAGTACCGGCGCGTCATGGATGGAGCGAGCGAGGCGGATCTTACCCCGGATTTGAAGGCACGCATTGACTATTTAAAGCAGGTCTTGAATACTCGCTAGAACATTATTTGCTAAGGTTAAGAACCGAACCTTTTATTTCGTACTTTGTTTTGACCTCGCGTGTGAGAAATGGCGGAACAGGAGAAACCCAAAGTAGATGACAAGACGCAGGAGCAGCTGGCCAGGCTTGCTCTTGTCCAGAGGCAGTTGACTGTCATAGCTCTTGGTTTCGCCGCCCTCTTTTTGTGCTGTCAAGTGGCGTCTTATTTTGCCGACATTCTTAGGATTATCGGCATTTCAATTTTGCTCTCTTACTTGTTTATCAACGTGGTCGACTGGCTGGAGAAATACGTTCACTCGAGAGCCGGCGCAATTTTCATTGTCTATTTGATCTTGGGAATTACGGCTATCGTCACTGCGGTTCTTGTGCTTCCGGCCATGGTCTATCAGGTCGCTCAACTTGGAGAATCTGTTTTTCAGCAAATCCCACAGATTGTGGATAAGTTGATTGCCGCACTGCATCCATTGGAGGAAAAACTGCACGCAGCCAAAATTGAAGTAAAGGCGATGGATATTTTGTCCAGCTTTGCTTCGAATCTGCCGCGTTTTGATTCCAGCCAAATTTTTTCGCGAATGAGCGACATGGCTTTTTCAACTGTGACCGCCTTTATGTACGGCTTGAGCGTCTTGGTCATGTCTTTTTATTTCCTGCTTGACGGACATCGCATCAGAGATTCGATTATCAATCTTTTTCCTCGCCGCATGCAGACCAATTGCCGCACAATGGCAGAACAGATGGATCACAGCTTGCAGGCATTTTTCCGCGGACAGATAGTGCTCGGACTTTTGTTCGGCTGTGTGATGATTTGCGTGTATTTTATGCTGGGCATGCATTACGCATTGATTCTGGGCGTGTTTCTTGCCGTCTGGGAAATTGTGCCTGTGATAGGACCACCGATTGGTTTTATTCCGGCAGCGATTGTTGTAGCGATTGACGGAATGGATACAATTCCGGTCAATCGTTTTGCTCAAATTCTTATTCTGTTTGCCATCTTTAACGGATTGCAATGGCTGAAGGACAATCTGGTGGCGCCCAGATATATCGGCAATGTGATTGGATTGCATCCGGTCATGATTTTTATTGCGATTATGATCGGAGCGCGTTTGGATGGAATGCTGGGCATTATTTTTT
>PNKB01000319.1 GCA_013997645.1 Cyanobacteria bacterium PR.3.49
CCGGAGTTTTTGCCTCGATGACTTTCCGCACTGCCAGCGGAACAGCTAAGCACGGGCTGGAAGGTCCAAGGGCATCAGTTATTTTCGTTATCGCCTTATTGATCGCAGCAGTTGCATTATCAGTATTTCCAAGCCTTGCCTCCGCTGCTGCCAGCAGTACAAAAAAGTCACTGCGGCTAATTGGCATCGCACGTTCAAAGTTAATTTGCTCTGCTTCCTCGTCAATCTTTTTGATTGCATCGATCAGGAATAACCGCGCCTCTTCAAATTGTCCTCTAGAAAAGAGACTGCTCGCGTCAGCATAAAGCTGCTGCAGAAGCTTTTCGTGCAGCGACAATTTCGAGGGTTGAACAATGAACAGCGGTCCATCAAACCAAATGTGAGGTTTAAAGCCGCCGGCCAAATCACCTTTTTGTGACACTTTTTGATCCAATGCCTGCGGAGTTTTCATTTGCTCCGATGCCTGATGAGCATTCTTTACCGATGCTTGGAAAGCTTGCAGATCTTCGGTGTTTAGATAGGGTTTTAGTGCTTCAAGAGTTTCATCAGCAGCCTTGAGTTCGTCATCTGAAATATAACCGTGATTCTCCGCAAGTTGTTTCTCGACAAAATTTTTGACTTCAACCAGACGATCGAATCGTGCAGAAGAAATAAAAAAATTTGCGACTGAGGGGCAACTCTTGATGAACTGAACCAACTGAGGCTTGTTGTATCCGTACGGGTAGCCGTGAAGCAGATTGGCGCAAATTGCCTGAGACTGCAAAGCTGCACCTTCACCGAGAAAATGCATCACACTACCTACTTCATTTTGGCCGCTAGGATTAGAGGATGAGAGCTCAACCCGCTCGAAATACCCCATCGGAGAGTAGAAGTGCGGTGGTTTGAATTGCTCCGGAGATTTAAGCTCTATCGTTTCGGTAGCAAAGCTGCCGTTTGTGTCAAGACACGAAATGTCGACTTTCGTACCTTTGGGTCCACGGAGCAAAGCCTGCATTTCCTCTAAATTTTGTCCTTTCGTCCAAGTTGCTCCAATCTTAACTACTCTGGACGAGCCAACGGTAAGCGCGCTGATAGCGGAGGATTTGGAGGCAACAGTCGGAGCACCACGATCATTCTGCTCGAGAATAAGACCAGCAATTGCATCTTGGTCGGACGGGACAGTAGATTGCGTCGTCAAAGCTTGAGCTTGTGTCCTCATAGCTTGAGCTTCCGCTCGATATCGCTTGGCGCGGACCGTGTTGTTGCGCCTTTCACTCAATTGCGCCAATTTGTCTTTTGCGTCCGCCATGTATCGGCTAGGTGCTAAAGAAATACTTGAGAAATCTTTGAATGCAGCTTCCTGTGCGCATGCATCGCTGAGCCCTTTGTGGCCTTCATTCA
>PNKB01000320.1 GCA_013997645.1 Cyanobacteria bacterium PR.3.49
GGCAACTCCTGGTGGATCGCCACTAACATTGAAGCAGTCAGCCAGCAAGAATTGCAAAAACGCGTCGATGCGATGAAGAAAGAGCCTGCGCTAAAGAAGTAGGTCTTCAAAGAGGAAATTAGCAACCGCCCAGCTTCGCCGGGCGGTTTTTCTTTTCAGATTGATATTACAGGCCATAGTAAGAAAACTCCCGCAACACTCACGGTTCCTGTTCTATTTTTCTTGGGAACGGCATTGCCGCTCCCTCCCCCATTTACTAAAAGAAGAAACCCATGACTTACGAAGGCACAATAGAATCTGCTCCGCAGTACAACGCGGCAAGAGCCAATCGAAGCGACTCGCGTGAACAAGATAGATTGAACTATAGCCACGACGCTTTCAGTGAGACAGCACTAGCGGACTTGGACGCATCGGAAGCACTTTACAAAGACGCAGCCAGACTGTTGATGGCCGCTCGAATAAATGCCGGTCTTGATCCATTGCTAAGCGGCAATGAATCTGTTTCAACCATGCGCCGAAGTGCTAGTGAGCAAAACGCATTGCAAGTCGGACCAATTGAAACCAATCCGGCAAACAGACTAAGCGACACAACCGTGGCTAACAGGGCCGCGACAGATGCTCCAGCGCAAAAAAGTGAAGGAGGCGCCGGCGCGGTAGTGAGCGAGTATCTCACGGGAGCTGGCGATGCTCTCACCGTGACAAGAGTTGCAACAGGTGTTGCCATCGGTGCCGCTGTCGGCTTAGCCGCAATTGGCATCGCCGCAGTTTCAACCACAGCAGCAGCAGTTGCAGCTGTTGGAGCCCTTGCCTATGGTGCCTACAGCTTAGTGACAGCAGCTCCGGGTTGGTTTCGCGATGCCAAAATTGTTGCCAATCCAAATCAATACTCGGAAGCGGAAGTGCGCCGCGCTCAAAGTGGTATACGAAATCTGGGCGCTGGAACTGTCGACCTCGCAGCAGGTGCAGTAGGAGCACCGATCGGTTCCATTACTGCCAATGCATTGCGCCCTGCTGCGTCGAGCGTTTCTGCCACAGTAAGTGAGGCGTTCTCCACCGGACGGACCGGAGAGGTGGCAAGAAGCGCACTCAACTCAGTTACTACTCGAGCGGGAGATCTGAAGACCTCGGTAACAACTCAA
>PNKB01000321.1 GCA_013997645.1 Cyanobacteria bacterium PR.3.49
CCGTACGCAATACGAAGTTCGGATACATGGGCGAAGCTCGCCCTGACAGCACCGGATTGAACTACGAAACAGGTCAGTGGTAGGGATCTCTTTGGAATATTTCCGACCTGAGACTTTTGCTGTCTAATTTCCTGGGACTACGTATATATCCCACTGGAACGGCCAGGCATAATCAGTGAGGAACTAAAGATGGCTCCGCAATTCGAGCTAATAGATCCTATTGGGCGCAATTATGACTTGCAGCAAGGCAGCGCCGATTACAGAAACGGTTTAAGCGTGCAGGTCTTTGATGGAAGGCAACCTCTTTGGGAGCGCGGTGCGACTCAAAATGGTTTTGATCTCAGAGCGTCATATTACCAATTCGATGGATCCTCGGCAGCCGACCGGCGTTTTGAAAGGGTAAACGATTACCGCGACCGTCAGTCGTTTGATAATCCATATACACATTTGCAAAATGCTCATCAGTTAGCCTCCAGAAACGGTGCACACGCTTCAATGCGTGAGTATTATGCGGCAATCTCGGCAGCTGACAGGATCGATCAAGGTCAGGTGTCACGCGATCTAAACTGCAACCATCGCGCATTGAAGAGATCGGAAGAG
>PNKB01000322.1 GCA_013997645.1 Cyanobacteria bacterium PR.3.49
TGCCGAAAGCAATTGCTCCGGCACGTCCCGCTTTCTCCCAGCTCTGCAACTCCCGTGAAACTCACTCTACTGCATAAAGGTCTGCTCCTGGTCAGCATTCCTGTGTGCTTCGAAATCGCCATGTTCAGCGTGCTGATCGGCTTGCAAGAGGATGTGGAGCGAGAAGCGGAGCGGCTCGATCACAAGCGTCAGGTCAACGAGTGCGTCAACATAATTATCCGGGATGTTGCCAAAATCGGCGTGATGAAGAAGCGCTATCAGAACGGACTGGCAGAGACAGAGCGCATGCTGCCTGTGCTGATCAACAACCTCCTCAAAACGTTCGCAAAACTGGAAGAACTCACAAAAGATGACCCGGATTTATTGCGCTCAATATTGCAGTCGAAGCAAGCGGTTCTGGATGCGAAAGATGAGTTTAAGAATGTGAGAGTTGAGCTTCGAAAGGCGACTTCGGCAGACGAATTCAGCGAAGTTCTTCTAGCCAGCCGAAAGCGCTTGGATGCGGCACTTTCTACAGCATTGAACGCAGGCGTTTTGGAT